>JAGDMK010000031.1 GCA_017860635.1 Bacteroidota bacterium
CGACAGCGCCGTCTCCGCATGAAGCTCACAAGCGGCGGACTCGGGCACATAGATCTTGATGGACGAGGCCCCCGCAGAAATGCGCGCGGTGGTTTCCGGAGAACGGCTGCCCAGCGTAATCCGCATGCTCGATGCACCAGCATTCACTTCGAGCCGCTCGACGGCAAACGAGCTCAGATCGCAATTCAGTTTGGACGCACCGATGTTCAGCTCCAGGTCCCAGACCGGAGCAGGATTCAAGCGCGTCGTCACGCGATTCGTGAACCTTCCCAGCCGCCAGCCTTTCTTCCTCTTTCCTTCAAACGATGCAGTGAACGCACGCCCCGAGAGATTCTCAGAGCGTTCGAGTGCATAGGTGCCGAGATTTGTAAACGTCTGAACCGTCAGAAGGTCCGCAGTGGTGTCCTCAATGCTGAACACGCCCGCTCCTGAATCCAGGGTGAAGGAGGCCCTGTGCACAGACGTATCCGCCGGCTCCGTGAGAATCACCGTTTCGGGCTCGGGCCCGCGTGACCAATCACCATCGAACAGCGAGAAATTGAAGAGCGCCACAACCAGATACGCCAGCACCAATCCTGCGACTCCGGCAGCAATGAGCCGCAGCGCTTTCCCGCCTACAAGTAACGCGATGCCCCAGAAGAGCAACACAACCGGCCACAGGCCGAGCGCCACGCCCCATTGCGGCGTCAGAATCGACGTCTTCTCACCAACAATCAGTAGCCCGAGGGCAACAAAGAACACGCCCCAGAATAATCGACCGGATTTCATGTCTGTCCTCCTCACTGTTTCTCGGTGTTGCGTGAACGCCAGAGCAGCCCCACGCCAACCGCTACGAGAATCAGTGGCCAGAGATCTCCAAACCGAATATCAAAGAAGTTGTCCAGAAGGAACAGAGCGCCAAGCACGATCAGTACCAGTCCACCGATGACGCTCCCCCGGTCCCGGTTTCGGAACAGTGTCGACGATGATTCCGGTGTTGATGGTGTGGAAGGAGTAGATGCTGTAGTAGAGTCCATAGATGCGCCTTTCGGAGTGGATAGTCGAAATGGGATGAGAAACACGTCTATGGTAGTGTACGGACGCGGAGCCAACTTGTTGCCACGTACACACATGGCGACCTCCGGGGGGGCAGAAGCACACGCTGCCTCTGCCTCCCACCGTCAGGCCATTGATGTGAATTCCCCGGCTCCATTCCTCCTTTTTAACGCGCATTCCGGCCCTACCGGGCGATTTGCACTTTCCCGAGCCCGGAAGTCGAAGAGTACTGTGCATCGTACATCGCTTCCGCCTGGACCGGAGGGTACACGAACTCGCCCGCTGTGACAGCCCGGACGGCATAGTAGAACAGATGCTGCCGTTTCCCTCCCCGGAACGACGTGTAGAGATTGATCCGGTCATCCCGGATATCCATATACTCGGGAGTGGACGCATTCTGGATAAAGGGGTACGCTGTCGCTTCGGTCAGCCGCGGGTTCTCGATCTCAAACCCTGCCGGCAAAAGATCGCTCACTGCGACATAGTCCAGACGGTCCACCGATGACGTCAGTGTCAGCTTCACCACGAGCAGATCGTTCTGCCGCAACCCTGAAAGATTCGCAGGTGAACCTCCGCGTGTCAGGACTTCCCTGCGCACCTGAAGATTCCGGTCTTTCATTTCCACTTTTCCGTCAGTCCGGATCCCCTCAACGACGAGCGTATAGTAGACGCGGCCCGTGCCCTGAAGCGCAATCGTGACTTTTTTGCCGTACGGCTCGAGGTCGATGCGCTGTGTGCCGCCGCTGTACGGAAGGCTTTGCGCACCGACAGTGATCTTCCCGGTGACAGATGTCGCCGCAGCCATGCGTGCAGCCTTGCCGAAGGCAAGCAGTGTGAAGGCGTTGTCCTGCGTACTGTACCAGACATCCCTCCGGTATGCCTTCGAGAGATACTCCATCAGGCGCGGCACATGCGGACTGTTCAGGTCGGATTCCAGAAGCACATTCAGCATGACTGCAGCGGAGCGGACCGGTGAGTCAAACGAGCCGCCATTGCTTCTCGAGGGTTCGTCCACGGCAAACTGCGACGGGAGGATATCCGCATAGGCACGCCGGTCGCCGCTCAGGGCATACGCTCCGGCCAGCAGATAGCGTGTGTCTGTAGTCAGGAGGCTCCGTTCGTTCCGGTAGAAACTCATCACGGACTGCTCCGGCTTCCTGGCAAGGGCGAGCACATACAGCGCATAGAGCGAGCTCTTTGCGGCACTCCGCCGCACAACGGTCCGGTTCGCCTCCGTGTATGTATAGTCCTCTGTCTTCTTGTCTCTGGCAATCCGCGCCAGCGCCCCGAAGGCCGCATTCAGTGTGCCATCCATCACCGCATAGCCGGCTTTCCGTGCCTCAAACAGGAAATGCGTCGCGTACACCGTCGTCCAATCGTTGCTCTCCGTCCCTCCCGGCCAGTATGCAAACGAGCCGTCGTGCAGCTGCATGCCAGCGGCCTTCGTAATGGCTTCGTTGACGTAATATGTCGGACTGCCACCGGCGAGTGCTGTCGGGGCAAGAACTGATGCAATGTCGCGCAGATAGATCTGCGGGAAGGCCTTGGACACCGTTTGCTCGAGACATCCGTGCGGATATCCGAGGAGGTGCTTCAGTTCGCGCGCGAATGAGGAAACAGGGAACGGGCTGAGGGCCACATACGCACGCCGGCCCGACCGGAGGTAGACGTCAGGCACCTCGTGCGTCACCGATCCCCCGCCTTCGACATATCCCGCCTGTACATCCGCCCCGAATGGCGCGATGGGGCGGACAGGTATATCGGTCGTGGATTCCACGATCTCGCCAAACGCCTTCGTCTTGATCTTCACTGTCGCCTTGCCAATCTCCGAGCCAGCCGTCAGCTGCACCGGGACAAAGCGTTCTTCATTGGCTCCCACTTCGAGTTCAGGATTTTTCTGCGCCGCAGTGAGGCTCCCGCCGGTCGTTACATCGAAGAGAAGCGTTGTCGGCGTTGTGGTGGTATTGAACGCCGTGAGGGGCATGACGAACTGATCCCCCGGACTGGCGAACCGTGGAAGGGCCGGTGTGATGACGACCGGATCCGCGATCTTCATCGCGCGTTCCGCCGAACCGAACCGGTCTCCTTTGTATGCAAACGCCATCAGACGCAGTTCACCGCTGAACTCCGGGATGTCCAGGGGAACGGTGACCTCTCCGCTCCCGTTCGTGCGCACAATGCCGGACCAGAGTGCAAGGGGCTTGAAGCGTTGCACACCGAGAGGGTTTGTCCGCTTCCCCATCTCCGCCTCACCGCCGCCCGTGCTGCTCTTTGTCCCGCTCTTTTCCAACTCCGGCAGCAGATGCTTGAAGAAATCAAATGTCTCCGTCTCCAGAGCCTTGCGGGCATAAAAGTACGCATATGGATCAGGGGTCTTGTAGTTCTTCACCTGACAGATTCCCTCGTCCACGGCCGCGAGCGTCAGCATGACGCCCGATTCTCCCGGCACGGCAACCGTCACGGTCTGTTTCGTCCTCGGCCGGATCTTTTCAGGAGCACGAATCTGGACATCGAGTTTGTTCGACTTCCGTTCCACCATCAACGGTGCAAAGCCGTGCCCGGCAAGTAGGGGGATTGACAGATCGGTGATCTTGCGGAACAGAACGGCTGAGACATACACTGTGGGGAGATACTGGTTCTCAATCTCCAGTTCCATGGAAGCAGCATTGTTCACTACATCAAGATACTGATGGCTGAAGAGACGGTTCCTTTCGACTGTGACCAGCATTTTTCCGCTGAACGGAGTCTGGAAAAGAATGCGCGCCTTGTCTCCGGGAGCGTACACCTTCTTGTCCAGCACAATGTCCACCCGCGCCTCAGGATCGACTTCAAACGAAGTCACATCCGATGTGCCCCAGCTGTACGAATAGAAGAGCACCTGATTGTACCCGGACTCGCCGTCCTTGCTGACGCGGAGCGCATATTCGCCGGACCGCGGAACGCTGTAGGTGTAGTCATACGGGCCTTCCCCGAGCGTGATCCGGTCCGAGCGGACGGAAAGTTCCCTGCGTTCCGAGACATAGCGGAGGGTCTTCGTCTGCGGATGCTGCCGGAGAATCGAATGCCATTCGTAGCGGACGAGATCGATGCGTGCGGTGAATCCCTTCAACGGCCGGTCCGCACCATCGACGGCAACGATCTGGATCTTCTGCGGTGTGTTCGGCGCCGCGTAGTAGGCCCCGAGGTTGCGGAGGCCGATCAGGTAGGGTTTCGGATACACAAGCGTCTGCGCGATCTGGTAGACCGGACGGCCGGATTCATCAAACACGCCGATCCGGCCCCTTGCCCGCAGAATCCCGGTCGTCGTCGCACCCGCGGGAATGGTATACTCCACCACGGCCCGCCCTTCTTCATCAGTACGCCCTGTCGCGACGAACGGATCGCCCACGGCATCCCGCGCCGCATCATCCCAGAAACGGAAATCGGGATAGCGCTTTGAGCTGTAGGGAACGACGGTCAGGACTCCCTCGAACTCCCAGCTCCTGCCAGCTGCCGGAGGTCCGAAGAAGTTCAGGGCCTGCATCGTGTACCGGATAGTTTCGCCGGGTTTGGCTGTCTCAGCCGATGGCGCAAGATTGACGCGCAGGCGGTCCGGCACGAAATCTTCCACACTGACTTTGTACGAGGTCAGAAACACGTTGCTTCCGGTGTAGAGCTCGTACCGGTATTCCCCGGTTGTGGAAGAGGTGGTGGTGGTCACAGAGGTCTCGAACGACCCTTCGGCATTCAGGAGATGCTGGGTCTCCTGCAGCAGCGAGCCGCGCGGGCTGAACAGCTTTAGCCGCACCGGAAGGGCTGCGGGGACCGGCTGCGTGAGATTCCGGACCACACCGGACACCACCATGCGTTCTCCCGGACGGTAGATCGTCCGGTCGCCGTACAGGAGTGCATCGTACGGTCCTCCCACATCGCGCCTCCCCGCCACATCATACCGCGATGTTTCGACGCGATAGTCATCCAGATTGATGAAGTTGAAGTCGGTCTCTGCTTCGGCGGTGACCAGCTTCAGCGGAAAATCCTGCATTCGATCAGCCAGCCCGCTGAAGCGCATGACGCCCGTTCCGTCGGTTTTTCCTGTCGCGATCACCTGGTTGTTTGTCGAGACTAGCGTGACCGTAACATCTGCCATCGGCCCCGTGGTCTGCAGATTGGTGGCGAACACGGTCACTTCATCCCGGGCGGCTTTGACAATCAGTCCGATATCGGAAATGGAAATAAGCTTCGCTGTGGATCGCCAGGCTTCTTCCGGATCCGCGATCTCGACGAGATAGAACCCCTTGTACCCTGTGTTCAGATATGGTGCAAGGCTGAGTTGCGTGATCACTTCACGGTTTGGGGGGCTCGCGATTGCGAGCGTATCATAGGAAAGCTGCCTCCCATAGTTGCCCACATGATACCGGTACTTCCTGACCCACGACTGCCCGCCTTCTTCTTCATCACCGTAGTCTCCGTAGTACGAGTAATCATAAAACCTTCCACCATCCAGGAAGAACACCAAGTTGTTCTGGAAGATCTGGCTCACGCGGACGGCCAGCCGGGGCAGATTCACGGTCTTCAGTTCGATGGTCTTGTTCCCGCCGAGCATCATGTACATCCCGCCTGCCGAGGCGAACCCGAATGACGGTGCGATGTTCCCCATCAGCAGATCCGCTTCGTAGGGGTTCTGTGTCTTCCCCCCGAGGACGCTCACCATACCACTTTTGACTTTCAGCCGGAATGCGGCGCCGGGTTCGAATGCCCCGAGGAGTGTGAAGCCGTCGCCGTCGTTCCTGATCGTATACTTGCGTGACGGTTCCAGAGAGACGGCGCTCCGCGCAACTTCGGCATCCACTTCCTGCGATGTCCGGATCTTGATCCAGCCGTTCGTTCCATCTGATCCGCATTCATGCCCCAGGATCTTCAGTTCTCCGAGAGGAGGCATCTTGTACGCAAATGGTTCGGCTGCGCGGATGCGCGTCTGCGTTTCCGGCGAGGTCAGATCGTCGGCAAATGTCACGGCGATCACGCGCTCGCGGTCGAGCTGCGTCACGGTCCCGATCTCCAGGGCGATCACCTTGCTCTGACCCGTTGTGGCGACGCTGCTGATGGACAACGGCGCGTTGTCAACGGTCACCTTGATCTTCCCGGGAATGTCCTGCGCATCGACAGCATACGTGAATTCCAGATTTGCGCGAATACCTATCTCCCGCCGCTCGCCGATCCGATCGTAGAAGAACTCTGCCGTCTTCAATGCGAAGCTTTCCGTGGCAAAAGAAAACTCCTTCGGGCCGTCAAATTCCTTTGCGCCGGCAAGCTGTGTGAGGAGGGCTGTGTTCAGCCGTGCTGTGAACCGTGCGTCACCGGGCAGTTGGCCGTCCGGACTGAACACCAGGTGCGTCGTATCCTCCCAGACAAACTTTCCCGGAATCTCCGGAGTGAATGTGATGTAGGGAGTAGAAGTCCACTGGTTCACCGAATCCTGCGGCACGACCCCGCGGGAGAACGCAACGGGAATGACGGCGTCCCTCCCGATAATGCCGGAGGGGAGGTCCGTCGTGACACGAAGCACCGCACTGTCCGGTCCGCCGCAACTGAATACGACGAGTGCCAGAAGCATCAGGTACGCAAAGTGGATGTACCGGTTCATTGGTTCTCCCGATTGCCATTAGTGTATGAGGTGTTCATGAGGTTCTCTGAAAACCTGCCAGGATGTTCTCTCGGCGCATTGGAGGAGCTTCGTCCACAATGGTACCGGATATCTTCCGTCAGGCTACAACGCATTTCCGAAACTACCACAGCATGATGCACAACGGCATTACAGAGCATTTCGTATTTCAATGTTCACGGTCGACAGCCTTCCCCTGTCATCGAGGCAGGAGATCGCGTGTCTGCCCTGTGCAAGCGCGAGAAAAAGCCTTTCACCCGGCTGTTTTGTGCCCATGTACCGATCATCGACATACCAGCGATGCACACGGACATCAACACTCGATCCTGCCTGGAGAAGGAACTGCTGGTCGCGGGAAACCAGGTAGTACGTCATCCCGTCCGTCGGACTGAGGATGGCCGGCCCCTCACCGGCGAACACACGCGGGCAGGCAGGATTGTGCGGAGGAGCAATTGCCTGGTTCACGCCCCGCGTCTTCCAGAAATGCAGCAACTCTGCCGGATACTGCGCGAAGACCTTCGTGTGATACGGGTGATCTCCCAGACAGGTCGCGCAGTACGTCGTTCGGCCGTCCGGTGAGACCAGATATTCGGTACAGATGTCGCAGGAGGTTGTCCTGGACTGGTGGTCGGCATACAGATCATCAATCAGGCGCTCGCAGAACGGTCCGGGCGGACGACCGCTGCGGGCACAGACCTTTCTCGTCCGTATCCCGGGGGGCAGCGGAAGGATCGCAGTGTGCGAAGGCGTGGAGATGGATGTGAAGATGTCCAGAAGGAGCGGCGCTGCGGAACGGCTTCCCACCAGCTCGGGGTTTCCCCTGTTTGTCACGTTGCCGATCCAGACACCCACCGTGTACTCCGCAGAATATCCGACGCACCATGCATCACGCCTGCCGTAGCTTGTTCCGGTTTTGTACGCCACCTGCGGGAGATGGAGCGCATAGTCAATGTTGTTGGGCAGATCGGGCCGTTCTATTCCGGACAGCATATGGGTGACAAGATATGCGGTGGCCTGCGAAAAGGCCCTGCGCGTCTCCGCGGTATCCCTGCACTTCTTCTCCAGAAATGTCAGAGGCATCCAGAGTCCGCCCCTGGGGAATGCAGCATATGCATTTGCGAGCTCATCCAACCGGACGCCGCAACCGCCGAGGATCATGCTCAGGCCAAGCCGGTCGCGCTGCGCCTGCAAGGAGGCGAATCCCTGCCGGTCCAGCAACTGGAGAAAGTCAGGGAGTCCTGCCTGCTTCAGCATCCTCACCATCGGCACGTTCAGCGAGCGTTGCAGCGCCTCGTCGGCATAGACCACGCCGTCGTATCCGCCATCGTAGTTCTCTGCATAGAATCCTTCCGCGTCGTAGGGTGTGTCGAGCACGACGGTGCGCGGCGTCAGTTCACCTCTCTCGATCTGCAGCGCATAGAGGAACGGCTTCAGGGTTGAGCCGGGAGAACGGAACGCCATCACTGCATCAACCTGTCCGTGGGCGGCATGGTCCTCGAATTCCTCCGAACCGGCGTATGCCCGGACGGCACCCGTGGCGTTTTCAATGACCACAACCGCACCGTTCTGCACGCCCAGCTGTTTCCAGGGACGCAGATGGTTGCTGAGAAGTGTTTCCACCCGTTGCTGCACGTCCAGGTCGAGCGTGCTGTGGACATTCGCCCCATCCGGCACCTGACGGAGAACGCGCAACGCAAAGTGCGGGGCATGGCGGGGAGGCACTGTGCGGACCGTCGAAGCGGGTGTCGACCAGATGGTGACAGAATCTTCGTGCGTCAGAAGGCCCTCTTCGATCCATCGTCCCGCCCGGCGCCGGCGTTCCGCCAGAAGCCGGTCGCCCCCGCGATCGGGTCTTAACGCGTTCGGGTTGTTCGGGATCAGAATCAGATCCAGGAGCTGTGCGATGTTCAAGCGTTCGAGGGGAGTCTGATAGTACAATAATGACGCCGATGCAAGCCCTTCGATGTTCCCCCCCAGCGGGATCATCGAAAAGTACATCTCGAGTAGTTCGTCTTTGCTGTAGATCCACTCGAGCTGGAGTGCCCGGACCGCCTCCAGCACCTTGTTCGTGATCGTCCGTTCCTTCGGCTCCAGCATGCGCGCCAGCTGCATGGTAATGGTCGACGCGCCGGAAACCCTCTGTCCGGTTGAGATGTTCTGCACGGCGGCACGGACAAGCGAAAAGGGATTCACCCCGGGATGGTAGTAGAACCAGCGGTCTTCTTTTTCGAGAACAATCCTCTTGAGACGTGCGGGAATTTCATCGGGAGATGTCTTGAGCCGCCATACCCCATCGACGGCCCTGAAGGCGTGAACAAAGCGCCCCTGCCGGTCTTCGATCTTGAGAGAGTACGGCCTGGGCGGGGGAACCGGGAACAGAATCCACAGAAGCCACACCAGCAGCCCGCAACCGATAAGCAGCGCGGCCACTGCAGCAAAGGAGCGAGGGAACGTCACCTGCATGGACGTCTCACATGTTCTCGCCCCTGCGGATGGTCCAGAAATCGTCAGAGAGGTTCCGGTCCTCCAGATATCCGTACGGCATCCAGAAGTACCCCTGTGTTCCCCACCGGATTCCCCAGGAATTGCGCACGAGAAAACGATGTGTCTGCACCTCATAGCCGACGGCCATGACCGCGTGTCCACCCAGCAAACGCTCTTCAGGTCCGGGCATGACCGCTATGCCCGTCTTCGCAACGTCGCCCGCCTCGAAGCTTTCATAGACAGAAAACCCGAACACGAACGGATACCCGTCGGCAAGACACGCAAGCATTTCGTCAACCGTAACGATGCGTTCATACAACGTGATCTGGTGGTCGAGGCCTTCAGCGTAACAGATCTTCGTCGGTTTCCTGGTGAAGCGTGTGATAACGTGCGGCCACTTCTTTTCTGAACAGACCCCCAGTTTTGCGAGCGTCTTGATGCCGTCGCGGAGAGTCGCTCCGGAGTCCCACCGCGTCGTCCCAATCAGCGCGCGCTCATTATAATAGACGAAAAGCCGGCTGAGGTCCTTGAAGGCAACCCCGTCTTTCACTTCAAGGTACTCCATTGCACCTACCAGCGCCTGCGCGGTGCAACTGCCGAGGGCTCCCTGATCTTCCACGGGAGAGCAGTGCGTGCGCAAATCCACAGAACCTGGCAGAGCTGGCGGTACCGGATGGCGGACGCTGTACAGATAGTCGCGCTGATCCGGCAGATCGGGCAACCATCCATAGAAGTGGCGGCGGGGAATGCGACGGGAACTGGGGCGGGGACGTGTACGGAGACGCGAACGGGGACGCCTGGCCATGATGCCCTCCGGAGTGTTTCACGAATATAGGTAAGGGGAGAAGTGAAGTCAATACAACAACGTCGGACTCAATTTCTCAACGAGGAGTTTGTACAACGCTGTTCCTGTTACTCATGAATGACCGAGTCAAAGTGCATTCGTTGCCTCATTCGGAAAATCGAGTCGAACGGCGATTCTTGTTGCTCATTGAAGAATCGAGTACAAAGTGATTTTGCACTTCTGCCCCTTTCTCAGTAGTTTGGACGAAGATAATCGCATTGCACGCACAGCTCACCATCACACATGACTCTTCTTCCCCGACCCGTTCTTGAACGTGCCCGGTCGCTCTTTCCATATCTGACCGGCGGCAGAATCTACCTCAACCATGCGGCGACAAGTCCGCTTTCGACCAGGGTGATGGATGTCCTGTCCACCCACCTGCACGACCGCATGACCGGCGGCATTGATACGTACGAGGTGGACATTGCGATGGTGAAGTCGTGGAGGCAGGCGGTGCAACGGATGATCAATGCGGAAGGACCCGAGCGGGTCGCATTCCAGATGAACACGTCCGATGCGCTGAACATTGTGGCTGCCGGGCTCCCGTGGCATGCCGGTGATCACATTCTGCTCAATGATGCGGAATTCCCCGCTAACCTCCATCCCTTTCTCCATCTCCGGAGGCACGGGGTGGTGGTGGATATCCTTCGCGTTCACAATGGCATCGTGACGCCCGAACAGATCGCGGACGCCCTTACGCCCACGACACGCCTTCTCTCACTGAGTGCGGTCCAGTTTCTTTCGGGATACCGGGCGGATCTTCAGGAGATCGGAGAGCTGTGCAGATCGCGCGGTGTGATATTCGTTGTGGACGGCATCCAGGCCGTCGGTGCAGTGCCGCTCGACGTCCAGGCTTTGCATATTGACGCGCTGGCGGCGGGTGCGCAGAAATGGCAGATGGCACCTCAGGGGACGGGATTTCTCTATGTGACCGAAGCGCTTCAGGAACGCATCCAGCCGCAGTATGCGGGCTGGCTTTCGGTCGCGTCGCCCTGGGATTTCCGTCTGCTGGACCAACCTCTCGCACGCTCCGCCCGGCGCTACGAGGGGGGGACGCTCAACATTCCGGGCATGTATGGAATGCGGGAATCGATTACCATCCTCGAAGAATTCGGTGCGGACGCTGTCGCTGCACAGATCCACGGCCTGACCGGAATCCTCATGCAGGATCTCTCGGCCATTCCCGGCGTGCATGCTATCACTCCGTCCGACGCCGCCCACCGCGCAGGAATCGTCACCATACAACCGCCTGCAGGACTGAAGTCAGAGGATATTGTCGGCCAGCTTAAAGCCCGGGGGATCACGATTGCGGTACGGGAAGGGTTGCTCCGGTTCTCACCGCACTTCTATAATAGTGAGGAGGAGATGCACCGGACGGCTGAGGAGGTAAGGAAGCTTGTCGGTGCCTCTGCGTAAGAACGGCACCTCCGAAAAGCCTAAAATTCGTCGTAAACGAAAGTAACGGGTCTCTCCACAATCCTGCCCGCGCGGACCTGGCTCCGAAGCGACAGGGCCGGATCTCTGCACAACCCCGTCACCACGAACCTGCCTTCGAAGCCCACAGAGCAGGGTGTCCTACTTCCTCCGCACGACAATGAGCACGACGCCCACAACGATGATGAGCGCTGCAATCATCATCCGCCCCGTCATCTCCTCCCCGCCAAGGGTCCAGCCCAGAATCACGGCGATCACCGGGTTCACAAAGGCGTAGGTGGATACGCGTGCCGGGGTAGAGACGCGCAGGAGCCAGACGTATGCGGTGAATCCCACCAGTGAGCCGAAGAGAAAGAGGTATCCCAGCGCTAAGACCGACTTCATCGTCACAGAATCGGAGTCGATGCGGAAAGGCTCTCCCAGTATCAGGCTCAGGACAAGGAGCAGTCCCCCTCCGGCCAGCATTTCAATCGCAGTCGCCATGAACGGTGAAGCCGGCAACGGCACACGCCGCGAATAGAGCGATCCTCCTGCCCAGGACACCGTGGCTATCATCAGCACCAGAATCCCGCTGATGGAGAATCCTCCCCCTTCAAGAATCCGGTCCGGTCCAACCAGAAGCACTACGCCGCAAAGTCCCACAGCCAGACCCAGTGCAGTCTGCCGCGTCGGTTTGCCCCCGTCAAACAGCAGCCAGTCCAGCACGACGAACCACAACGGTGATGTGCCGATCAGCAGTGCAGTCACGCCTGAAGGGATGCTGAGTTCCGCCCAGGTCACACCGCCATTGCCGACAAGCAGCAGCAATCCGCCGATGATCGCTGCCGATCGCCACTGAGCGAGCGTGGGAAGGGGTGCCCCCCGGCGGCGTTCCACGAAGAACAAGAGTGATCCGGCGAGGACAAACCGGATTCCTGCCATCAGAAATGGAGGTATCGTCTCCACGCCGAACCGTATGGCGAGGTATGTCGATCCCCAGATGATGTAGATCGCCAGAAAGGCTGTGATTACCTTGAGGCGGGATGGATGCGATGCGGTGTCGGATGCCGATATAATGGGAGAGACTCCGCTGCTGCGCTGCTGTTTGCCGGCACAGAATGCTGCAGGCAGAACGACACAGCGAATGCCGTCCTGCCTGCAGATTCCCTGGGTTCTACATTGTGAAGGTGACTATCTACTTGTCTGGATTCAGAATCTTGCCGATCCGGTACCTGCAATCCTGCAAATGCGCCCGCACTTCCCGGTCCGCAGTCCGGGAGAGGGCCCGCGCGACAGCGGTATCCAGGTCCTGCAGTTCGGCGCGCATGATTGCCCGCGCCTCGCCCGGCAGAGGCGAACTGAACATCATCATTATGCCCACAGGCATGCCGGCGGGAAGAGCGGGAGCCGGCGCGGGGTTCAGCTTCGCGTTGAACACGTCCAGGTAGGCGCGTTGCAGATTGCGGCGGTAGACATCCGTCGACACCCGTCCCGCATTCAGCTCGCTCCAGATGCCGGACCGCAGGTCCGCCATCATCTCGCTCACCTTGTACGGCTTTGCGGCTGTTCCGGGAAACGCCTGGATGTTGACCATTCGTGCAAGACGGCCGTTGTCCAGCAGCGTGGAGAGCACGCTGCGCTGTCCCTGCAGAATGCGTTCAGCAGTTCCGCTGGGTTCGATCAATGTGAGGATTCCGGGCTTGAGGATCTCTGTCGGCGTGCGGAATGCATCACTTGTCAGGAGCGCCATCGCTTCCTTCTGCTTCTCGCGCGGGACCGGATCGTACACGACTCCCTCCTGTCCGGCCACCCGCCGGGTGCGCGTCACGCCGCCCACAACGTTCGCGACATGCCCGAGTTCCCGGTTCCGTTGACCGATCAGCTCCCCATAGAGTTCGCGGAGCAGGCTGTAGTCTTCGCCCTGTTTGGTCGTAGCCGGCAGGAGAAAGTCTGCAATGCGCGCGATGTTCTTCAGGCCGTAGCGCGTGGCAGCGACAGCGTCCGCTCCCAGATCTTCGGTCTGCGCCGTCGGATCAATGCCATCGGCGTCGCCAAACCGGAGGAACGGTTCCGTCTCCTGGCGTGCCGCAATGGCATTGAGCCTGGCGCGCTCGTCATCCGGTGTGTTCGCGCCGATGAACGGACGGTAGCCCCACTCGGTGGCAAACATGTCATACGGACCGATAATGGGGATCAGTTTGGCGCCGTCGCCGGGTTGCGCTACATAATTGAATCGCCCATAATCCATGATGGAGGCTTCGGTGCCGTACTGTTGCGTGAATGTCCGGCTTCGCAGGCTGTCCACCGGATACATCGATGTGGCTTTCATGTTGTGCGGGAAGCCCAGGGAATGCCCTACTTCATGGGCGGCAATATAGAGGAGCAATTCACCCATGAGATCATCGGGAAGAGGCAGCTTCTGCGCACGGCTGTCAACGGCGCCGGCCTGTACCACATACCAGTTCCGTGCCAGGCTCATGACATTGTGGTAGAATCCGACATCCGCATCCAGGATTTCCCCGGAGCGAGGATCGGAGATGTGCGGGCCGTAGGCATTCTGGATTTCCGAGGGGAGCCAGCGGATTGTCGCATATCGGGCATCCTCAGAGCTCCAGTCGGGATCTTCTTTGACGGAGGGGGGATCTTTGGCAAGAATGGCGTTTTTGAATCCGGCTTTTTCGAATGCCTTCTGCCACGACTCGATTCCCTTCTTGAGGTACGGCCGCCACTTGTCCGGCACCCCGCGGTCGACGTAGAAAACGATCGGCTTCACCGGTTCAACCAACTCGCCCCGGAGGAATGCCGCAGTGTCTTTCGGCTCGAGCCGCCAGCGGGAAATGTAACGCCGGCGCTCTGCCCGGTGGCCGTCATAGCCGTAATCATACACCTGTCCGGCAAAGAAACTCACGCGCTCATCGTACAACCGTGGCATCATCGGCTTTTCCGGAAGGCGCACCATGGAGTGATGCAGCAGCACGCTGATCGTGCTGAGCGCATTGCCGAGCGGGACCTGTCCCGCATCATACGTGACCGTCACACGGGTTTCGATGTTGTCCGGGAACGACCGCACGCTTTCAATGAACGTGCGCTTGGGATCGACCCGGCGGATTTTCAACTGCTCGCGTGCCCGGCGGTCCATTCCCATCTCCGTCATGTCGGAGACATAGAGATCCGTGGCATCGATGACAAGTGCACTTGAGTCCTTGTTGAATGCCTGGACATCGAACACCATCAGGATGGGAGCATAGCTTGCCTTTTCCACAGCGTAGTAGACCGGCAGAGAATCCTGCGCGACCGATGCATACAGGATGCTCCGGAGAATCACCCGCTCGCCCGACCGTTCCCACCGGACGACCTGGTAGTTGAGGTTATCGCCGCCGTACCCCACACCCGGCTGGCTCTTCGCCTGTGACGTCACGAGGAGATACTCTTTCCCGAATTCCCTGGAGGGAATCTCGTAATAGAGTTTCTGCTTGATCCGGTGGGCGATGAACATCCCCGTGTCGGATTTTGCCTCCTTGGTGATCACTTCCGCATAGGGCTTGGGACCCTCTTTCTTTTCCGGCGGCTTCGGAGGTCCGGCAGCACTCACATCAGACGGTTTGCTGGCTCCGCATCCTGCGAGAAGCAGTGCAGCAACAATGGCCAGAGCGATGTTTTTCATCCTCAGCGACTCCCTCATGTTGTGGACACTGTGGTTATTCTTCGGCTAGCAGCAATTCCCTCGCACTCGCGAGATCCGCTTTCTGCGCCTTGGAGAGCACGGGATAGCTCAGGTTCATCGACTCGAGCGCCGAGTTGATAATCTCCGCGACCAGTGCGCGCGTGTACCACTTCCGGTCTGCGGGAATGACATACCAGGGTGCCCATGCGGTGCTGGTTTTCTCAAGCATCTCCTCATACGCATCCATGTAGTCCTTCCAGAAACCGCGCTCCTTGACATCTGCCACCGAGAATTTCCAGTTCTTCTCCGGCATCTCGATCCGTTCAAGGAAGCGCTCTTTCTGTTCTTTCTTGGAGACATGGAGAAAGAACTTGAGGATCGTCACGCCATTCCGTTCGAGATAGCGTTCCACGGCATTGATGTCTTCGTACCGGTGTTTCCAGATCGAGTCTTCCATGGTCTTCTCCGGCAGCCGCTGTCCCTTGAGGAACTCCGGGTGGACGCGCACCACCAGCACTTCTTCGTAGTAGGAGCGGTTGAAGATGCCGATCCTTCCCCGCTCCGGAAGCGCCTTCAGGCAGCGCCAGAGGAAATCATGGTCCAGCTCCTCCGCAGAGGGAGACTTGAAACTGAACACCTGGCACCCCTGCGGATTGATGCCGGACATGACATGCTTGATCACACTGTCCTTGCCTGCGGCATCCATGGCCTGGAAAATCAGGAGCAGAGAACGGGAATTCTGGGCATAGAGCACATCCTGCAGTTCAGCCAGATGCTCCACATCTTTCTGCAGATCCCCGGCTGCGTCCGTTTTGTCTTTGTACGAACCGGTGTCCCGTGTGTCATAGTCCTTCAGGGACACTTTCTTTCCGCTTTCAACGCGATACTTGTCAATGTTCATTGTTGCCTCCCTGAATCACACTTGTCGTTCTCGGTCGTCTCTCTCCAGCATAGCCCTGCGCACCACTCGTCTCTAGTTCTCCCGCACGCTTTTGTTCTTCCCCCGTCTGGCAGACGCGCCTTTCTCCATGTCTTTGCGCTTCGATCGTTTCTCCGCGGCTTCTTCTTCTCTCATCATCATAATGATCTTGCTGACAACCATATCGATGGCCACGATGTTCTGTGCACCGCGGGGGATAATGACATCGGCCCAGTGCTTGCTGGGTTCAACGAATTCCAGATGCATTGGTTTCACGGTGGACATATACTGGTGCATCACGGATTCAATGGATCGTCCCCGTTCGAGGATATCGCGGCGGATACGGCGGATCAGCCGCTCGTCCGCGTCGGTATCCACAAATATTTTGATATCCATCAATTCGCGCAGCTCTTTGTCGACGAAAATGAGGATTCCGTCGATGATGATGATCTCGCGCGGGTCCAGCCGCTGTGTGGAGTCGAGCCGCCGGTGTGTGGTGAAGTTGTAGATCGGCTGCTCGATGGAGCGTCCGGCTTTCAGATCTTTGATGTGCCGGATCAGGAGCGGCGTTTCGAGGGAGTCCGGATGGTCGAAATTCACCTGGTCCGGCGTTGCTCCCCCATGCGCACTCAGGTCGCGGTAGTAGGAGTCATGCTGGATGACGACAACCCTCGTGGTATCGAGCCGTTCAAGGATTGCATTCGTAACCGTAGTCTTGCCTGATCCGGTGCCGCCGGCAATGCCAATAACGAGGGGATCCATGGTACACAGTATCCTGTGTGAGGAGGTACAAGGTAGGACAAGATACGAGAAATGCGGGAAAGGTCAAAAGGAGTGCCCGAGCACCCTACTCCACCGCCGCAGAGCCCGCCCGACTTCGGCGGGGGATGTGGATCCGGAAGATTTCTTCTGACGGAGCGAGACGCGCGGATTCAGCACAGTGTAGATGTCCGCTTCAAACTTCTTGTTGATGGCGCGGTACTGCTTCAGGGGAAGGTCCGTGAGCGAACAACGGCGGCCAGCACACTCGCGCACCACGGCACCGGCATGCATGTACGCCGTGCGGAATGCGACACCCTTGCGCACCAGATAGTCGGCGAGCTCGGTCGCCAGCAGAAAGTCGGAGCGGAGTTCCTCTTCGAACCGCGAGGGGATAAACCGTACGGTCTGGAACATCCGGGCCATGATCGACAACGATGCCGCTGTGGTGTCCACGGCATCAAACAGGGGCTCTTTGTCTTCCTGCATGTCCCGGTTGTATGCAAGCGGCAGGCCTTTCATGACGGTCAGGAGCGCCACAAGGTCCCCGTACACGCGTCCCGTCTTCCCGCGCACCAGCTCTGCCATGTCGGGGTTCTGCTTCTGCGGCATGATGCTGCTCCCCGTCGTGAAGGCCTCACCGATCGTGGCAAAGCGCCACTCCTGCGAGACCCAGAGCACCAGATCTTCTGCGAGCCGGCTGAGATGCATCATGGTGAGTGCACACGCAGAAACGCATTCGATCAGCGCATCGCGGTCACTGACAGCATCGATGCTGTTCTCGACGATGCCGTCCAGGCCGAGCAGCCGCGCGGACGCCTCCCGGTCTACCGGAAAAGGAGTGCCTGCAAGTGCCGCTGCTCCCAGCGGCGAACGTGCCGCACGGCGGAGGCAGTCTGCGAACCGGCCACGGTCGCGCTCCAGCATTTCCACGTATGCCAGCAGATGGTGCGCAAGGAGGATCGGCTGCGCACGCTGCAGATGAGTGTAGCCGGGCATGATGACATCACGATAGGCATGGGCTTTGCTTACCAGTACCCGCTGGAGACCGCGAAGGAGAGCGTGCATCTCTTTCATTGTCCTGCGCAGATAGAGCCGTTCGTCAAGCGCAACCTGATCATTCCTGCTCCGGGCGGTATGGAGCATTTTCCCCGTCTCGCCGATTTTTTCTATCAGCCGTGCTTCGATCGCCATGTGGATATCATCGGCGGCCATCCGACCCCCGTCTGCACCGGGTGCCGGAAGGCGCAGACGGCCACTGTCAATCTCCCTGCGGATCTGCTGCAGGGCGGTCCGGATTCTCCGGGCTGCGTTTGCGGGAATGATCTTCTGCTGTGCGAGCATCGTGACATGCGCGATGCTGCCCTCGATATCCTCGCGATACAGCCATTTATCCACCGCCAGGGACGACGAGAAGGCCAGCGCCTCCTTGTTCAGCGGCGCCCGGAACCGGCTCCGCGGTCGCGTCATGCGGCGGTCTCCGCCTGTGCAATCATCTGTGACGGCGCCTCCAGTGCCACGCCGCTTCCGTTTACCTGGTTGAAGGTCTTGACCGGGAGGCCGTAAATCGTGATGAATCCCTTCGATGCCTTGTGGTCAAAGGTGTCTTCTTCCGTGTACGTGGCCAGCTGAGTA
>JAGDMK010000032.1 GCA_017860635.1 Bacteroidota bacterium
TTCCCCTGCACGGTGCCGCGGACAGTGCCAACGCTCTCGGCCACCCGCTGTTCGCTCCCGATGATGACATGGCCGCGTGCGGAGACAACGTAGTTGATCCCCCGTCCCAGCAGAAGCTCATCAAGCACATGCTGCACCGGCTTTCGCTCTGCCGCCACCGAGACATCACGGACTGCTACAAGGTCGTCATTGAACACCAGGTTCACACCTGACAGTTCTGCGACCCTCATCAGGATGTCACGCAGTGAGCGGTTGTGCATGACAAGCGTGATCCGTGTGGCAAGCTTTTCACTGGCAAATCCTTCGGACGCCTCCGTCAGCATCGAACCGTCTTCTTCTCCACGGCTCAACGGCAGCTGGCTTTCGGGGATTTCGGGATTGTTCCGCGTCTCCTGGGCCCCGGCAGGAAGAACCGGGAGGAAAAGCGTGGCAAGGGAGATCAGCCACGGCAGCAATGTGAGGGAGGAAGTATGCATTCAGTAGACCACCACTGTCTTACCTTCACGCTGGATGTTGGCATCCATGGCGACAGGAATAAAAGAAAGCACAATATCAGAAGAGGCTTCCTGCAATCCGGAAGACGTATCGTGGAGGCCGGCGCTTCGGATCCAGCCGGTCTCGTGCTTCCCAGAATCTGAGGAATGATTCCTGCGTCAGGTCTTCAGCCGCCTGACGGTTGCGCGTATAACGATAGAGAAAACGGAAGACCTCGGGCTGCATGTGCAGAAAGAACTCCCGGAACGCTGCTTCATTTCCCAGGCGAACCTCATGCACCAACCGTTCTGTCTCTGCCTGCTGAACGCGACTCCGTGATCCCGAATCTTCCATCATTGGTTAGTGAAATGAAGCGTTAACACAACGATCTCCGGGCGATTCCCGAGACGTACCGGAGGCCCCCAACTTCCCGCTCCGCTTGAGACATAGAATTGCGTTCCGGACTTCCGCAAATATCCCCAGCTCTGTTCGTACACAACCTTTGTTATATAGTTGAGTGGCCAGAGCTGGCCGTGGTGTGTGTGCCCTGAGAGCTGGACGTCCACACCGGCTTTTGCCACGGAATCAAGATCAAATGGCTGGTGATCCATCATGATAACCGGCCGCGTTCGATCGACATCCTTCAGCAGCTCCCCGAGCCCTTTCCGGCGCAGGCCGCCGAATTGCATACTGCTCCGGTCCTCCCTGCCACAGAGCGTGATGCCGCCCCTGAGAATGATGCAAGTATCCCTGAGCATCCGAATGCCGTGTTCTTCCAGGTAGGCCACGGCTTCTTCGACACCTCCGATATACTCATGATTTCCGGTTATGCCAAAGACACCCATCGGCGCGGTGATGGAGCGGAGGGTCTCGCCCAGATTCTCCTTGATAACCGGCGCGAGATCTTCGTCGACAATATCTCCGGGGAAGAGCACAAGATCAGGGCGTGCTTCACTGATGATCTCTGCTATCCGTTCCAGCCGTTTCCGGCCGACGAGCGTTCCCAGATGGATGTCCGAAGTCATCGCAATACGCACAGAATCCACACCGGGAACAGACTTGCTGATCTGCATGGTGAGATGGCGGACGCGGGGAGTGCGCGCGTTGAGATGGCCGGCGACCAGGAGAACTCCCACCAGACCCGTGACAATCCAGAAGGCCATCCGGGCCGTCCGGTCGGGTCGCTCAAACCAGGAATCTGGAAGAAAAGGCACAACTGCATGAACCAGCCGGACAAGATCGATCAGGACCACTGCAAGAAACAGGTACAGCATCGCACCCAGCCAGAAGGATCCGATCCAGACGAAGACGTCGCTCACATGCGACAGCCAGAAGCGTTCCAGCACACGGCCAACGATAAACGAGAGGACCAGGAAGAGGCCTGTCCAGAATACGATGGTGCGCGCTGCTGTGCCATGGGGGAAGCAATGGACTCCCCGGTAAAGCACATAGGCATTCACCAGGAAGTAGATGGCTAAGACAATAACGAAGAAAAGGAGCACGCGGGCGACTTTCATGAGGGACCGAATTACGGGTCGCCGCAATATACGAAGAGATTTGCAGAAAAAGAAAACGTCAAACGGCCTTCACCACGACAATCGTCTGATCATCATGCTGATCGGCCCCTTCCCCGAAGCGCTGGATCTCGTCGACGAAGACATCCCGCAACGCCGTAGCGCCAAGGTGCGCATGGCGGGAGAGCACTGCGGATATGCGATGCTCTCCAAACTCCTCACCAAGCTCGCTGCGTGCCTCAAGCACCCCATCGGTCACAAACACCATGGCATCTCCCGGTGCGTATGCGACGACGCGTTCTTCGATCTCCTGCGCAAAGACGCCGGCATCGTTGAGGCCCAGACCGAGCCCCCGCGGGAGTATCTGTTCAACGCTTGCGGATGCTGCATGATAGAAGTAGAGCGGGACGTGACCGGCACGGACGAGCGTGAGACGCCGCATGCCGGATGGAAAGTATGCTCCGAGCGCTGTAACAAATGAGCTTTTTTCCAGGTCTTTGCACAGAAGGCGGTTGGCCCGGACAAACAGCTCACGGGGAGTGAGCCCGAAGCCGTGCAACGACCGGAGAACACCTTGAACCTTGGCCATGTACAGTGCTGCCGATGTCCCCTTGCCGCTGACATCACCGACAATGACCATCAGGTCTTCGCCGGTACCGTCCAGGTAATCGAAAAAGTCGCCTCCCACCTCAAGTGCAGGTGACGACATACCGGCAATCTCAAGTCCTGGAACCAGAGGCGTGGTGGAGGGAAGTGAGCTTACCTGGATGCGGCGTGCGATGTTGAGTTCATGTTGCATCCGCTCCTTCCCGGCAAGCTCCTCGTAGAGGAATGCATTTTCGATCGCCACCGACATCTGATTGGCAACCCCGGAGAGGAACGAGAGGTCTTCGGCGCCGAGCGGAGTCTCGGAGAGTTTCTCCCCCACCAGAAGCGCACCGACCAGACGGTCTTTGGAACGGATCGGGACGACGTTCTGAAAATCCTGGGCTGTCAGGAGGGTACGGATGTCCGGGTTCAGCAGCTCACTCCGGACCGGCTCGGCCACTGCGCTGAGCGCAGCAGCAAATTCCCTGTCGCCAATGCATGCAATACGCTGCCAATCCTCCCGTGCCAGACCAGCGACAGCTTCGCAGCAGCACTCTTCCCCATTCCGGAACACGAGCAGTCCCACTCGTTTCAGCTTGAGAAGATCCGAGAGCGTGTCCACACTCCCCCTCGCGATGTCATTCATCGAGAGACGGGTTGCAAGAACTTCGGAAAGCGCGGTAGCCGCACGGCGGTAATCAAACTGTGTGCGGTAGTACTTGCGGTCGATAAGCCGCTGCCCTGCCCTGCGCACCCGCCAGAGGACATACCAGACCGCGACCGCAATAACCATCATGACCAGTCGTTCCAGGAATTCCTGTTGATCCGGTGAAGACGGAGTCGGATTGATCTCGACAGAGAGTCCGGAAATCACGATCCCCGGCACATGAAGGGGAATCCCCGGGATTGCCAGCAGGAGCCGCACGAAGAGTATAGCCAGGAGGAAGCCCCAGGTCCAGCTCAGGAGTGTGTACTGCACATTCCTCCGGATCCGGAAATCCATCCCCATCAGCCGGTAACGTCCGATCACGTAGGCATAGCTGAACGGAATGAGGAGCAGGAGAATCCCGACAAGACCGGCGATGCCTCCAATGCCCAATGCGCCGAACACGGGAACCATGACAAAGGAAAGAACGACGACGACAATGACAACGATGCGGATCGGCCGCACAATCCGTTTCTGGGGCGCCGTGAGTTTGGTGAACCCGAGCACTTTTGCGACGGTGGCGGCAATGACGAAATTGGCCAGAATCACCCAAGGGAACGACGAAGTCCCGGCAAGCAGAGTGAGCGGAGAGAGCAATCCGACACCATACAGCGCGGGTGTGATCCACTTGCGGTACACAGGCTTCCTGCGTTCGACCGGAAAGACACCCCCGGCGTGAAAGCCTGCCGCGGTTCCGAGAAACCCGGCCAACACGAGGAGCACATCACGGCTCCGCGTGAACCATGTCGGGTCCGGCTCCCTCTTGATCCACATCACCGCAGTCACGAATCCTATGAGAAGAAACATGAAGCCAAGCGTCCGGGCTGGAACAAGATCGGGCCGCCTGAACACGAGCACCGAACCGAATGCGATATAGAATAGACCGGACAACCACAGAACGAGGAGCGGGAGCGGAAAGCCGAAACGGGCAAGTGTCACCGAGAGGGACAATGGCTGGTTTCCACGCTCAATGTCATACAGTGTCGGCGCGCCACTTGTTCCCCGGCGCAGACTTGCATCAGCCTCTTGAGCATCCTTGAACCGGCTCCCGTTGATCCGCACGATGATATCACCGATCTTCATGCCCGCCCGGTCGGACGCACCTCCGGGAAGAACATCCACCACGATGACGACGGAATCTCTTTCCTGGAAGAGGTCAGCGGTGAATACACCGGGACTGACGGCGTAGCTGAAGTATGCATCCCGCTGAGGCCGGTAGACGCGCAAATGTATGGAATCATCAAATTGTCGGGACAGAATTGGCTGCAGAGTCTTGAACGACCGGACCGGCTTGTCCGCTATGGCAATGAGTAGATCACCGCTTCTCAGCGAGTCCGGCATGATGGTGAGCGAACTGTCTTTGCGTTCACCTGAACGTGCACGACCCATTCCTTCTGCACGAGCGGGGACTGCTTCCCTGACGACAATGGTTGATGGAGCCGTCATGAAAATATTCTCGTCGGTGGGGAGGCTGGCCATGGTGTAGAACGTCGCTGCGGCTATCACGACCAGCATGCTCGCGAGGAGGGCCACTCCGACCCGGAGGGCAGTTCGGTGTTTTTCCACATCTATCATTGATTTTCTGGCCTCATTGTACACTATGATACGTAAAAGCCACCGAAAGTGTTCAAACTGTCGCTGGACCCGGACTGTTGAGATTCTCAACACTCAGGAAGTCCGAAAGCTTCTGCATTCATTTTTTTTGGTGCATCTCTCGTTACGATTGTTTAGGTTTGGACCACTGTCCTATCGGGTTTCCTGCACTAGACCAGCTCCCCCTCCGGGCAACAGGTCATTGTCGTCTCACGCTACACTTCTCTCACACAAGAAAGGAACACTTATGTCCATTGCGCGATTTCTTTGCGTAGCCGCGTTTTTGGCAATCATAGCGGTGCAGTTGTCGTTTGCCAGCGGCTTCCAGCTCAATGAGCACGGTGCCCGTGCTATGGGTCAGGGGGGAGCGTTCGCAGCACGCGCTAGTGACCTGTCTGCGATGTACTTCAACCCCGCCGGATTGGCACACCAGCAGGGTTGGGGTGCGTATCTCGGCGGAACCATGATCCTCCCCAAGACTTCATTCACGAGCCCGGCTGGAAAACTCACGGACATGGTGAGCCAGACCTTCCTCATTCCCAATATCTACATAGCCTACGGAATGGAGAACGGTCTTTCTTTCGGCGTTGGCTTCTATGCTCCGTTTGGTCTCGGCACCGAATGGCCCTCGAACTGGGACGGGCGCCTTGTGGCTGTGAAAACTGATCTGCAGAACCTCGTCATCAACCCGACAATTGCGTACAAGGTGAGCGATGAGTTCATGATCGGTGCAGGCATGAGCTATACATTCTCCAAGGTCGAGATGGCATATGATATTGCCACCTACTCGAGTCTTGCACCCCCCACCCCTGCGGCGACACCGGGGCATATCTCGCTTGCGGACGCATCCGGGAACGGCATCAGCTTCAGCGTTGGCGCCATCTACAAGCCGCTTCCCGAGATGTCGATAGGGGCGTCGTATCGCCATTCGACGAAGGTAGACTACGAAGGGACTGCGACATTCACGAACATGCAGGCATTGGCCACATTCTTCCCTGGCAGCCCGGGCAAAGCCACGATCAAGGCTCCGGGACAGTTCTTCGTGGGCATTGCCTACGATCTTTCGAAGGACTTCACGCTTGAGGCCGACTATCAGTGGATAGGGTGGTCGAGTTACGACACACTCGCTGTCGAGCTTCAGCCGGGCCCCAATACCCCGCTGGCGCTGGGCAGAGGCGGCGCACCGCTTCAGCAGACGTCCAAATCCGCCAAGAAATGGGGTGATGCGTACATGATCCGTGCCGGGGGAGAATACCGCCTCGGCGACCTCGCCCTGCGTGCTGGATTCATTTACGACAAGAGCGGCCAGCCCCTCGAAACGCTGGAACCCCTTCTTCCTGACGCAAACAGAGTGGAAGGGACAATTGGTCTCGGCTACAAGTTTCTTGAATGCTGGTCAGTCGATGTGGCGTACCAGTTGATTCTGTTCAGCGATCGTACGGCCACCACAGCCGACCTGAACAAGTTCCCTGGATCGTACAAGAGCAGCGCGAATCTGTTCGGTCTCAACATCGGGTACGACATCTAGCAGGTGATGCGCTTCGTCGGCGACCGGTAGTGGCTTGAGGCCTGGCTTCAAGCCGCCGTTGACCGATGCGCCGCCAGGAACGTGTCAGGTGGGTCCGCGAGCGGATTCGGGTGCAGCACCTGGCTCGGAATCCGGATGACGAATTCCGGCACCAGGATCGACCCGGAGGCAGCATCTCCGGACTGAAATCAGGAAGCCGCATCGACTGCCGGATAGAATCGGCGGGCCGGGTCATTCAGACCAGCTCCCATGTAATGCAAAGGCACGGAGGTCATCGCTCCGTGCCTTTGTCTTTTCTACAGGTAACGCGCATCAACAACCGTTGCAGCCCAGCCTGTCTTTCCGCACCTCTCGCGGGAGTCCCCCGTTCAACATGTTTTGCCAGACGTCCGAACGGGCGTGCCGGCGACAGACTGCGCTAGTGCCGGCTGCAGACTGCGGTAGGCCTGGCCAGAGACTGCGATAGTGCCGCCCGTTTTTTTACGCGGCCGTGCGTGGTCAGGGCCTCCGCGAAAACATGACTGACGACACCTGGCACCAATTGGACCCACTTCGGGGAAGTATGACCTGATACTTACTTGATATACAGCAGCTTGCGGGTCTGGTGGAAACCGCCCGCAGAGAGGGTATAGAGATACATTCCGGTCGCATAGCCAGAGAGATCCAGGCGCACATCGTACGTCCCGATCTTCTTGAACTCATCCACAAGTGTGACGACCTCCTGACCGAGGAGATTATGCACCTTGATCGTCACGTGTGTATCGGATGGGATCGAATACCGGATTGTGGTTGCCGGGTTAAACGGGTTCGGGTAGTTCTCTTCCAGGATGTAGTCAACCGGAAGGTATTCGGGCGGCAGTGGGGTTTCGGCATTGACAGCGGCCAACCGGATATTGTCCAGAGAGAACACATCGCCCGCAACACCGTACACGCCGAACGAAAACCTGAGCTGAACATCGTTGACGGGCGAGAGGAAGTTGTGTGGTTCAAACTCCAGCAGATAGGCCTTCCAACCCGTGGTCAGGTTCACCCGTTCCGCATCGGGACCGTAGGATGTATAGGGAGGCATTGATTTCTGGAAAGAAACTACCACATCGCTTCCTGTCGACGAGAACGCCGCGAAGCTCAGGCGGTACGTGGAATCCGGGCTCAACACCAGATTGTTCTGATAGAGTTCAACGCTGGATTCCGATTGCGTGATATAGATTTTCGCCGATGTGGCCTTCCTGTATCCCGGTGCGGCCACAGTAAAATCTCCCGCACCATTCGACACAAAAGACCAGTCAGCCGTGCCGTTTTCGAAATTGGAGTTGGCAATCGCGTTTTCACTCAGTGACGGCGGCAGGGCAAATGTCGTGAAGCGATAGATCGGCGACCACTCCCCCGAACCGCCGGAAGAGGCTGCGCTCACCCTCCAGTAGTACGTCATGTCTGTATGCAACCCATCAATGACGGTGGACGTTCCGCTGATGCCGGATCGATCGAACGCTGGCGACGTGAATTCCTTGGAAGGGTCGATTTGTATGCGATACGAGACGGCTCCCGGGACCGCATTCCACGTGAAAATGTGATTTGTGCTGAGCCCGGAGGCGCCATCGACTGGCTCATTAAGCGAGGGCGGCGGAGGCGTCGATGTCGAATCCAGCTTCAACGTAGTGAATGTGCGTACAGAGGTCCACACACTCCTCCCGCCGCCGTTGGCTGCCCGGACTCTCCAGAAGTACCTTGCGTTCGCCGTAAGTCCGCGCATCGGGTAACTGAGATCCTGAATGCCGCTCTGAGCAACAACGTTTGATGCGAAATCTTCGGACGTCGCCACGTGCACTTCATACGAGGCGGCATTGTCCGCAGCGGCCCATGAAAGCGTCAGGTTCAGTGCCACATCCGTGGTCCCGTCAGCGGGCTCCAGAAGCGTCGGGACATCAGGAAGCTGAACGACCGTGCCGCTCTTGTATTCGATTGCGCCGATGTCAGGGCGGAATCCCTCAAATGCCAGGTGGACGTCTTCACCGGCGCTCCACGTGCGCGGTTCTGCAAGCGTGATGGTGCTGGTGGTATAGTTCACAGCGGCGATACGCACCGGCGAAGACGGACCGATCTTGATCAGATCCCCGTCGGTGATTCCGAACCCGTCACAGAAGAAATACGCATCGTCCACAGCCAGCCTGGTGCTGTTCGACCCTCCCGAGACGGCCACTGCGACGGACCGTCCTGCATCGATGGCAGGGGACGTGGACTGCAACGCGAAATTCCACGCAGGATCGTAGCCGGACGGATAGCGCGGAGCACTCACAAACTGCGGGTCTGCTTCGCGGCTGTTCTGCTCTTTCCCCTGCAGATAGCCGTAAGCGCCGCTGGAATTCAGTGCCGAACGCCATTGCTGCAATCCCTGCACAATGACCATGTCACCGCTCACGCGGTGTTGGAATCGCGCCGGTCCAGAACTCTCAAAATACAGATTATTGTCAAGAAGGAACTTGTCTCCCCAATCCATCATCCACTCCAGCACGCTGCCGGTCGGCATCCCGCCCACAATGTTGTTCACAAAGGCCCGTTTCGAGGCCGGGTAGTTCCACGCCCGGAAGCATGTGTGGTTCGGATCGGTCTGGTTTGATCCCTGCCACGTCCTCCGGTTGTTCAAAATGGTATTGTTGAAATAGTGGTCCCCTTCGGCCATCGTCATGCCGCTGCAATGATCCCAGATGACGTTGCCACGGACGATCGTAAAGCGCGTTGGCACAACGGGGCTCGTCTCGATGCCCGCTCCGCTCCCCGCGTCGTTCCCGCCGATCGGCCCGTCATCATCTCCACTCGACCCGTAGATCAGGTTGTTCTCAATGATGGTGTGCCCCGCTCCCTTGAGGTCAATGGCGTTCTCTGCCGCATTCCCCATCACGCAGTTGCGGATAATGGTCCCTCTGTTATGCAACGTGCTCACCGGGCTGCCATAGTCCGGCTCGAACTGGATGTTGTCCTCGATAAACGAAGTGTCCAGGACGCAGTGTTCAATCAAGGTTGCATGGTACGCCGCCGATCCGTCGTCGGTTGCACCCACATCGATATTGTTCTGACCTGTCGCATGTACGGTGTCGTTGCGGATGATCGCATACCGCGGCGCGCTGCCCGCGAGCACAATGCCGAACGCCTGTCCCCGAACGTAGCAGTCCTCGACAGTGATGTCCCTTCCCGCCACGACGATGCCGCGCGATGTGGCGTTAAGCGTGTAGATATTATAGAAGGGGTCGCCGTCAGCGAAAACGCGGTTCTTCCGGAAGGTGATGGCATTACCCTCGAGGGCCACCCAGTAGGTGCGCTTTTCCGGAGCGCGGAAGTAGTTCTGATTCTTGATCGTGAATCCCTCGATGACGATGTTGCTCACATAGATCGCCATGACCGTGAGATCGTCGTCGGGGGGACCATCGACAATAACCTGCTCACCGGGATATGCGCGATAGACGATTGGATTCCCGGGGGCGCCGCTGTTGGAGGGGATGAAACGCTCGGAATATGTGCCGGCTCGGACATACACGGTGTCGCCAGGCTGCAGCCCTGCGCCTGCCCTCGAGAGTGTCCTCCAGGGAGTCATGAGGGTTCCCGGGCCGAGGTCATCGCCGTTCCTGGCTACAAAGTACGTGCCGCCCCAAACCGGGACGGTCATCACGGCTAGCAGGAGAATCAAGAGAAATGGAGAGAGCAATCGCATACGACACCTTCCCAGAATTACTTCGCCTTCACACGTGTCGGCTTCCGTTCGGGGAGAAGTCCCCGTGATGCAGCGGTCTCAAGTGCGGTTGCCAGGGTGAACCGGGCATCCTCATACACATACCCTTTGTCAGCCCAGAGAGGCTGATCGCTCTGATTGGTGAATGTTGAACCGTTGTAGTCGTTGAATGCTGCAGGCACCACGGCATCGACGATTGCCCTGGTGTCTTCGCCTGCCATACGCGCAAGCCAGAGATACTCATAGTCCTGGAACCCGCGCCGAAGATTCTTCAACCGGATGGAGGTAATGGGACCGCGAAGCCCGCGGCTCTCCTCTGGAAACTCCCGATCCTCTCCCGTGTAGATAATGGATCCCGACACACCGGCAACCCAGGCATTGAATGTCGTGCCGGCATAGAATGCGGTTTCCCAGAGAAAGTACTGGTCCGCACCGTACTTCCATGCGATCCACGGGTTGACACGCGCGTCCGTCGCAAAGTTGTCAAGCGTTACGGGCTCACCGTAGGACGGCCGCTGGCCGTTGTAGAACCCGACCCGGTCTCCGGCCGCCTGACGTTCACGGGCCACCTTCAGATCGTACCCCGTTGTCCCGCCGCTGTCAACCCACCCCGATTGTCCGCCCGTCATCCAGAACGTAATGGCCCCGAACAACTCCGGGCCCATTCTGGTTGTCACCTGCGTTCCGAGGAACCTGCCCACCCCTTCACTGCTCCGAATCCACATCGCTCGCTTCTTCACATCCCCCCAGTGCGCATACGGGGGTTCATCTTCCATATACTTGTAGCGTACAACCGCCGGCGCATGATCTCGGAACCATTGTTCCCACGCATCCGCAGCACGTTGCCAGACCTGAGGCGAATCGGGCCAGAACCCCGAGCGCCATCCATCTCCAGGCTGATCGTACGTGCCGATGCTGTACGTCTGGTTTCCCACGCCCTCGCCGGGTCCTTCATAGCCATACCGGGCGGTGTAGCGCACACCGGTATAGTAGTCCGCAAGGTGTCGCTTGAAATCCTCCAGCGTTCTCATCCCGTCAATCAGATCGAGCCGGTGACGGTGAAACACCCTGGCGTATGTATCAAAGAGCTTCCAGTATTCGGGCGTGTTGTTCTCGACGCCGTGACGCACTGTTGCCGTCTGCCATCCCCAGAAAAAGTGATTCCGGAGATGCGTGGTGTCAGGAAGTGAGAACCCGAACACACGCAGTTCCACGGGGATCCTGTACGTGATGTTCGAATCCTCCAGCACGAGTGCCGTCCCCCGATACAAACCCTGCGGGGTTTCAGGAGGGATGGCGATATCAATCCACACTCCCTGGTTTTTCGCCGCACCGATCGCGAATGGCGCTCCCCCGCTCCCGTTTGCGAAGTTCCCCCGCACGTCGAACGGCACGAGCGCGTCTGGCAGCCAGCCGATGTGGATGTCATCCGGAAGCGGTCGCGCCGACGCCAGCCACCAGTCGCTACGCTTTTCCACGTTTATGTAGCTCTCGGTGAACCGCTCTATATTCTTCCCACGGAAGTCGAAGGGATCATCGGTCAACGGCTCGTTGGCAATGACAAATCCCCCCGGGACGGCCAGACTATCCAGCCTCACGTCCACACCGGTTGCTCCGACACCCCTGGCTTCCAGGATGATCTGGAACCCCACGATCTCGTTTCGCGCTCCGAATACCCGGATCGTGGTTCCGTCCCACACTCGATTCCTCGGATCGCTTTTCGCCCAGTGGTCCAGGTCCTCCTGACGCACCTTTTCGCTCTCATCGACCGCCCAGACTGATGTCACTCCTTTCTGTGTGGTGGTCTCGGTGCAGGAGAACACGACCAGGAGGAACATCGTGGCTGTGAACAGTGGAAAGAGACTCCGAAAACGCGTGTAGGTAACCGCGTGCAGGGGTAAGGCCCTCGACCAACGCGAAGAAATTTCAAATAATATAGCCAGATAGCGGGTCAAAAGCAATGTTTCTGCCTTTTTCCCAGCAATTTATCAGCAATTTCCCTATCGGGCAGGCGAAAGGAACACACGGGCCTTGCCTGAGTGCGGAGAATCAACCTCAAAAAGGACTGTTCCCCCCGGCAGGTCTTCCCCTCCAAAACCGACCAGCACAGTCTTACCGGGGAGAGCTTCGGCCTGTCTTTTGAACCGGGTGTACTTGGAGAGGTATTCCTGGACTGTAGGCGGACGGTGGGACCTCTCAACCGCGTTGGGCGACGACCGCGGATTCCCCGACTTGCTCAAAAGAACCGGTTCGTACCGGGCGTAATCCGACGCGACCAACCAGCGGACGATCTCCTCCAGTTGGAACGTCCTTTCCCGCTCGGCGAAGATCGGCTGCGCCACCCGCGACAGCACTGGAATTCTAACGCCCCCTCGCAAGAGGGCAAAGACTACGAGTGCAGCGCACACCATAAGTACGGCAAGCCAATCTCCCCATCGGGCGAGACGTGCTTCCGCGTCACCCCAGGCCAACGCAAGCGCTCCGGTGCAGGCCATGATCGCAAAGATCGTGTATGTTGGCGACCCGCTGGCCGCCGGTGCCGGCAACAGCGCCGTTCCCGCGATGACGAAGACCAACCACCACTTCTTCATCAGCACCATCTTCACAAGCGCAACGCCGATCCAGACAAAGAGTATGGGCAATCCCAGAACCAGTGCAATAGCTATTCCGGCGAGACTCGTGACCAGCGCAAACCATCGGCCCCTGGTCTGGACCGGGTAGCTCCAGGCGGTCAGCACCACAAGCACTGCAACCACCGCCGCAACCGCGGCGTCGACCTCGGTCATGCGATACGACACAACAAGACCTGAAAGCATTTCACTGGTCGTCAGGGCGCTGTCGCGACTCGGAAGAATTACCATGACGACAAGCAGTACGACGGCGCCGAGAACTGCTCCGGTGAGAATCCGGCCGAACTTGCCGAACTCCCCGGGGCGCTCGAGCGTGAACCCGACGAGTGCGGCGATGAACACCGGCAACGCATAGGGATGGAAGAACGCAGTTGCCAGCGCTGTGATTGCCGCCGTCCACAAGAGCCCTGCTGTGACAGGCCGCGTCTCGAGGACGAAGAGCACTGCGAAAAGGAAAAGGAGGGGACTGTAGAACACTCCATGGAGATGGAAGAGATAGATATACCCTGGGAAGAGGAATCCACCGACCAAAACGGCAGCGTAACTGAACACTCTTCGCTCGCGCAGTGCAAAGAACAGGACAAGCCATGCGGCAACAGCCAGGACATAATTGAAGAGCTGCACACCGGAGGTAGTTCTGCCGGCAAGGTGATATCCGAGCCATGCGACAGCCTGACCGAGGGGACGATAGTTGGCGACAGGATAGATCCGCTGCGTCAGCACATCGCCAAAACTCATCTGATCGAGCTGGGTGACGATGACGAACGATTCATTGTGATTGGCAAACGGGTACCCCAGGAAGAACCAGAAGGAGAACCCGAGAACTACCAGGAAACCGTAGAGCAGCTTCCGGGTCGGCGAAAGGTCGGACATGAGAGCTCCGGTTGAATGAGCAGTCATCTCTGTGAAAGGTCGTGAGTCGGCCTCACACAGGAGTATTTACATACTCAGCAGAAAACGGTGACAATGCTCGACACGCATCCATTCAAATATACTCGGACATGTCGTGTGTTGCAACAGGCACTGACGACGTGAAGACCACAGCGTTTGGTGTGGATGCGCCGCCTTGTTTTCTAGCCCCTTACAGGGATCAGAGTTCACGCACATAGTGAAGAAATCTCTTGGTGAGAAGGACTCCGGTCAACGGTATGGAACAACTGAAGCATACAGCCGCAGAGTGAAGCGTAATACCGAATACGTTGTGGGTGACGATCAGTGCAGCAGCATCATTTTCCTCGTCTCGACCTGACCATTCGTGCGGAGCGTGTAAAAATACGTACCGCTCGCCAGACCGGATGCGGCGAATGGCACGGAGTGGATACCGGCACTGCGTTCCCCTTCGTCCACCACGGCCACCTCTACACCCAGCGCGTTGTAGACCTTCAGCGTAACATGGGCCTGGTCAGGGAGATGGTATTCTATGACGGTCGAAGGGTTGAATGGGTTCGGATAGTTCTGTTCCAGAGAAACCTGCAGAGGTACACGCTTGGTCTGCTCTGGCTCTGTCTTGGCTACAGTCGTGGTGAATGAGCACACCTGGGTGAACGACCCACAGCCGCCGATGTTCAGAGCACGGATACGCCTGTAGTAGCAGGTGGCGGACTCAAGCGGGCCTGCCACCATTTGCGTGTCGGTGACTACCGTATCGCAGACCAGACGCGAGAAGGTGGAGTCCCGGGCAAGCTGGACAAGGTATCCATCGGCCCCGTCAATCTTCGTCCAGGAAAGCGTTGTCCAGTTGGGGAGATCTGCGGCTCCGGGTGCGGGGTTCAGAACACGAGGTGTCTCAGGCAACGGAGGAGAGTCGATTTGCTGAACCAAGACATCGTCAAACCAGTATTCATCCCCCTCCTTGGCGAATCCCGGGAGCCAGAACTGAAGCCTGGCGTCACTCACGGTTCCGGTGAAATTCGCCGTCCGGAGGTACACAGTGTGTGTTTCCCAGCCTGTCCCAAGGTTGACCCATCTGTTGACCAGACCGTAGCTGGTGTACGGCGTGCCGTGTTTCATCAGCCCGACGGCAAGATCGTGGCCCGTGGAGGAGTATGCGGAGAATGTCAGGCGATAGTAGGTGTTCGCAGAGATCTCAATGCCCGATTGATAGAGCTGGATATTGTCGCCCGGAGAGGTAATCGCAATGCGGCCGGCCGCTGACCCCTTGAACGCTGGACCAGCCGTCGAGAATCCGCCGCTGCCATTGGAGAAGTACGTCCATCCCTGCGCACCGTTTTCAAAACTCCCGTTCTGCAGGAGCTGGGTCCCTTCCTTCCCGCTTCCACCGGTCGTGCCGGCAGTGGTAAACGATCGTGCAGTGGACCAGGATCCGTAACCGCCGCGATTGTAGCCACGGACCCGCCAGTAGTATGTTGTGCTGCCGGCGAGTGCAGCTATCGGAAACGAGGTGTTCTCGACGCTGTCTTCGTCGATTGCCCTGCTCCCGAACGACGATGTTAGCGAAACCTGCACATGGTAGGAGAGAGCGGTCGGTGCCGCAGTCCAGCTCAATGATGACTGCAGCGCCAGGTCACGTGTGCCATCCGCTGGTGAATTCAGCTGAACAACACCCGGCGGCTGCTGAGGGGGATCGGGCGTGGTGGTGTCCGGCGCAGCAGTTGTGAACGATCGTACGGTGGACCAGGCACCAGCGCCTGCCGTGTTGGCACCACGGACCCTCCAGTAGTGCGTCCTGCCCGCGGCGAGGGTGGCGATCGGATATGATGTGGTTGTGAGGCTGTCCTGGTCGATCGACAACGTCTCGAAGGAGGACACGGGAGAAACCTGCACTTGATATGACGCGGCAGTTGGTGCAGATGCCCATGTCAAGGACGATTGTAGTGACACCCCGCTCGTCCCATCAGCAGGAGCGGTGAGCTGAATGGCACCGGGGGGCTGCAAGGGTGGATCCACCTTGGTTGTGTCCGGCGCCGCGGTGGTAAATGATCGCACCACAGACCAGACACCAGCGCCTGCAGTGTTGGCCCCGCGAACCCGCCAGAAGTACGCCGTGTTGTTCGCAAGTCCGGCGATTGGATACGAGGTGCCTGCGATCCCATCTTTGTCTATCGCGTTGCTGGCGAAGGAGGAGGTCAGAGAGGCCTGTACATGATAGGAGACCGCATTGGATGCCTGCGACCAGCTTAGCGAGGATTGCAGCGACACATCGCGTGCGCCATCGGCGGGTGAGCCCGGCTGGACAACGCCGGGAAGCTGCGGTTGAGGATCTGGCGCTCCGGGTACAGTAGTCTCGTATGCGCCAATATCGGGTGCCTGGCCAGAATACGAAAGAGACACGCCCGAACCCGATGACCAGGTCCGGGGCTCGCTCAGGGTGATGAGATTCCGGTTGTGGTCAATCGCAAGGATGCGAACGGCCGCACCGCTGTCGACCCTGATCAAATCGCCCTCGGTGATTCCGAAGCCATCACAGAAGAAGTACGCATCATCAACCGTCAGAGTCGTGCTTCCGGACCCGCCTGAGGTGGCAGTCGTCACTGCGGTCCCGGCGTCAACACCCGGAGAAGAGCTCTTTAGGCCGAAGTCCCAGTTTGAGTCATAGCCGGCAGCATAGACGGGAGCATTGACGAAAGCCGGATCTGCCTCAATGGCGGACCCGTCCTTCCCTCGCACGTACCGGTATCCGCCGTACGATGCCAGTTCGCTCTTCCAGCTTCCCAGTCCCACCGTGGCGATCATTGCACCGTCCTTGCGGTGGAGGAAACGGACCTGCGCGCCCGGTTCATAGTACAGGTTGTTGTCAAGATGGAACTTGTCTCCCCAGTCCATCAGCCACTCGTACATACCACCGCCTGACTGGCCCGCAACGATATTGTTCAGAAAGGCCCGCTTTGCGTTCGGGTAGTTGAAGGCACGCAAGGCAACATGATTGTTGCCCGTTTGATTCGGCCCCTGCCATGTCCGGCGGTTATTGAGAATCGTATTGTTGAAGTAATGATCCCCTTCCGCCATATCCAGTCCGGTACAGTGATCCCAGATCACGTTCTTGCGCACGATGGTATTGCGGGTGGGGTTATTGGGATTGGCGGTTACTCCCCCTCCGCTGCCAGCATCGTGGCCGCCTATTGGACCGTCGTCATCGCCGCTGGAGCTGTAGATCAGATTGTTCTCGATGATGGTGTGCCCGGCGCCTTTGAGATCGATCGCATTTTCCGCGGCGTTTCCCATGACATTGTTTCGGATGATCGTCCCCCGGTTGTGCAGGGTCGAAGTGGGATCCCCGTAATCCGGCTCGAACTGAATGTTGTCTTCGATCACGGATGTATCCAACACGCAGTACTCGATCAACGTGCCGTGGTATGCTGTCGTCCCATCTCCCGTGGCACCCACGTCGATATTGTTTTGCCACGTTGCATGAACGGTATCATAGCGAAGTACGGTGTAGCGGGGAGATGATCCGGCAATCACAATGCCGAATGTCAGGCCGCGGATGAAGCAATGTTCAATTGTGTTGTTCCGCCCGGCTTCGGCGATGCCCCTCGAAGTGGCGTGACGGGTATCGACATTCTCATACACATCACCTTCGGCAACGAGCCGGTTGTATCGGAATACATTGTTCGATCCCTCAAGGACGACCCAGTAGTCATTGTTGCCCGGCAAGTCGAAATAGTCCTGATTGCGGAATGTGAACCCTTCGATAACCACCCAGCTTCTGTACACCGCAACGAGGTTCAGGTCGGCATCATCGGGACCGTCCGCGACCACGAGCTCTCCGGGGTAGGATCTGTAGACGATGGGTGAGCCACTGATTCCGGACCGGACGGGCGCAATCCGTTCATGATACGTGCCGCCTCGGACGACCACTGTATCACCGGAGACCAGAGTCCCGTTTGCCTTGGCCAGCGTGCGCCAGGGGGCGCTGACCGTCCCGGCATTGTTGTCGTTCCCTGCAGGAGCTACGACGTATGTCCTACCAAAAAGCCAGCTACTCCATATGACACATAGTCCACACACAAGCGTGGCCCTGCTACAACGCATGCGTCCTCCGTAGAGAGTCTCCATCGTGTGTGTTGTAGGTCACACAAAGTGCCAGTCAGCGGAAGGGCCATGGGTATGAAAGAATTGACCAGGGAGAGCAGGATTCGCGTGTACCGTGTGTCCTCATACGCGATATTGGGCATATGCGAGGACAAAAGGTGAATCGATTTCTACAATGGCGTTCGTCGCATGAAGATGGGTGACTGAGCACTCATAAGTAACACCTATTCTGTGTTGCTCTGCCGTCTGTTGCTCCACCGTCTGTTGCTCCAACGTCTGCTGCTCATCCGTCTGTTGCTCCACCGTCTGCTGCTCCACCGTCTGTTGCTCCACCGTCTGTTGCTCCAACGTCTGCTGCTCATCCGTCTGTTGCTCCACCGTCTGCTGCTCCACCGTCTGTTGCTCCACCGACTGTTGCTCCAGCGTCTGTTGCTCCAGCGTCTGTTGCTCCAGCGTCTGTTGCTCCGCCGTCTGTTGCTCCGCCGTCTGCTGCTCCGTCATCTGCTGCTCATCCGGTGAATTGCATCTCAGAGCCGGCTAGTCTATATTGGGGGGTTAGTAAGCCAGACTGACCAGCAGAATCGCCATCACCACGTCATCAGAATCGCCATCACCACGTCATGCGCATTACCGTCGGCACTCAGGGAATCGGATATGTAGAAGCGCGCACCATACACAATGCATCGCCACCTGATGTTGTGTTCGTGAGGACCTATGACCTCCTGAACATCGCGAACTTCCTTCAGCGCCGGCTGTTCCAATCCTCCTCGGCAACCACATTTGCCAATTGCCTTCACTGCGATCTGGGCTTCAACGGGGTGGATCTTCTGCACCTGGTGAACACCATAAGCTGTTCCCGGACACCCTGGGTGGTGACATATGAGCACTATTTACCCCGGTGGAATCCCCGCTCTGCCTTCGGCATGAAGTTTCTGGCGCGCCCCGCCTGCAAGAAGATTATTGCCATGAGCCAGTTTGCCAGAGATGCTCAGCTCAGTCTGCTTGAAGCCGGATCCGCACTGGCCGATGAGATCCGGCAGCGCCTCTGCATTCTCCATCCTCCGCAGGATCCGCTCATCGACTCCTACGACCAGAAGCGGCTAAGCAATGACGAGGTCACCTGTACGTTTGTCGGCAGGGACTTTTTCCGTAAGGGCGGGAAGGAGATTCTCGAGGCCGTTGCCCGGCTCGTGGCAGAGCACGTCCCGGTCAAACTCAATATCGTCACGGATCTGGGGTGGGGCGATTACGCATCGCGTGCGACGAAGGAAGAAGCAGAGGCTGCCTTGAGCTTGATCCGGTCCCTGGCGCCGCACGTTCAGCTACATCAGGACATTCCCAATGAGGCTGTCCTGGACCTCTTCAGGCAATCACATATTGCTCTTCTTCCCACGTACGATGACACCTATGGGTTCGTCGCACTCGAGGCGCAGGCGGCCGGAACGCCGGTCCTCTCGACGAACGTGTGCACCCTGCCCGAGATCAACGGCGCTGAGACGGGGTGGCTCATTCCGCTCCCGAAGGATCCCTATGGACAGGCTTTGCTGAATACCGCTGAAGAGCGACGTGAGGTTTCTGAGCGGATTCGGGAAGGGGTGTACAAAATCCTGAAGGTGACTATCGGAAACGTTGCGGACATCCGTACAAAGGGAATGCAGGCTCTGCAGCGTATCCGGGAAGAGCATTCGCCTGTGCTCTACACGCAGAGGTTACTCGCAATCTATCGGGAAGCACTCGGTGTCACTCCATGATCGGTAAATACTTCTTTCCACTCGAGTAGTGCACTCATGCGCATCCTCGCACTCTATCCTGCATTTGATGTCCGCATCAACGAGATGGCTATGCTCTGGGAGCGGCTCTGCGCGACCCATGACGCAGAGTGCACTGTTCTGGCAGGAGCGAGGGATGTCCTCAAAGCACACGAGGCTGCAGAGAGTGATGAATCCCGCGGGCGGCTTACCATCTGCCGCTTCCCTCAGCTCGGCGCAACTCCGGAAGTCCTTGACCGCGGACGCGCCTTCAAACCCGACGTCATTTTCTGTGCGGTCACGGAGAACATTCGCCTGGCGAAGGTGTTGAGCAGATACACCGGCGCGCCAGTGATTCTCCACAACGAATATTTTCTGGACAATCAGACATTCCTCCGGAGGCGGTACCACGGAGGGATTCCCCCGGTCCGTGCCATGGCATGCTGGGTCGGAAGAAGCTATCTCCATCGCTCGTGTGCATCGATATTCGTTTCGAATCCGGTGGAGCCGCGCCTTCCGGCCTGGCAGAAGTACAGCCGGCTGCGGTATCTTCCCTGGCCCCATCCGGACGTGGGAGATCCAGCGTCCCGCAGCGAACGGGACCTGCTGTTCTCAGCCTACATCGGATCTATGAGCAAGGGAAAGGGTGCAGGGCATCTGCTACGGGCATATGCGGCCCTCCTTCATGCACTGCCCGAATTTCAACTTCAGATCGTCGGGCCGGCAGTCGATGCAGAGGGTGAGCAGACAGTCCGGACTCTGCAGCAGGATTTCTCCAAACAGATCCACGTGCTTCCCCGGTGCTCCCGCCCGGAGGCAATGGCGTTGCTGCGCAGATCATTGTTTGTATTTTCCCCGGCACAGCGATACGGCTGGGGGCTGATCGGAGATGCGTGGAGAACGGGCACACCTGTCATTTCCATCATTGAACACTACGACCTCTCTGATGGAAAGAACTGTCTTGTGGCACCCGATGCGACGGCATTCGTGCGGAAGGCGACGGCACTTCGAGATGACGCATCGTTGTTCAACAGGATTACTGCAGGCGGGTACGCAACAGTTGCGGATCACTCGTTCGATGCCGTGGCAGAGATCCTCTGGGTGGGACTCCGATCAGTTATGCGATCATAACGGATGCCGCGGGCTTTGCCTCTCAGGCAAGTTCGAGGGAGGGGGCCAGACCGAGTTCCCCGAGTATGCCGTAAATTTCCTCCTTGTAGACCGGGTTCATGATCACCACGACATCCGGGCGATAGGATTGGAGATGTTCGGGGGCCACAATCTGCTGGCCGGTTCCGGCAACAAACATCCCCTGCTTGCGCGGATTGATGTCGATCATACAGCCTACTGTCGGGCCGGGCTTCAGCACATTCAGGAATGTAACGCCTTTTGAACCACCCCCCCACACTGCCACCTTTACGTTCTTCTCCTTCCACCGGACGAGCTTCTGGCGCCACTGACTGACCTTGGCGTCATACTCGGCAGCAAAACGATCGACATAATCCGCAATCCTCTTCACATCGCCAGGTGTGGCCGCATCCAGCCCGCCCTGCGGGGCAGACGCAGCAACGGTGTCGATGCCGAGGAATTGTCCCTCGTAAAGCTCATGCAGCTCTGTCACGGTGAAACCGCAAGCCCGGAAGACTTCCCGGAGCGATGGAACAGAAAAGTACGAGCAGTGCTCGTAGATGAGATCCCAGATGCCGAGATCTTTCAGGGTGTACAGCACGTTCGGGACTTCGAAGAACACCACTGTTGAAAGCCGGTCGCCTACCGCGGTCCGCACATTCCGGACGAACGTGCGGGGGTACTGGATGTGCTCAAGCACATGTCTGCACGTGATAAGGTCTGCCTTGGTGCTGGCGTATTGCGGCGAATAGAAATCCTGAACGATTGTCATCCTCGCCGCTCTGTCCGGAGCCATATGTTCAGGCACATAGCTTGGATCGAAACCGAACCCACGGTTGTCCCCGTGCTCGCAGAGCATGGCCAGAAAATCTCCTTTCCCGCAGCCGACGTCGATGACATCCTTCTGACGGATGGCATAACGTTCGACCAGGCGGCGGGCGAGTGCGTCTGCGTACTGCTGAAAGCGCGGCGAGAAATGAAGAGAGTTCTCGTAGGCCTGGGTGTACTCCATGACTGCCGGATCGAAGGTTGTGTTGAACACATGACCGCACGTTGTGCAAAACCCGAGAGTGATATCCCCGCTGGGGGCCTTCAGTGCCTCCTCGTGCGTGGGCCAGAGGAGATTACAGTGAATCGGCACACTCCGAATCGCCACAACGGAATTCACAGTGGTGGCGCCACAGGCCGTGCACGGCACCGGGGATGGAGGCAAATGGTGGGTCATAGCGTGCTCACGCCGTAATGGGCAGAATTTCTGCGCTGACTCCAAGGCGGGTCAGTTCAGCCGAGATCTCAGGGATATAGATCGGGTTCATGACGATAATCAGATCGGGCCGGTATGACCGCAGGAATTCCGGACCGACGATCTCCTGGCCTGTTCCGGCCATGAAGGTTCCCGTTTTGAGCGGGTTGATATCGACGGCATACTGAATCTCGTTCGTAATGTCCAGCTTGGTCAGGAACGCGACCCCCTTTGAACCGCCGCCCCAGATCACTGCCCGCCGGCCGGCAGAAGTGATGTCTTTCATCCTGCGTTGCCAACGCGCCAGAGTGGTGTCGAGAGTGCTGGCGAAGTATGCAACATCCTCTCTGAGTGCATCGAGGTCATCTTCTTCAGGCAGGGGGAGCGGACCGCTCCCCGTGCCCGGCCGTGCCTCGATCATTAGATACTGGTCATCGTATTCGGTCTCCAGCCCAATGACGTCGAATCCAGCCCTGCGGAAGAGTCGCGCCAGGGAGCCCTTACTGAAATACGAGCAATGTTCGTAGTAGACGTCCCAGAAGGCAACCTCACGGAGCACACGGCGGACTTCGGGAATCTGGAAAAAGACAATGGTGTCAGCCCGGTTGCCGATCGAGCGGCGGACGGTTTTCATGAACTCCGCAACCGTCGAGATGTGTTCCAGGGTCATTTTGCAGCAGACAAAATCTGCTGAATACCGGGAGTATTTTTCGCCATAGAAATCTGCGATAAACGTCATGCGGTCCCTGGCCGGACTTGGAATGCGATCGGGCACATACGCGGGATCGAAACCGATGCCCGTGTTATTCCCCAGTTCGCACAGCATGGTCAGGAAATCCCCCTTATCGCATCCAATCTCAATGAGGGTCTTGTTCCGGAGCTGGTACTTGTCGATCAGTCGTTGTGCCAGTCGCTTGTGAAACGCCGTGAACGTTGGGGAGTACCCCTGCGTTGCTTCGTACCGGGCCGAGTATTCCTGTTCCGTGGGATCGAATGCAAGGTTGGAAATGAAGCCACATTCCCCGCAAAAACCGAGTACGATGTCCCCCTTTGGAAAACCCAGTGCTTCAGTGCGCGTGGGAAGGAGCAGGACGCTGTTCACGGGCACGCCCCGTACCTCGTAGAAAATAGACATCGTGTTCTTCCCGCAACTGGGGCAATTAGAGCGTATCGTCTTGGCCATTCGAGCAATCCTTCTTGTCACTATGTAGGTTTGGCTACTTTGGAGCGAAAACGATTGAGCAGAAGATCAACAATTTCCTTCACCGATGAACGCTGAATAAGAGTCAGCGTGGTCATGTACACCGCTCCCCCGATCACAATCAGGCTGGCAACCGACCATGGCGTATGGACGCCACCGGCCAGAGACTGCACGGGAATTTCTATCAGGGCCACCACAAGCATCATGAGTCCGGCGGCAACGAGGGATGGCGCTATCGCAAAGGGCATTCTGGACGCTGTATTCTCGAGGATTCGGGTCACCTGGAACATATTGTACCCGAACCCCAATGTCTGAGCAATCAGAACGGCAAACGCAACTCCCACGATGCCGTATGGAAGAAGCAGGACAATCATAGGAACAAGCACCACAATCACCACAAGTCCGGCCCGGAAATTGTACCCCGGGTGACCGACCGAGGTAAAGAGCACGGAGGTAGTGGCCGAAAGGGGTTTGATCATGCTGGCAACGCAGAGTATTTGAAATGGAGCGACCATGGGGCTCCACTTGTCAGTCAGAAACGTCACGATCATTTCCGGTGCCACAATCAACATCCCCATCGTGACGGGCACGATAATGAAGGAGATGAGGCGAAGGCTCTTCAGATAGGCACGGGAGAGCCGCTCGCGTTCCGATTGAATCTGGGCGTAGGACGGAAGCAAGACGGCACTGATCACATTATTGAGGCCGTCGACTGTGCGGCTCGTGAAATCGAATGACTTCTGATAGTAGCTCAGTTGCGTTGTGCCCAGCCAGCGCGTGACAGTGAAGTTGTCGATGAGCGAATAGATGAACGTTGTCACTCCACCCCCAGTGGACTGCAGGCCGAAGGAGAGCAACTTCTTCATCAGCTTGCCATCCCAGGGCTTCGGCGTGATCCATTCCCATCCGGGTGTGAGGATCCAGTCGAGGACGAGAATCAAAACTGACTTTGTCAGCGCGGCATACACAAGGCTCCAGATTCCGAATCCCGCATAGGCAAACGCGAGGGCGAGGCCCACGTAGGTCAGCTCGCCGGCGATGACAACCACGCTCATCCTGGTGAAGAGCATCTGCTTCTGCAGGAGAGCTTCCGGGACCATTGCCAATCCGCCTATCAAGACCAGCGGGGCGAGCCAGGCGAGGATCGGTGCGATTTCGGCCTTGCCGAGCAGCGCAGCCAGAGGATTGATGTTGGCGAGGATGAGGAGACAGAGCACTGCCCCCACACTTGACGTGACCACAAACGATTGGAACGCCACCTGTCCGCGGGGAGCCTGGCTCTGGATCAGCGCGAATGTGAGTCCCAGACCTGCGAACAGGTTCGTGGTATAGAGGACGATCATCGCTGCGCCCACGATGCCGAAATCATCGACATCCAGGACGCGCATGAGCAATACGCTTGAGACCATGGTGATGGCGCGGAGCGCGATATTCACTCCGCCCATCACCATGGTCCCGTGAAAGGTTTTCTCCTTCAGTTCTCCGATTGCATCACCCGGAAACTATTTCACCAGCAACATTTTTTTCAGGAATGAGTTTTCCCCGGCGCTGAGACGGTAGAAGTAGATACCGGTTCCGAGAGCGCTGGCATCGAACCGTTGCGCATAGTAGCCGGCGGGCCTGATATCGTCCACCAGCGTGGCGACAAGCTGTCCGAGCACATCATACACTTCGAGCCTGACCTGGCTCTCTTTGGGAAGCGCAAACTCGATCGTTGTGGACGGATTGAACGGATTCGGATAGTTCTGATCCAGTGCAAATGCCGTCGGCAGCTGATGGTCTTCCACTCCCATCGTGTGCGTCAGACGGATGGCCTCGCTGTAGCGGATCGCACCATCCAGATTCATCTGTTTCAGCCTGTAGTACCAGACTCCGGGCGTCACCATCACATCTGCGAACCTGTAGGAATGGGGCTCAACAGTCGTTCCGTTCCCCGCCACGAAGCTGTTCGCGATCGTCTGATAGACATCGCTTCCCTCCAGCGCTTTCTGCGCCTCGAAGCCATAGTTGTTCGTCTCGGAAGCGGTCGACCACTTCAAGAGCACGTTCCCCGAGTCCTGCTGGACCGTGGCCGTGAAACTGGCGAGCTGGATCGACAGTTTCGCACTGTCAGATCCTGCAAACGTCTGCGCGATTTGTGCCGTACCGGTCGTGGTCAGCGAACTATTGGTTACATCCCAGACGAGGTTCGCCGCTTGCAGTGGATCCGTTATCGGGAGTGTTACCGTACACATCCGTTCCCCATCGGGTGCAGCACTCGAGAGGGCGCTTGATCCACCCGCTGCCCCGGTATATCGGACCGTCACGGCGATCTTTCCCGCAACGATTTCCACGGTCATCGGACTATAGTTGGCTGTTACTCCGTCACCGGTATATCGTGAGTTGATATTCGTGAGAGAGGGAGCCCCGAGTGCCGACGCATTGTACGATAAATAGAAGGATGATTGGCCCACGAAGATCGCTGTCGGCTCATTGGTACGTCGTGCCCAGATGTCAAACGAGTATTTCCCAACCTCTCCGGTAAAGGTGTTGATCGTCAGCGTCGCAGTCAGCTGCGCCAGCGCTGCCGGAACAAGGCTCCCCAGGAGAACAAGTCCCAACAACAGTCTTCGCATAGCTACCTCTCTGCTAGTGTTCATATACTCTGGGCTCCAATGCGGGAAAAGCTCACTTTCCTCGCTTCGTCCTACGGGACGTTCGTCGTCTTGTTCAGATTCCCGTACAGCATGTTCGCATCTGAGGCGGTGACAATGCCGCTCAGGTTCACATCTCCATTGTGATACGCCGCGGTGTTCATGAATCCAAACAGGTAGTTTGCGTCTGCTGCCGTCACGATGCCCGAAAGGTTCGCATCTCCTGCCATCATCGCGTACTTCGTCCCCATGCCCACCATGGAACTCGTTCCGTACGCCTGTGCTTGAGCAGTGCTAAAATCATACAACCCACTGGTTGCACTGAGTGGAAGGGCAACGGAAGACATGATGCTCAGATGGTTTCTGTGACGCAACACGATGTAGTAGTTACCGGGCTGGACGCCGGGAAAGCTGAGCGCACTGGTTCCATCCAAAGCGACAATGGAGCCATCCTTCTTGATAAAGCCGACGGTCGTGTCCACGCCTGTGCTAGCCGCGGTTCCGCCCCGAAGCGTTACGAGCACCCAGTCCACAACTCCTGACGGAATAGCCAGGACACTATCGTTTCCTGTGTAGATCCAGGGCGCTCCACCATAGGGATGCTTCTTCGGCAGAAGACTTGTCAGCGATGTCGTCATGGTGTCACCTGCCGCAACGTAGGGACCCTGCAAGAATGCGCGGAGATTCGCCGTCACACCACCATCCGTCCGGAAGTAATCGATGACACCAGTGTGTTCCGGCGGTGAACTCCCGGCATTTCCTGCAAAGACCCCGACCTTGGTTACGGTCAACGCGTGGTGGAATACCGTCGCCACGATCCAGATTGTCCCATCGTATGAATACGACTGCGTCCAAACGTTCCCTTCCCTCTTCACCCGCAGCCACAACGGTTGCGTTCCCGCACCAGGTATCGTTGTCTCAACTTTGACCCGAATTGAGTCCCGCACAAAACCGTTGTTGAACGCTGCCGCAAAAATCCGCATCTGCCCGGGTACCGACGTGAAATCAAAACGGATGAGATCATTCTCATCCTGCTCAACGACGATTCCCTGCAGACGGAACTGTGTGGAGGTACCTGAGATTGCAGAATTCCACTTCACTGTGGCTTCGAAATCAGTATTGTTGGCATTCTGCGTGATCCGGGCGACGTTATACCCAGTGGTCCAGAAATCATGCTCCGTTCCCTGGAGTACAGTAATGCGTGCCACGGTGTCCGGAGTCTCCATACCTCCATTGCCCAGCGGATTCGTAAACGTCCAGACACTGTTCAGCGATGTCGTGTTGAATTCATCGGAGACAAGCGTTGTTGCCACCGCAGGCGAACCGGTGGTAAACGTTGTGTCGGTTGATGTCCCCAGATTCCCGGAGATGTCGGCAGAGAGGACTTTGTAGTGATACGTCGTATTGGGGTTCAGTCCCGGAATCGGGACCCCGTGTGTCAGCCCCGGCGCAA
>JAGDMK010000168.1 GCA_017860635.1 Bacteroidota bacterium
CAGAACGACGGTGTCCGCCTTCTGCGCGGTTGCCACAGCCTCGGCAATGGACCTGCGGTCTTCGTCCGGATCGGAGAACGTAATCGCATCATCATTCCACGAGCCGCCGCGCGTGAGCTTGCACCCTTCGCTGTACAGCACTGTCACGTCTTTCCCTGCTCTTTCGCGTATCCCCTGCAGAACGGTTGTGTAGTACCTGGGAGTGCCTGAGTAGCCACCCAGCAGTTTCCGGTCTGCGTTCGGCCCGATCACCGCGAGCGTGCTCTTAGCTGGCGGCTTCAGTGGAAGGAGATTGTTTTCGTTCTTCAGCAATGTGATCGTTTCGTGAGCCGCCTGAAGGGCAAGTGCCCGCTCGCGGTCCAGACGCGCGTCAATGCGCACCGCATCCGGATCGACGCAGGGATCGTCGAAGAGCCCGAGCTGGAACTTTTGCAGCAGCAGCGGGGCAACCCAATGGCTTGTTGCTTCAGGATTGACGTTCAGTTCAGTGATCGCGAAGTAGTCGGATACTGCGGTCCCCTGGAATCCCCATTCGTTGCGGAGTATATCGCGCAACAGCCAAGTGTTTGCATGGGAAGGAATTCCGTCGATCTCGTTGTAGGACGGCATCACACTCAGTGCGTTGGCTTTCGTGATCACTTCGCGGAAGGTGTAGAGGAATGTATCCCGCAGCACGCGTTCAGAGATATTGACGGGGCCGCAGTTCATGCCCGATTCGGGCTGGCCGTGTGCGGCAAAGTGCTTGAGCGTCGCGATGATATGATTCTTCTCTTTGAAGGAGGCATCCCCCTGGAAGCCCCGTACAGCGGCGATGCCCATGCGTGCGGCGAGGTACGGATCTTCGCCGAAGGTCTCTTCCACGCGTCCCCATCGCGGGTCGCGGGCCACATCGACAACCGGCGCTAATGCCTGGTGTACACCTCGCGAGCGTGCATCTTCGGCAATCGATGTGAAAATCTCTTCCAGAAGTTCGGGGTTGAAGGTTGCTGCGAGCCCGATCGGCTGCGGATAGCTTGTGGCATCCGGGGCGGCGAGTCCGTGAAGGCATTCCTCATGAAAGATGACCGGAATGCCGAGGCGCGTGTGTTCGACAAAATACTTCTGCAGCGCGTTGGCAAGCACTGCCATGTCGTACGGACGCATGCCGCCGTTCGTGTCGCTCAGCCGTGCAATCTGACCCACGCCGTCCGGGAGATGCCGTGCGATGCGGTCGTCGTCGAGATGTCCGTGTTCATCGAAGAGGATCGACTTCTTCTCTCTCCAGATACACAACATCTGCGCAACTTTTTCTTCCAGGGTCATCCGACGCAGCAGATCATCAACGCGCTCGGCAGGCGATAGCTGTGGGTTCTTGTAGCCTGCCGTCGCGGTTTCATGCAACAGGTCAGGGTGTGAGAATTCCTCTATCATTGTAGTTTCCGCAGGCTAGATTGAAGAACCGAGGTATCATGGGTCAACCCGGAACGTGGCAAGAGGTTGACACAGGCAAGACAAAGTAATGAATTGAATGGATACAAACCACCTTGAACCGTTTTAAAAATAAACCAGGGATTTCAAAAGAGCAAGAAGAATTTCTATTGCAGGGCTTTTTCCAGGGCCGTTACCCATCTCTGGTACGCGCCTTCCGTCCCCGCCCTGTCTTCGTTTTTTGGTTCAATCGTGGTAATCTTCTTCAGCGCGCGGAAGGCGTCTTCAACCGATGCGTATGCCCCGGAGCCGACTGCCGCCCCCCGTGCCGCCCCGGCCGCCCCATCTGTATCATAGAGTTCAATCCGTGCACCGGAAATCGTGGCAAGGGTTTGCCTGAAAATAGGGCTCAGAAAGAGGTTTGCGTGCCCCGCCCGGATGACATCCGTGGACATCCCCATCGAACGCATGATTCCCATCCCCCACTGGAACGCAAAAGCGATTCCTTCCTGGGCCGCCCGTACCACGTGCCTGTTGGAGTGGCGCACCAGGTCCAGACCGGCAATACTTGCCCCGGGAGTCCTGTTTTCGAGCATTCGCTCGGATCCGTTCCCGAACGGAAGGATGGTCACTCCCTCCGAGCCCACAGCTACCTGACCGGCCAGTTTGTTCAATTCTTCATAAGACAGCGACCCGCCCAGCAAACGGCGCAGCCAGGAGAACAGAATTCCCGTCCCGTTGATACAAAGGAGGATTCCCAGCCGCGACCGGTCCATGGTGTGGTTGACATGCGCGAACAGGTTCACCCTGGACTTTGGATCTGAGGTTGTCTTGTCTGACACGCCATACACCACGCCGGACGTTCCTGCCGTGGCAGCAACCTCGCCGGGATTCAGCACATTCAGCGAAAAGGCATTGTTCGGCTGATCCCCTGCGCGGTACGAAACAGGAATCCCCTCACGCAGACCAAGCAGTGCCGCCGCGTCGCTTGTCAGATTTCCCTGGATCCCCATGGCCGGGACAACACGGGAAAGCAGCCCTGCATCGACGCCGTACGTCTCCAGCAAGCGCCTGTCAATTCCCTGTTCAGAGAAATTCCAGAAAATCCCTTCCGACAATCCCGTTACCGTCGTGGTCGCTTCATTCGTCAACCGGAGCGCAATGAAATCTCCCGGGAGAAGCACATGAGCGATCCGGCTGTACACTTCAGGTTCATTTTCCTTCACCCAGCGGAGTTTCGATGCAGTGAAGTTGCCGGGCGAGTTCAGCAAGTGCGTGAGGCAGTACTGTTCCCCGATCGACCGGAACGCCTTTTCGCCGATCTCCACGGCGCGGCTGTCGCACCATATGATAGAAGGCCGGAGGGCTTTGCCGTTGCTGTCGACGATGACAAGACCATGCATCTGGTACGAGATCCCGATCGACCCGATCTCTCCCGGCGCAATCCGTCCGCTCTTCAGCAGCGCGCGCGTGACCTGTTGCACGCACTGCCACCAGTATTCCGGATCCTGTTCAGCCCACCCGGGGTGCGGCGCACTGATGGTCATTTCTTCGCGCGGAAAGAAATCGGATGCTACGGTGGCGCCCGATTCGAGATTAATCACCGCGCCCTTTACCGAAGAACTGCCGATGTCATAGCCGAGAGAGTACATGATCGAATCCCTGTCGTGGAGTCGTGTAGAGGTCCTGTCTTCTGGTGATGTTCAGACGGCAGCGCCGGTACGCAGGGCTGAACACCTGCTCTGTCCTGTATCTCCGGCGCATAAATCACCCGTGTTATCCCTTGATGAACTTGCTCCCCAGCGCGCCACAGATAGGGCACTCGTCCGGCGCTTTGCCAAATTCAATATACCCGCAGGTCGGACAGAGGAAGAAATCCGTGACACTTAGATCTTTTCCTCCCTTTGCCGCGTCAAGCGCCTGCGTGTACAACCGGGCATGCACGGCTTCTGCACTCACCGCATACGAAAACATCCGCTTGGCCTTGTGATTCTCGTTGTCGGCCTGGTTCACCATCGGCGGGTACATCGTCGTGAATTCGTGGGTCTCCCCTTCAATCGCCGCTTTCAGGTTTTCTGCAGTTGGGCCCACACCATTCATGCTTTTGAAATGCCCTTCTGCGTGTATCTTCTCCGCCTCTGCGGTAAGCCGGAAGAGCCTGGCGATGTTCGGAAAACCATCCTGCTGGGCCTTCTTTGCGAATGCGGAATACTTCTGAAACGCCTGGCTTTCGCCTGCGAATGCTTCCTTCAGGTTCTCAATTGTAGAAGACATACGGATGTCCTTCATGATGATAGTGAGACAAGAAAAGTTTACACAACTATGAGATTGGCTCAGTGAGACCTGAAACCACTGAGAGTCTACTGCTGAACCTCACTACCTGCAGCCAAAACCGTATCTCAGGGAGGCTTCCCACACAGCACACGCCTCTCTGTCACTACCGTGTCATCGCACGCGCCTTTTCCAGAATGCCCGGCCGCGCCGCTTCCATGATGTCGCGGATGTCCTCCAGCTGCATCGTGCGCTGCTCAAACGTGCGCTTGCTGAGGGCACCAAGAAAACGCCCTTCAAATTCGCGGAAATACGAACCGTAGATATGGAAGCTGTCTGCCAGGTGACAATACCGCCCGACACGAACGGTTTTTCCTGTGGCCGCCGAGACCTTTTCCGCAATTTGCCGTTGCAGCTGCACAAGAGCGAAGATGTTCATGAAGGCCGCCTTGTAGGCATCGTTCGAACGGAAGCGGACATTCATGCTCAGAAACCGCTCACCGGATTCTTCCGTGATTCTGCACCAGATGCTCTGCAGGCACGGAGGATCATAGCAGTCGTTGTCTTCCCAGACTTTCCAGGTGATTGCCTGCGCCCTTCGTGTGTACGGCGTTGCAGCGAGCTTCCGTGCTATGGTGTCGATCTGGTCAAGAGACCCGCCAACCGGACCGTTGTACTTGAACAGGCGCTGGTGATAGGTGTACTCCCACCGCGTGTCCTCAGGATCATCGGCCCTGCGGACCAGGTGATCCTTTATCCCTTCACAGACCTCCATCGTGTATTCCTGCAGATCCTCGGGTCCACCGGGAAAATCCTTGTGGATAACAGGTTCCTTCGTCGGATCATGGATGGTGATGAGCATCGTCGCATCGATGCTCGGCGGATCTTCCGGTTTGTCATACTCCGTCTTGATCCGGCATCCGTTCTTGTGCAGTTCAATGAGCGCATTTTCCCACGCCCTGGCGACGCAATCGCCCTCGGCGTGCAGGACCGGTATTCCGTTCATCGGGTTGTCTTTCACCATGGAAGAACAATCGGGGCTGGAAGGCATGATCAAGGTAAGAGAGGATTCCCACAAAGGCAATGTGTGAGGGGACCTGTTGCTTCAGTCCTGCAAAATCACTATTTGATACTGACCGCCACATGCACGAACAACTTCCCTGAGCCGATGCCACAACAACTTATCCTCCGCAACTGCCGGCTCTCCAGCGCACCGGAGCGTCAGCCCGTCAGCATACTGATCGAAGGCTCCCGGATCAAGTCGTTGGACGACACACCGCACGCTGGTGCACGCTCGATCGATGCAGGAGGACGTGTGGCCGCACCGGGCTTCATCGACCTGCATGTCCAGGGGGCCGGCGGATCCGATGTTCTGGACGCCACCCCCGAGGCATTGCAGACCATGTCCAGATCCCTCGCCCGGCTCGGCACGACCGGATTCCTGGGAACGACGGTTTCCCAGCCACAGAAAGCGAACTTTCACCTTGCGTTGCTGCGGGATCACGTGCATCAGGACCTGGGGGGAGCAAGGCTTCTCGGTATCCACCTGGAAGGCCCCTTCATCAATGTGAACCGAAAGGGCGGGATTGCTCCGGACACCATCTATGCATCATCACCGCAAGCACTTGAATCACTCTATGCCATCGCTGGCGACGCACTCCGGATGATGACGATTGCTCCCGAGTTGCCGGGTAATCTGGATATCATCCGCCGGCTTGTCGCGCACGGAACCGTAGCAGCATTTGCACACTCCGAGGCGACGTACGATGACACCCTGCGGGGGTTCGATGCAGGAATCTCCCATGTGACACACATCTTCAATGCAATGCCCTCCCTTCATCACCGCGCTCCGGGCCCCATCACCGCTATCTTCGAACATCCAACGGTAACGGCCCAGGTCATCAGCGACGGCAATCACCTCCACCCCGCAATCGTCCACCTCATCTACAAGATCCTCGGTCCCCATCGCTGCGCCTGCATCACTGACGGCCTTCAGGCCATGGGCTTGCCGGATGGAAAGTACCTCTACAACGGTAAAGAGTATCTCTCCAGCGAGGGAGCCGCCCGTTACCTTGACGGAACCCTGATTGGTACGACGATGGGATTGGGTTCGATCGCGATGAAGTTTATGGAATTCACCAGATGCACCTTCTCCGAGGCAATCGACACAGTCACCCGAATTCCAGCTAAAGTACTCGGGCTAGAGCGCTCAAAAGGCTCGCTTGCCGCAGGAATGGACGCCGATATCGTAATCCTGGAACAGGACGGTTCCGTGTTCGCAACGATTGTGGCCGGAAACGTTGTGTATCAGAAAGGGACCTCACTACAACAGTAGCCCCGGCGCACCTTCCGCCCGGGGAAAACTACCCCCCACTTCGCTGGACAATACAGTGCTTTGGAGATCTCTGAAGCAACACACCAAACCGCAGGCACCCTAGACTTGCCACATTCCGCAAGCATCGCAAGATCGCCACATCCTGCAGGCACTGCAGAATTGCCAGATCCGGAAGGCACCGCAGAATCGCCACATCCGGCAAGCACTGCAGAATCGCCACATCCGGAAGGCATCGCGGAATCGCCACATCCGGCAAGCACCGCAATATCGCCACTTCCGGGAATCACTTCAAGATTGCTGCATCCGATTGCCGGCCAACTCGTATACTCAAAGAAGGGAATTCACTGCGGAGGGAGAGATGGAGCCAAGGATATTTGCACGATTTGCTGAGAGTCTGAGAGGACAGAGGGATGCTCTCGTGTCCTGGCTGGGAACCGCGTCGGACGCGGAAAAAGAGACACGTCTCGGGCCGACTACCCAGACCGCCGTCCGGGAACACCTCGATGTGCTGGAGAACGCGATCGGCAAGGCAGAGACCAGCGAACTCGGACGGTGTAAGGTCTGCCATGATTACGTCGAGGAGCACTGGCTGGAAACAGACTACACGAGCTGTGTCTGCATCGACCACCTTACCGGCCCGGAACGGAGCAGGCTCGAAGCCGAGCTCGAGCTCTCGCAGAAAGTACAGAAGGCTCTTCTCCCCCATACTGTCCCTGATCTCTCCGGATGGGAGATCGCAGCGTTCAGCCGTCCGGCATCAATTGTAGGCGGTGACTATTTTGACTTTGGCACATTCGCCAACGGCCATCAGGCCCTGGTGATTGCAGACGTCATGGGGAAGGGCATGCCGGCAAGCATGCTGATGGCCAGCCTCCAGGCTTCGCTCCGCATCATTATCCCTGAGAGCACCTCGCCGCAGACTGTGCTGGACCGGGTGAATCAGGTATTCCGTCACAACATCAACCTCACGAAGTTCGTCACGATCGTCGTTGCTGCGCTGGATCCCCGTACGGGCATCCTCAGGTATGCCAATGCAGGCCACAATCCTCCCCTTCTGCTCCGTCATGGAACACAGCACCGCACCGCGATTCCGGAGTTGCTGATGCCCACCGGGGCGGCCATAGGCCTTCTCGAGAATTCATTGTTCGAAGTGAAAGAGATCTGCCTGGGAGAAGGAGACACGCTGGTCTTCTATACCGATGGGCTCATCGATGCAGGCATACTTACCGGGGAATCATTTGGAGACGAGCGGCTGCGGGATTTTCTGCGGAAGAATAACGGCCTTCCCGCAAATACGCTCATGCGCGGGCTGCTGCAAGAACTCCAGGGATTTGCAGGCAATGCTGCCCCCGCTGACGATACGACGATTGTGGTTGTAAGAAGGGTCCACAGC
>JAGDMK010000169.1 GCA_017860635.1 Bacteroidota bacterium
CCACCGGTTCCACTTCTCTCCAAGCAGGACCAGAACGGAATCGGAAATCGCCTGCCCGGAAAGACTTGTTCCCGCCGCGCGGAACGTTACAGGAAGACGGTACCTTCTGGCTTCCCGGAGCACGGTGATAACCTCTTCCTCCGTCTGGACCTTGACGACAAGTTTCGGGATGAGCCGGTATAAGCTTGCATCAGTCCCATAGGTGAGTGTGCGCAACTCATCATCGATCAGCTGCGATGGCGGGATGGTTGTCGAAATTGATTTGGAAAATGCGGCGTACGGTCCGGTGAGCATGGTGGGTTTCCTAGAAGGATAATTCCACTTAATATAAGCAAAATCGTCCACACGTGGAACCGGACTGCATCCTGCCCGTGTTGTGAAGAGGGTCGGGGCATAAGGTATACACGGAAACTGCCAGGAATGCGAATACTACGTGTTCTTCTTATAGGAGTGTTAGTCACCTCTGGTGCCTCCAGGGCCGCTACGGGTGTGGTCAGCGGGACCGTGGCAATAGAAGGAGATGGGCCTGCGGTAGGAGCAAACGTAGTCCTTCTGGACACGCGCCTTGGTGCCGCCGTACGCGCTGACGGCAGCTTCTCCATCGCTGCAGTGCCTCCGGGAACCTACAAACTTCAGGCCCGGCTGGTCGGTTATGAGCAGGCTGAACAAAGTCTCGTGAGGGTAAGCAGCGGCGACACGGTATTCGCCCGCATTGTGCTTCGCCAGCAAGCCATCGAACTCCGGCAGGTGACGGTCACGGGAGAGCGCCGGCAGGCGGCCGAAGACGTGCGGCCGAGCGTCACATCACTGACCCCGCGCGAGTCGAAAATCCTCCCTGGTGCAGCCGAGGATGTGCTCCGATCACTTCAGGCCCTTCCCGGCGTGACGAGCGTCTCCGACTTCTCCTCACAGCTTGTCGTGCGGGGATCAGGCCCGGACCAGAACCTGATCATGATTGACGGATTCGAAGTCCTCAATCCCTACCGCCTCTATGGTTTTGTCTCCATGTTCAACCCGGAAACCGTCAGTGACATCAGTCTGCAGACGGGCGGTTTTGCGGCGGAGTACGGCGACCGCCTGTCGGCGGTGCTGGACGTCAAGAACCGGGAAGGACGACCGGATGTCCCTGCCGCAGGAAAAGTGAATGCAAGCCTGACCAACATGAACGTCATTCTGGAAGGAGGCGTTCCGTACACCACAGGGTCGTATATCTTCTCGGCGCGGCGGACGTACTATGACTTGATCCTCGGTCCGGTCCTCAAATCGGCAAGGCTTGTTCAGGGAGACGTGGCGCTGCCGAACTTCAGGGATCTTCAGGGCAAGGTGGCAATCCCGCTGGGCGGCACGCACAAACTGTTCTTCAACCTGTTCACGTCACGGGATGGGGTGGAACTGGTCTCCGGCACCGAGCGGGATCGGCCGGACAGCGTGAACGTTTCTGATGTGTCGCACAACACTCTTGCGGGCGCCGCATGGCAGTTCAATCCCTCGAAGAACGTGATTGCGCAGACGCGTGTTTCCTGGTACCGGAACCGCGGGACAGGATCGTTTGACGGGACGTTCGTGGATCCGTCGCAGAACACCGGAACCCTCGGCCGCGCCGACACCTTCGGCATCCGCCTTGTCTCGTTCGGCGTTGATTATGACTATGTGTATGAAAAGATCTCCCTGGGGCAGAAGATCCTCTGGTCGACAGGGCGGCATACCGTCGAGGCGGGATTCGGGGTCGATCAGCTGCGCACCGATTTCATCCGGTTTTTCGAAATCGATCCGGTATTCAAGCAGCTCCTGACTGCGCGCGGGCTGGCGATCCCGACAGATGCCGTGGAGACGCTGACCACGAACCGGTATGCCCTCTACATACAGGACAGGGTGGAAATCGGCGAGAGGCTCTTCATTCAGCCGGGCGTGCGGCTCGACATGTATCCCGTGCTCCGGGAACGCTTGACCTGGTCTCCCCGGCTGAACGTCTCCTACAAAGTGGATGAGCTTTCAACACTCCGCGCAGCATTCGGCGTGTATTCCCAGTCGCCCGGGATGGAAAAACAGGACATGCGCAATCGTGTCGTGTTCAGCGAACGGACGCTGGCCGGACTCGTGGCCGAGCAGGCCAGGCACTATGTGCTCGGCTATGATCGCATGGTCACTGCAGAATGGCAGTTCAAGGCGGAGACATACTACAAGTCATTCAGCAGCATCATCGAGCCCGAGAAACTCACCGGCTCCACATGGAGCGTGCAGCGGACCGGAGAGGACATCTTCCGTCGGGAAGGGTGGACCACCCCCGTGCGGGTGAGCGGCGATTCCCTTACCACAGTCCCTGTGAACGATGGGACCGGCCGATCATATGGCATTGAACTGATGCTCCAGAAGATCCGTTCACATCCTGAAGACCTGTTCACCGGATGGGTCAGCTATGCGCTCTCGTCTGCGGAACGTGAGCGGGACGGCATCGTCTCACCCTTCCTTTTTGACCAGCGTCACGCGGTGAATGTGGTCGGGAATTACCGCTTCGCAGAGTCGTGGGATATCGGCGCGAGGTTTACGCTGCGCTCAGGGCGTCCATTCGCGCGCGCCCTCGGAGTGCAACCACGCATCGTCCTGCAGAAGGTGAACGGAGAAGACGTCTACGTCCCCCAGACCGACACGCAGGGGAGGGTGATCCTGGATGTGGCCTATGAACGAGAGTCGCTGACCGGGCGTCTGAATCTGTACCACACGCTGGACCTGAGGATCACCACATACCCGTCGTGGTGGGGACTGCGGTGGGCTCTCTATCTGGACATCCAGAATGCGTACAACCGGCAGAACCAGCAGCAAGTCCGCTACTTCATTGATAACGCGGGTGCACTTCAGGAACGTCCGGTCTTCGGGATCCCGATCTTCCCCTCTCTCGGGCTGAGTGTGGAATTGTAGTTGGTTTGATTTTGGGTCGAAAGCCGCGTAGATTGCTACGACCACAGTGGCGTCCACACTGGAGCGGCAGACGTGACCTCTCTTACCGGCCCCGCAAACACTCCGCGCAAGCTCGGCATCGTGCTGATTCTGCTCGTTGTCCTTCCTCTTGTTTTCTACTCGGCGTACGAATTTGCCTCTCTCTCCGAAGGTGAGCGGCTCATGCGGGAGATGTACCAGCGTCAGCTTGACGCGATACTCTTCTCGCTCAATCAACACGCGTGGGATGTCTGTTCTCAGTGGGCAACGCAGGTCGATCTCTTCATTCTCAGTGGTCCGGCCTCAGACCGAAAGCGGATTGATGAGTACTTTGAGCGGACACCGGCACTGCAGGCGGTGGTTCTCGCAGATTCGAACCTCCGGGAGCTGTCGGTACTTCGACGGCCGGGAGACACCGGGCAGGCGCTGACCACTGCAGAGTGGAATGCTCTGGTGACGCCGGCCCGTTCACGGTTGGATGCGGTCCGGCGGTTCCAGCGTGTCGATTACAGAAAACTCGAACCGTTCGTCCTTCCCGATACAGTGGGAGGAGACGGACGCATTTTGATCATGTTCGCGCGGGCGATCGGTGGCGGAGATTTCGCCGGCCTGCTCATTCGTGAACGGCAGTTCATCCAGCGGGTCATTTCTCCCAAGCTCACCGAAGTGGCATCGGAAGAATTCATCCTGGGAGTCTTCCGCAGGGGATCTGCCGAACCGCTGACCGCGTCGGGTACGGTCCCGCCCGGATCAGTGTTCCAGCGACGGGACCTCTGGCTACTCCCGGGTCATGAGGTCGGGATACGGCTCCAGGGAACGACCGTTGATGAAGTGGTGAAGGCGCGTTTTCAGAGGAATCTTCTGCTCATCCTTCTTCTCGACCTGATCCTGCTGGCCGGAGCGCTGATGGTCTACCGGAACGTCCGTGCACAAACGGAGTTTGCGCGATCGAAGTCCGCGTTTGTTTCCAATGTCTCCCACGAGCTCCGCACACCGCTTGCGTTGATCAGGATGTACGCCGAAACCCTGGAGATGGGACGACTCAAAAACGAAGTGAAGAAGCAGGAGTACTACTCCACGATCTTGCGGGAGACGGACCGGCTGAGTCACCTGGTCAATACCATCCTGAACTTCTCGAGAATGGAAGCCGGCAAGCGGCCCTATCAGTTCCGTTCCCTGGATCTCAATGCTTCCACGCAGGCCGTTCTGGAGACATACCGGCTCCATCTCGAACAGCATCAGATACACCCTGTTATCGCGTTTGCCAGAGAACCCGTTCGCATCTCCGCGGATGGGGATGCTGTTGCAGAGGCTATTATCAATCTCGTCGACAACGGCATCAAGTACAGAGGCTCATCCACCTATCTGGGTGTGCGGACGTTTGCCAGGGATGGCAACGGCGTGCTCGAGATCGAGGATCACGGGATCGGCATCGCCCCGGAACACCAGAAAAAGATCTTCGACGTGTTTTACCGGGTCCCCACGGGTGCGGTGCATGAGACCAAGGGGAGCGGCCTCGGGCTTTCGCTGGTCAGCCATATCATGAATGCGCACAACGGCACGGTGGAAGTAACCAGCGTGCCGGGGAAGGGAAGCACATTCCGTCTGGTGTTTCCGCTGGAGAAGACTCCCAACACTGCCACTGCAGGAGAGAACGCGTAATGGAGCGGATTCTTATCATCGAAGATGAACCGTCAATGCAAACAGGGTTGCGCGACAACCTCGAGCTCGAAGGCTACACGGTCACGATTGAAGGAGATGGCAGGGAGGGACTGGAGACCTTGTTGAAGGATCCCTTCGACCTCGTCATACTGGATGTCATGCTTCCTTCCATGTCAGGTTTTGATGTCCTGAAACGCGCCCGGGCGCGCGGGATAGCGACACCGGTGATGATGCTCACCGCCAGGGGCGAGGAGATCGACAAAGTACTCGGACTCGAACTCGGCGCCGACGATTACATCACCAAACCGTTCAGTCTGCGGGAACTTCTCGCGCGCGTGAAAGCTGTGCTGCGTCGTGGACAGGGATCCGGATCATCGGAATCGGGCCCGGTTGAGATCGGCATGCTGACGGTGGATTTCTCCGGGTACGCTGCACGCCGTGGCGAGATGCCCGTGGAGATGACGCCGAAAGAATGCGAAGTGCTGAAACATCTCTGGGAACACCGGAACCAGACAGTGAGCCGGGATCAACTGTTGACAGACGTGTGGGGATATGACGATACGCTGAGCACACGGACGGTAGACAATTTTATCCTGCGGTTGCGCCAGAAAGTGGAGCCTGACCCGGCTCACCCCAGGTATATCCTCACGATTCACGGGGCCGGATACAAGCTCATACTCTCGCCGCACACACAGGCGGGGCCGGATCCGTAGTCCGGGGCTGTGACATCTTGTGACAATTGTTTACGCTGCCGCGACATCTTTGAAAACCTGTGGTCGTATGCTTGTGTGTACCGTTCACTAACACTCACAAACACCACAGGTAAGGAGGTCGGTCATGAACAGGATGATGATCGTAGCGGCAGCGGCGATGATCACGGCAGCAGGTGCCATGGGACAAACCGCATATTTCTCGAATGAAGCGCGCCACAAGTGCTCTGATCTGGCGAATGCGGAGAAAAAGTATGTGCAATGCCTCAAGTCGGAAAATGCGGGTGTGGTTGAGTCTGCGCTGGCCCACGCTGTGAACATGAAGCTGATCTGCCCGTCATTGGAGTTCAAGAAACTCAAGGCAGAAATCAACAATGTCTCGGCAAACGGCAACTCCACGATGACCCGGTACAAGGCGTATCTCGCGGGCCTTGTGTTCGAAAACGCGCAGATGTTCGGGCACGTGCGCAGTGCGGGATATACTACTCCCGAAGAGCTGTTCCGGTCGGTCGCAACACAGGTTCAGATGACTTATCTCGATGAGGGAGAAATTGAATATGCTCGCGCCCGTTAGGAGCTCACTTCCGATGAAACCCCGCACTCTCACAGCGTTTCTGCTTGTGCCCGTCGTGTTCCAGCTCCTGACGGGCACAGCAGCCGGGGGAGAAAAGACACTCCTTGATCTTCGCGGAAAATGGAAGCTCGAACTCGGTGATGATCCCCGGTGGGCGGAACCAGGGTTTTCTGACAAGGATTGGGCATCGGTTTCCGCACCGGCGAAGTGGGAAACTCAGGGTTTTCCGGGGTACGACGGTTACGGGTGGTATAGGCGGACTTTTGATGCGCCGGCTGATTGGGCGAACAAACGGCTCTATCTCAACCTCGGACAGATTGATGATATCGATGAGGTCTATCTGAACGGTCGTTTCATCGGATTCAACGGGTCCTTTCAGTCCGTGTGTATGATAGTGAGATGGGCGGCGGCATCGTGCAAGGTCCCCTGCAGATCCAGGAAGATACAACTCCTCTGGTTCTTGCCCAGTCCCTGGAAGGGAAGTGGAAATTCACGAAGGGCGACGACCTGGCCTGGGCTCAGCCTGGGTTCAACGACAAAGGATGGCAAGCCGTGGAAGTTCCGTCGTTCTGGGAAACCCAGGGTTTCAAGCACTACGATGGTTATGGTTGGTACCGGCTAAGATTCCGGCCTTCTGATGCGCTGAAGGACCAGCACCTGATCCTGTTCATGGGGAAGATCGATGACTTCGATGAAGTGTACCTGAACGGCGAAAGGATAGGCAAAACTGGTCGATTCGATGATTCGGCTGAGCCCAGCGGATCGAACATCCTCTACCGTAATTGGCGAGCGTACACCATCCCGGCCGGATTGTTGAAGTTCAGGGCCGACAATGTGATTGCAGTTCGTGTGTACGATATGTTTATGCACGGCGGTATCTATGAAGGTCCGGTCGGTCTCGTCAGGCGCGAAGACTATATGAAGTGGGAATCTGCCTCCGCGAAAGAAGAGAAACAAAAGAATCCCTGGCGCTTCTTTGAATGGTTTTTCAATTGAGGACTTCAGTTGAAAGCTTCATTCTCTCTCCTCTTCACGCACCCAGCCTGATCTTTCAATCCGACTGGTTCTGATTACCCCTGCTGAAGAAGCTCAAATGCCTACCCCAACCCACTCTTCATCACTCTGACTCTGCAGCTCCCCCCCCAATTTTTTTTCACGCTAGTGCAACTTCTGCTAGCCAGTATCCGTATTCTGACTATCAGTCATTAACTAGGTTAACGTAAATTAATTGTTGCACGGTATTGACAAACACGAAGTTCTTGGCTATATTATCGTACAATTGCTGACTAATAGTCAATAACTTCATGGTGATCTGAAATGGGAATTCCTGAAAGAAAAGAAAGAGAAAAAGAGGCCCGGCGGGAGGAAATCCTGAATGCGGCGCAAAGAGTGTTCTTCCAGAAGGGCGTGGCCGTGTCGACTATGGATGATATTGCGCAGGCCGCCGAGCTGAGCAAAGGGACTCTCTATCTGTACTATCACAGCAAAGAAGAGCTCTACCTTGCAGCAGCCAACCGGGGGATGGACATCATGGCCCACATGTTCCAGGATGCCTCGGCCACGACAGACGATCCGATCATGCAAATCTTCAGGGTCGGGGATGCCTACTACCGGTTCTTCCGTGAGCAGCGGGACTTCTTCCGCATGTTCTATTTCTACGAGAGCCCCGAGTTCCATGCCGGTGTCTCGCAGGGGATGCTGGATCAGTGCAGGCAACAGGACCAGAAAGTCTGGGCGGTCGTGACTGCCCCCATCAAGAGAGCGATCGACGAAGGTTTGCTGCACCCGGAACTGGATCCACTTGAGGTGGGCATTATGCTCTGGTCGAACGCCAACGGGTTCCTTCGCCTGCTCGATCGCAACGAATCGTACTGGAAGGATGCGATGGGCGTCGACCTGCTCCAGACCCTCAGGAAATCGAGCGCGCTTCTCCTGGAAGCCATGATGACCGAGAAAGCGCAACAGAAATATGCAGGCATGATACTGTACAAAGATTCACCAGTCACAGAGGAAGAGAAAGAATGAAGACGTTGGGTGTGGGCCTTTTGCTGGCCATCGTCACTGCCACGGGTATCGGTCAGGAACGCCTGACTATTAATGGTGCAGTCCAGACTGCCCTTGAGCGCAACCAGACGCTTCGCGGTGCGGGCTTTGAGCGGGATGCCTCGCGCTGGGGGAGGTTGAATGCGGTGACGAATTTCCTCCCCAAAGTGGAGATCAGCGGAGGCCTCACCCGCATCGATCCTGCTTCTGAACGCCGTGCGAATGCGGCTATTGATTTCATCAAGGCGGCTGCCGGGTCTCTGGGCATCCCCAATGAAGCCCTGGCCGAGATCAAGCCGTTTGCCTATCGCGATACGTACGCCGCTGACATCACTGTGGTCCAGCCGATCTACAACGGCGGCGCAGAGCTGGTCGGACTCTCCGCGGCCAGTGCAATGGAGGATAAAAGCATCTCCACGCTGGAGGATACGGAGCAGGATGTCATCGCGCGAGTGAAAACCGCATACTACAACGTTCTGAAGGCCAACGAACTGGTCGCGCTCTCCCGCGATGCGGTCGCGCGCACAAAGCGCCACGTGGAACTGACAGGCCGCCGTGCCGCGCTCGGCATGCGCACACGTACCGATGTTCTCCGCTGGGAGGTCCAGCTTGCCTCGGACGAAGGCAATCTCATTCAGGCGGAAAATGGACTTGCAGGGGCGCGGCTGGCGTTGAACGAAGCGATGGGTGTCGATCTTCACGCTGCCTATGTTCTCGAAAATCCGACGACCACCGACTCCGCCTCTTCGCCTCTTGCTTCGCAGCCCGGCGAACCGCTGCTGGCTTCGTTGACGACGATGCCGACTGAGTCTCCCATCACGGCCAATATGCTCGCCGGACATCCGTCGATGCGGATGATGGAAGCGAGCCTCCGACTGGCAGACGCCGGGATCGATCAGGCCTGGGTGAATTTCAAACCCCGCGTCAATGTTGCTTTCCAGTACGGGTGGGAGAAGAACAATACGCTGAAACTGGATGGCATCACTCCCTGGGCGCTGGCTCTGCAGGTGCAATTCCCGATCTTCAACAGCTTCGGGGATTACACGAACCTCCAGAAGGCCCATGCGGAATACTCACATGCCCAGAGCCAGGTGGAAACCTTTCGCCGCGGGCTGGTGCTGCAGGCCACCATGGCCGAGCTGAACATGCGTGCAGCACAGAAGCGGATTGACATCACGCGCAAAGCCGAGCAGGAGGCCCGCGAAGTCCTTGATGCCGTGACAAAGCGTTATGAATCCGGCGGCGCCTCTAACGTGGATGTGATCGATGTCCAGACCGCTTATACATCTGCGCGGGCGAACGCCATTACGGCACTGTACGACTATCACATCGCGAGCGTGCAGCAGGCGCGCGCAATGGGCACCGTCCGCGCCAATTGATGCGACGATGACCGCGTGGAGAAGGCCGGGAGGTCAGAGTCGAGAGGTCAGAGTTAAGAGGTCAGAGTTGAGAGGTCAGAGTTGAGCGAACAGAGGTGAGAGGGTAGAGGTAAGAGAGGCGAGGTGAGAGAACAGAGTTGTCAGGACAGAGTCGAGTGATCAGAATTGAGAGAACAGAACAGAGAGGTGAGAAAATGAAGCGCAGATCCCGTGTAGTCATGGTTGCAGCCGCCGGCGTGATATTCGTAGCCGCCGTGTTGACGATCATGTCCCGTCCAAGCCAGGCTGATGCCGCAAAGGTACAATTCCGGGCAACTCCCGTTGAAGTCGCGCCCGCCGCGGTAAGCACGATCGAGGAGATCATCTCCGCGGTGGGGAGCGTGGAAGCGATGCGCGATGTGGTGGTGAGCTCTGAAACTGCCGGCCGGATCGTTGCTGTGAAAGTCAATGTCGGCGATCCTGTCACGAAAGGTCAAACGCTCGTGCAGGTGGACGCGGAAATGAAGGAAGTGGCCGTGCAGCAAGCCCGCGCGCAGCTGCTTGCGGCAAGAACAAGCATGGAGAAGGCAAAGAAAGACTACGAACGTACTGAGACACTCTATGCTTCGGGTGACGTCGCAGACATTGAACTCGAAGGATATCGTCTTGCCTACCATTCCGCCGAGGCCCAGTACCAGTCGGCGCTTGCAGGAGTCCGGTACGCAGAACGGCAGCTGGCAGATACGCGGATCGTGTCTCCTATCGATGGACTCGTTGCCTCCCGTAAGGTGGAAGTGGGCGAGATGGTGGCGCCCGGGCGCGAAGTGGCGAACATTGTGGATGTCGCGACGGTGAAGGTGAAGCTGAGCATCCCGGAGGAAGATGTTGTCAAGCTGCGCCCTGGACAAAAGGCCACGCTCCGCCTCGACTCCCATCCCGGCAGCACGTTCGAGGGGAAGGTCTATACGATCAGCGCGAAGTCCGAGAATCCGAACGGGCACGCCTATCCGGTGGAAATCGCCGTCCAGAACAAAAACGGGACTCCCCTGAAAGTCGGGATGTTCGCGCGTGTCGACATACAGGCGAACGCTGCAAGAGGAGCGGTCTCTATCAGCAAAGAGGCCCTTGTCGAGGAAGACGGCGCTACGTCGGTCTTTGTCGCACAAAACGGTGTTGCCAGACTCCGTCCGGTGAAACTTGGACTGCAGGGAGCGTCTCTTGTCCAGGTGCTGGAAGGAGTCAACAACGGCGATCTCGTCGTGACGTTCGGCCACAAGACTCTTAAAGACGGCATGCCCGTCGCGATTAAAGGACAGTAGAGGAAACGGACAAGAGAGCCATGAAACTCACAGAAATAGCGATACGCCGCCCCGCATTCATCACCATGGTTTTCGTGACACTCGCAGTGCTCGGGCTCTTCGGGTACTCACGGATGGGCGTGGATCTGCTCCCGAAGATGGACTGGCCCTATGTGTCGATCGTAACGGTCTATCCCGGTGCCGGACCGAAGGAAGTCGAATCCCTCGTCTCCCGGCCGCTCGAGGAGGCGGTCAGCGGGGTGAACAAACTGGACAATGTGCGCTCCTATTCATACGAGGGTGTCTCCGTCGTGCTCGCACAGTTCAACTTCAGCGCTGATGTGGATGTGGTCACAAACGATGTCCAGCGGGTGGTGGAGCAGGCCCGGTCCAAGCTCCCCGACGACGCAAAGGCGCCGATGATTTCGAAATCCGACATGAATGCCTTCCCGATTCTGCGCGTTTCGCTGACGGGCCAAATGCCCCCGCGGGAGCTGTATCAGTTCCTGAAGGATCGGATCAAGCCGCGCCTCGAGCAGGTGGAGGGGGTCTCGGCCGTGACGATCATCGGAGGCCAGGAACGGGAAATCCGCGTCGAGTTGGACAACCAGAAATTGAATGCCTACGGAGTGTCCGTGCTGCAGGTGTCACAGGCGCTCGGACGCGAGAACCTGGATTTCCCGACAGGAAAAATTGATGAGCGGCTGAATCAGTACATCGTCCGTCTCTCCGGGAAGTTCCAGTCGCTTGACGACATCCGCGCCATGGTCGTGAGCTCGACGCCGGCTGGGGTCGTCTATCTGCGCGATGTCGCTACAGTGGTGGACGGCTCGCGCGAGACCTTCACCATGAGCCGCCTGAACAGCGAGACGTCGATCGCGATCACCATCCAGAAGCAATCGGATGCGAACTCCGTGAAGACCAGCGACCGGCTGCGCGCCACATTCGCGGAGCTGGAACGGGACAACGGCGGGCGGATACGGTTCACCGTGGCACAGGACCTGACAGATTTCACGCGCAACTCCCTGTCGGAAGTCCAGAGGGATCTGTTCCTCGCCATCCTGATGGTGGCAATCGTGCTCTTCCTGTTCCTCCACAGCGCGCGGAATTCGTTCATCGTGCTTCTGTCAATACCAACGTCACTGGTGTCCACGCTGTTCTTCATGTGGCTGTTTGGATATACCCTGAATCTGATGTCCCTCATGGCCCTTGCGCTCGTGATCGGCATCCTGGTGGACGACTCGATCGTGGTGCTCGAGAACATCCATCGTCATCTGGAAAAGGGTGAAGAGCCGGCCACGGCCGCAGTGAATGGCCGGAGCGAGATCGGCTTTGCGGCAATCGCCATCACGCTGGTTGACGTGGTGGTCTTCCTGCCGATTTCGCTGGTCGGCGGCGTGGTCGGACGCATCTTCAGTGAATTCGGGATCACGATCGTCGTCTCGACGCTTCTCTCCCTGTTCGTGTCGTTCACGCTCACCCCGATGCTGGCGTCAAAATGGTCCCGGCTGGTGGAACAGTCGAAGTCATCGTGGATCGGCAGACTGGTCCTGCGCTTCGAGAAGTTGCAGGACGACCTGGCCGATGGCTACAAAGGGGCCCTGGCGTGGGCGCTCGATCACAGGAAGACCATTCTTGCGGTGAGCGGCGGACTGCTTGTCATCAGTCTGTCATTTGTTCCTCTCGGACTGATCGGCACGGAGTTCATGACGGATTCCGACCGTGGAGAGTTCGCTGTGAACATCGATCTGCCGCTCGGCACAACAATCGGGAAGACCGACTCGACCGTGAAGGCGGTGGAACGCGTCGTTGCAGCGATGCCGGAAGTCGAACGGTATCTCTCGACCATCGGAAAGCAGCAGAGCCAGTGGAAAAATGCAGACCAGTCGAACCTCGGACAGGTCCAGGTGAAATTGACGGACAAACGGAAGCGCAGCCGTTCGACACAGGCCGTGATGATGGCCATAAAGGAACAGTCTGCCGACATTCCGGGACTGAAGACCAGCTTCAACACGATCAGCATGTGGGGCTCGGCGAACGCATCGCCCGTGCAGATCGAGATTATCGGAAGGGACCTTGACCAGGTGGTGAGGTTCTCAGAATCCGTGGCCGGAATCATCGCGCAGACAGAAGGTACAGCCGACGTCACAACGTCGTGGGAGGAAGGGAAGCCGGAGATCAAGATCGAAGTCGACCGCGAGAAGTGTGCGCGGATGGGGTTGACGCTCGCTGAGGTCGGTCTGGCCGTTCGTACGGCGATAGAGGGGGACATTCCCACGAAATACCAGGAGGGGGATACGGAGTACGACATACGGGTCGTGTTGAACCGTACGGACCGGTCGCGCGCACAGGATGTCGGGACCATCACACTGATCAACCACTACGGACAGCCAGTCCGGCTGGATCAGGTTGCCCGGATTTATGTGGGCAAAGGGCCCTCAGAGATCCAGCGAAAAGACCGCGAGCGGCTTGTGACGGTGGCTGCAAACCTGTCGGGTGACATTCCGCTCGGCCAGGTCACCCAAGCGATCGAGAAAGAGATCACCGCGGCCGGCGTGCCTGCCGGCATCGAGGTCTTCTATGGCGGTGACAGCGAGAACATGCGCGACATGTTCAGCGACATGACCATTGCGCTCAGCCTGGCGATCCTCTTCGTCTACATCATCATGGTGAGCCTGTTCGAGGGCACAACGCTCAACATGTTCAGCATGATCGGCATCATCATGCTCATGGGACTGGTGACAAAGAACGCCATTCTGCTCGTAGACTTCACCAACACGCTCCGGTCGCGGGGAATGGAGATGCATGAAGCCTTGCTGGAAGCCGGGAAGACCCGTCTGCGGCCGATCATCATGACGACTGCGACCATGGTTTTCGGCATGATGCCTCTCGCGCTCGCACTCGGTGCCGGCGCTGAGATGAGACAGGGCATGGCTGTGGTGGTAGTCGGCGGGCTGTTGAGTTCCACGCTTCTCACACTGCTCCTGGTGCCCGTGGTGTACAGCTATGTGGATGGCCTGCGCCTGCGGGTCCCCGCGCTCTTCCGGCGCGTCCGGTGGGCACGGTGGCTGCCCTGGAAACCGGGTGAGGCCGAAGTGGCAGAATCATAGCTGAGAGTCTGCGTCGCGGCGCCTGCCACGAGAGGCACTTGCTGGCAGCAATTTCGCCGGGAGCCACAGCCGCTGCATCGCTTGCTGCTCGCTCCGTGCAATGTCAAGGGAGACATCCACAAATGTCATGGACCCAGGACCAGATTCATTGCTATCGTTGATTTTGTTCGCGCCAGTTGGTAGTTTCCATACCACATCGTATGACTACCGAATCGATTGCTACCAGCTGGCGCACCGCGTGGAGAGACCCCTCCTTCCGCGTCCGGGCCCTGATCACCATCCCGGTCCTTTTTGCCACACTGTCTGCGCTCGCACAATTCCTGCAACGTGTTGAGCACCGCCCCGGGGTGCTCCTCCCGGATCCCCTGCTCAGTCTGTTCGCACCCGTGGATGTCAACTGGCTGACCTTTGCACTGATCTACATCGGTCTGTTTGCAGCGGTGGGATCCCTCTTGCGCCATCCGCACAGGCTGCTCTTCGCGTTTCAGGCCTACGTGATCATGGTGGTGTGTCGCATCATTGCCATGACTCTCGTTCCTCTCGATCCTCCGGCGACGCCATTTCCCTTGCAGGATCCGTTTGTGGAGTTCTTCGGAACGGGCCAGGCGTTGACCCGCGATCTCTTTTTTTCCGGTCATACGTCGACGTTGTTTTTGTTCTTCCTTGTGACACCGCGGGGAACCCTGAAGACAGTCTTCCTTGTCTGCACCGTCGTGGTTGGATCAGCCGTGCTGGTCCAGCATGTGCATTATGCGATCGACGTTTTCGTTGCGCCGTTCTTTTCCTATGCGGCGTTCAAGATCGCCGGCCGGCTGAATCACAGGCAACCCATCGGTGATGACATGCACGGAGCTACGCGGATACACCGTGCCGCTCCGTAGCACAAGGCATCGCTTTGCGTTGGATGCCAGAGGGAAGTGTGGCAGGAGACGAAGCAGCAGGCGCACGCACATCTTCACCATGAGAGCCATGCCATGAGAGTCATGCCATGAGACCCGTATGCGAGCATACCCATTCACATCTTCGCCATAAGAACCATGGCATGAGACCCATATGCGCGCATACGCATTCACATCTTCGCCATGAGATCCGTGGCAAAAGACCTGAATACGGCCACGGGCGAGTTGCACCGCTCCCTGTGGACTATCAAAACCTGGTAGGCGATCAACGCCTCACCGATCTACAATGATTCAGGAAGTCTCTATGAACTCACCGTGGCTCCGTAGTGCCCGCGTTTCACTGGCAGCTCTCTGTTATCTGGTCATCTTTTGCACTCCGGCTTCAGCCCAGGAGCAGAATCCTCTTGCCGATTCCACTGCGATCGTGACAAACGGGGACGCGCGGTTCACAGTGCTGACATCCAGACTTCTCCGGCTTGAGTGGGCAGCCGGGGGACGGTTCGAGGACAATGCGTCACTCGTGTTCCTCAACCGCCGTCTCCCCGTGCCGCGATTCGTTGTGGAACATGAAAATGACTGGATGATCATCCGCACGGATTCGCTGATGCTCAGATATAAAGAGCAAAGCGGGCGATTCACCGAACAGAATCTGTCCATAACGCGCGGCCACGGAATCTACGCCACTCCCACAGTGTGGCATCCCGGGTTGAAGGACAGCACGAACCTGCGCGGCACGATCCGCACTCTTGACGGCGTGAAAGGGGCGACGGAACTGGAGACCGGGCTGCTCTCGCGGACCGGATGGACGGTGGTGGATGATTCGGAACGCCCGCTGTTTGACAACGGTGAGTGGCCTTGGGTTATGCCCCGCGCGCAGGGCGAATTCGGGTACGGGCAGGACTACAGGGGACTGCTTGCCGACTTCGTCAAGATCGCCGGTCGCATCCCGATGCCCCCGCGGTTCGCTTTCGGCACCTGGTGGTCACGGTACTGGGCATACACCGATGAAGAGTTCAAAGACCTGGTCAGGGAGTTCCGCCTTCACAACGTTCCGCTGGATGTGCTTGTGGTCGACATGGACTGGCACCTCACCTTTGACATGCGCTGGGACAAGAAAGTCACTGACCAGGCGGGGCAACGGCTCGGTTGGACGGGCTACACATGGGACCGCAATTACTTCCCCGATCCCGATGGCTTCCTGAAGTGGTGCGAGGGACAGGGGCTC
>JAGDMK010000170.1 GCA_017860635.1 Bacteroidota bacterium
TGCTCACGAGATGGTAGTCGTGATGATATTCCACATACTTGCCGTCACCATCGGTGTCGTACCCGTCATAGTACGCAAGAACGTCCACCCTGTCCACAGAGCCGCTCGTGCTGACAGCGATCGTCGGGCTTTCGTTCATGGTCCCGCCCTGCGCGGGCGTTGTAATCTGCCCTGTTGCGTGGGCCTTGCCAGAGCCGTAATACACACGGATCATCATGCCATACCAGCCGTGTTGCCCCCAGCCGAATCCGTACCCGACCGGTCCGCTGACCTGTCCGGCATTCGTCCCTTCAAAATAATTCACGCCCTCCACAAGATTGGAGAGCGGGACCCGTGACCGGCCGGAATGCCGTTCGAGGTGTCCAGCTCCGGGAGGTTGATCCACGCGTTTCCGTTGAAACGCACTTGTTTCCCGTACGTCGAGATGTGTCCGCCCCACAAGGCCATAGTTGCTTCCGCCCGGGTTGCTCCCTGCAGGTCACCAACAGAAAGGCTAATGCTCGGGTTAGGCAGGAACCCCGCCGCTGCCGGATAGGTCGTGGTATTGACGTTGGGATCCGTCACGCGCCACAACTCTCCGCTCGACGGCTGCATGACGCGCGAGTATTCGCGATAGATATCGCCCGGGGTAGGACCAGTGAACTGTATCTGAGCGAACGCGCTCACGGTCCCAACTGTCATCAACGCCATCAAAACGAACATCCGCCAGTTCCTGGAACGCATGGTAGGCTTCATACCGGTTCGGTCTCCATGATGATGATCTTCATTCACACAGAACTATATGATGAAGGCGCAGACCCCTGCCTCCATTCAGCCAGGCACCCGCGCCGTCATCAGAAAAACAGCCGGTGCGGGTGACGGTAACCCGCCCCCGCACCGAAAATGATTACTTCACCAGCATCATCTTGCGAATAAAGCTGGTCTGCCCCGCCACCATCCGATAGAGATAGAGTCCGCTGGGGATTGACGCCGCATCGAATTTCACCGTGTGGTACCCAACGGTCTTCACTTCATCGACGAGCGTGACCACACGCTGGCCCAGCAGATTGAACACCTCGATCGTGACGCGGGATTCCGCCGGAACGGCGAACTCAATTACCGTCGCCGGGTTAAACGGATTGGGATAGTTCTGCGCGAGCGAAAATTCGGTCGGGGTTTCAGGCCTGCCTTCGACAGAAGTGATGTCCCGCGTGAACTTCCTCACGTCGCTGTACGGTCCCCACCCGCCGGCATTATGTGCACGCACCCGCCAGTAGTAAGATTTGTTGTTCTCTAGCCCGGTGATCGTCTTCGTGGTGTCGGTCACCATGGAGTCGGGCGGCAGAGAGAAGTTGAACGCCTGATCGAGTGCGACGTCCACCCAGTAGCGGTCGACGTCCGGAATGCTCTTATGCCAGTACAGTTTCAGATTGTCCGGATAGACACTCTGGTCCGGACCCGGGTAGATCAGGCTCGGGTTTGAAGCAGCCGGAATTCCGGTGGCAAACATCCGCCGGGGAGAGTACGGCGATGTACCGCCAACCGCATCGGCATTCACACGCCAGTAATATGTTGTGAGGTAGCTGAGTCCAGTCACGACCTTCTGCGTGTCGGTGATCGTTGCATCATTCACGATGAATCCACCGGCAAAGGCGGAATCGGTTGCCACCTGGAGGCGGAACGATGTCGCACCGGAGGGTTTGGTCCAGACAATGGTCACCGGCGGAATTAGACCGGTTGCGGCATCGGCCGGCATCACCTGGCGCGGAATCGCCGGGTCAGCGTCATAGGTACGGAACCCCCAGACCGATGAATAGGGGCTCGGACCGCCGATGTTCTTCGAACGCACACGCCAGTAGTACTGCTTGTTGTAGGCGAGCCCGCCGACGGTTTTCGTTGAGTCTGTGACGGTCGAGTCGTTGATGACGATTCCGGAGGCGAATGCTGCATCAGTCGCAACCTGCAGCTGGTACGATGTCGCGCCCGCCACCTTCCGCCAGACGTACTTCACAGAGAGATCCTGATTCGTTGCCCCGTCAGCCGGGGAAACCAGCACGGGCATCGACGGATTGGCGACAACCGTTGTAAACGTCCAGGGGCTGGAGTAGGGACTGGTCCCCGCGACGTTCTTGGCATTCACACGCCAGTAGTATTGCGTGCTATTGGCAAGCCCGGACATGGCCTTCAGCGTATCGGTGATCGTGGAGTCATTGACTACGATCCCCGAGGCAAACGTCCCATCCGTCGCCACCTGCAGCCTGTATGTCTGTGCACCGACCGATTTGTTCCACCGAAGCACTACGTTGATCTGCTGGTTGACCGCACTGTTGGGTGGAGAAATGTGCACGGGAGCAAGCGGTACAGCCGAGATCGTGGTGAACGCTCGTGTGGCAGAGTACGCGCTTGTACCGCCCGTATTCTTCGCATTCACCCGCCAGTAGTACTTGGTAAGATTGTTGAGCGCAGGAATGGCCTTGACCGTGTCCGTAAGCGTCGAGTCGTTGTAGACGATGCCGGAAACGAACAGAGAGTCCGTTGCCATCTGGAGCCGGTATGTCACTGCGTCTGCCACCTTTGACCAACGCATGGTAGGTGTGATTTCAACATCGACCGCATTGGCAGCAGGATACACCGGTGATGGCGCTGCCGGAGCCGGAATAGCCGTCACGAAGGTGAAGGCATCGGAAAACGCCCCAACTCCCACGGTATTCTTCCCGCGCACACGCCAGTAGTATCGCGTGGTGCTTTGCAGCCCGGAGACCTCTTTGGAGGTCGCGGTAATCGTGGAATCATTGTGCGCGAGAGTCCCGAATCCCGCATCGGTCGAGAGCTGGAGCCGGTATGTCGTCGCAGATGCCGTCGTATCCCACTTCATCAGAGCAGGCGCGGGGACGTCCACAGCATTGTTCAATGGAAGTGTAAGGTACGGCTTCGCCGGCAATGTGGTGGCAACATACTCTGCCGAACATGTGAAGGCCTGCGGACTTGATCCCCCGTTGCCCGCGAAAATACCGATCCTCGTGGTGTTCATGGGACGCGGGAAGCTGGGGATGAATGTCCATGTTGTTCCGTTCAGCGAGTAGAAAACCCGGAACGTTCCGCCGCCCTGAGTCATCTTCAGCCACAGATTCGACGTCGCACCGGCAAGAGGCTCGTTGGCGATCACGTCTACCGATGTGTACCCATCATAGAATCCGGCGATGAAAAGCCGCACGCTGGATCCGTCATAGTTGAAATTCGCCCGGATGATGTTGTTCGTGTCCTGTTCGACCACGATACCCTGGGCCATTATATTGGTGCTTGACCCAACGAGCGGCGTGGTGAACTTCACGGCGAACTCATAGACGTTCGCGTTGTCCTTGACCGCCTGCAAGATGCGGGGCGCCTTGTAACCCACACTCGTCCAGATGTCATGCGCCACCCCTCCCGCGACTCCGATCGTGAGCTTCTTTCCAGAAACCGCGAACGTTGCATCGCCGAGCGGGTTGACCGTGGTCCACAGTGTGCCGTCGATACTCGTCCCATTGAAGTCATCGGAAATCATTGCCTTGTCATCGATGTACGATCCCGAATTGACCAGGTAGTCTCCTGAGGCATTTGTGCGGAGACTGTCGTCCGTACCCCTGACCCGGAAATGGTAGTCGGATTCACTGTTCATGCCGGTCACGATCAGCCGGTGATCGTAGAAGGCACCACCGTGAGATACGGGAGCGTACTCATAGGAAGTGCTCGTCCCCCATTCGACGACGCCGTCAGCAGGTTCATCAGTCTTCCACCTGATCACCATGGCGTTGGGTTTGACCACCGAACTGATGTTGTAGACAAGCGGTCCGAGATTATCGCCAACCGGGGAACCATCTTCGGGCGTGATCTTGGAATCGTTGTTGAAGAAATAGTCGATGCTTGCGGTGAACGGAGCGGGGTTTGGACCGGCATTGCCAACGAACGCGCCGATCTTCGTCACGGTCAGCGCCTGAACGAAGCTGTCGGCAAGCGTGAATGTCGTTCCGTTCAGCGAATAGTACATCTTCCAGGTATTCCCGGTGCGTGACACCCTCAGCCACATCGGCGCGACGCCATACCCGGTGAAGTGCTTGTTGTTAATCTTGACGACCGGAGATCCAAGCCCATTGAGGAAAACGGCGGCAAAGGCCTTCACGCTGTCAATCTCGTGGCCCGTTGTGAAGTCAAAACGGATGAGGTTGCTCTCGTCCTGCTCCACGACGATACCCTGGGCCTGGTATGACTGGAACGAGACCCCCTGCATGGAGGAGAAGAACTTTGCCTCCACCGTGAAGTCCGTGTTCGTGCAGGACTGCAGAATGCGCGGGGTCATGTAGCCCGTGGACCAGAGATCATGGGGGGTCCCGCCAGGAAGCGAAATCTCCACGCGCGCATTGTCCGTCTTGTATCCCTGCATGCGTATGGACGCATCGCCGTTAGGATCGGTGAATGTCCAGAGCGGACGGAGCAGATTCCGGGAATTAAACGCGTCGGAGGTGAATGTGGTCGGACCAGCAAATGCGGTCTGTGCGACAAGAACCGCGACAAGCGGCAAAAGAAGAACCAGGGTTGCGGGTAACCGCCGGAGCAGTCTATCCATGACTTGTGCCTTTCCTAGAAGTAGTACACGTACTGTTTCGTCCGATTCTCGTCAAAAATCGAGTGTATCAAAGATAACCTAGCACACGCCGATTGTCAATCTTGTGACAGAAGTCACAGAACCTCCTCGGGACGAGCCCCGTTCGGGGAAGGATATGCAAACCCTGTACCCATGTGAAAGAACGGAACTTCCCTTTCCTGCCTTAAATAGCAGACTCCGCCCCTACAGCGAGCGGAGTCTATGGCTAACATTCACCAGGAGGACAACCTTACACAGTCTTCGGTTTCGGGATAGGAATGATGAACTTCCCGCCTTTCCTCCGGTATTCCTCCTGCTGACGCATGATCTCTTCCGCGAAGTTCCAGGCCAGGATCAGGACATAGTCAGGCATATCCTCCGCCAGCTTCGCAGGTGGATAGATGGGAATGTGATTGACCCCCATGTACTTTCCATGCTTGAACGGATTGAGGTCCACGACATAGTCTATGAGCCGCTTGTCCAGACCGACATAGGCGAGCATCGTTGTCGCCTTTGCGGCCGCTCCGTACGAAGCAATCGTCTTCCCTTTCCGTTTCAATCCCTCGAGGATCTCCAGCACCGAGCACTTGATGGATTCCACATGGGCGGCAAAGTCGCGGTAGTATCGCATCTTGTCGACTTTCCGCTTCTTCTCCATTGCCAGAAGACTCTTCACGCTCCTGCCCACACGTTCCACCGGTTCGACGAAGAGGCGCAACCATGGACAGGAACGCGTTTGATTTCATTCAGGAACAACCCGTGACGGCGGAAGAGCTTGTCCAGGGCCGTGACGGAGAAATAGCAGAGGTGCTGGTGATAGATCGTATCGAACTCACAGTGATCGACCAGGTCCACGACATACGGGCACTCGATCACCGCCACGCCATCGGCCTTGAGGATGATCCTGATTCCCTCGACAAAGCCATTGAGGTCCGGGACGTGCGCAAGCACATTGTTTCCCAGGAAAACATCTGCGGCCTTTCCCTCTTCCGTGCGCAGCTTGGTCGCGAGTTCTTTTCCGAAGAAGTCAATCAGGGTCGGAATTCCGTTCTCCTGCGCCTTCCGAGCGGGAGCCTGGGCCGGGTCAATTCCTTGAACGGGAATCCCGCGCTCGTGAAACACCTTCAGCATGTAGCCGTCGTTGCTGGCCGCTTCAACGACCAGATGCGTACTGTTCAAGCCGCGCTTCTCGATCAGGTGCTCAGCGCTGTCGCGGAAATGTTTCAGCAGCGATGGCGAGACCGAAGAAAAGTATGGATACTCTGGACCGAACAGAATTTCTGGGTCGACGGACTCCGTGATTTGCACAAGCGAGCATGACGGACAGAAGACCAGATCCAGCGGCGCGGTGATCTCCGGAAGCAGCAACTGCTCATGCGTCACCAGGCGGTCCGCCAGCGCAGTGCGCCCGAACGAAATGATGAGCTGCAGGTCCTTCTTTCCGCAGGAACGGCAAGGGGGATACTTCGTTTTCATGATGGTAGTGTCCTCTTTACGAAGTCTTTTTCCAGCGAAGATCCGGACCGAGGAGGCCGGAGCTCATGAGCATTTTAATATGGTCAATGCGTTTGTACTTCGGGCCTTCGAAGTCGTTGAGCTGAAGCCCGACCTTCTGGTATGCCGTGAGCAGTTCTTTTGCACCCTTCCGTGCATCCCAGACCGGCTTGAATACCGGAAGCGTCTTCAGGATTTTGGAACTGTCCACACGATAGCACCGCTTATCGGGACCCGCATCTTTCGCGTACTCGATGACGGTATTGGACACAGTCTCCTTCACAATGTCAGCCAGTTCGCGGATGCGGTAGTTGTCTTCGTTCCGTGCCACGTTGAATGCTTCGTTGTGTACGCGTTCGACCGGAGATTTCAACACCGCGATGAATGCCCGAGAGATGTCGGCGATGTGGACGATCGGCCGCCAGGGTGTGCCGTCGCTTTTGATGAAGACTTTTCCCGTCGTGAATGCCCAGGCAGTCAGGTTGTTCAGCACGAGATCGAACCGCAGCCGTGGTGACACGCCAAACGCGGTTGCGTTGCGAAGGAAAGTCGGGCTGAATGTGCTGCTGGCCATCTTCGACACATCCTGTTCCACACGGACCTTCGAAATGCCATACGGCGTAACCGGGTTGAATGCGGAGTTCTCATTCAGGAGGTTCTCGCCCCCCGCCCCGTAGTTACTGCACGAGGAAGAGAACACAAAGCGGCGGACACCAGCCTGCTTCGCGAGTTCTGCAAGGCGGACCGAGGCCAGGTGATTGATCTCATATGTAAGATTGGGATTCAGGTCTCCGAGGGGATCATTGGAGAGTCCCGCAAGATGGATGACCGCCTCAAAGCCTTTCAGGTCCGAGGCCTCGACGTCGCGGACGTCCTTCTTGATATGCGGAACAGGCACAATCCCTTCTCCGAACGTGGACCGTTCGAAGAGATCGGTGTCAAGACCCACAACGTCAAACCCTTCAGCGATGAGCATCGGAACCATCACGGTTCCGATATAGCCCAGATGACCGGTTACGAGTACGCGCATGTCACTCCTTCCAGACTTTCCATGGTGCACCGCCGTGCTGCCAGAGGTCTTCGAGCAGCTTCTTATCGCGCAGGGTATCCATGCACTGCCAGAACGATGTGTGGCGATACGCCATCAGTTGGCCATCGGCGGCCAGTTGCTCAAGGGGTTCGTGCTCCCACTGTGTGTCATCGCCGGCGATGTAGTCGAAAATGCCCGGTTCCACCACGAAGAAAGCCCCGTTGATCCACCCTTCACCGGTCTGGGGTTTTTCGAGGAATTCCACGATTTTGTCGCCGTCGAACACCATATGTCCGAACCGGGCAGGCGGCCGTACTGCGGTGAGCGTAGCGAGTTTCCCGTGGGATTTGTGGAATTTCAGCAGTTCCTGCAGGTGGACATCCGAAACGCCGTCGCCCCATGTGAGCATGAATGTTTCATTTCCCATATACGGTTTCAGCCGTTTGATGCGCCCGCCGGTCAGGGTGGAAATCCCGGTATCAATAAGCTGGACGGTCCAGTCGGGCCGCGAGCCGCCTTCAATGTCTACCGTTGCCGAACGCATCCGCACCGTCAGCGCGCTGCTGTTCAGATTTGCGTAGTCCACCATGTACTTCTTGATGACTTCGCCTTTGTAGCCAAGGGCGATTACGAATTCGTTGAAACCGTAGTGGGCATAGTGTTTCATGATGTGCCAGAGAATCGGCCGTCCGCCGATCTCCACCATCGGTTTCGGCTTCACTTCCGTTTCTTCGACCAGACGCGTGCCCACGCCGCCGGCAAGAATTGCTACCTTCATGCGGTGACTCCCCGATTGCGAGAGGAAATGGATTAGAGTTTTCTGATCACGCGGGCCGGCACCCCCGCAACGACGGTGTTGGGTGGGACATCCTTGGTGATCACGCTGCCAGCACCAATGATGGCGTTTTCCCCAATGGTCACTCCGCACAGGACTGTAGTGGTTGTGCCGATAGACGCGCCTTTTTTCACGAGCGTCGGCACCACAGCCCAGTCGGCTTCGGTCTGCATGGCCCCATTGGGGTTTGTGGATCGGGGATACTTGTCGTTGATGAAAGAGACATTATGGCCAACGAAGACACCATCCTCGATGGTCACACCTTCACAGATGAACGTGTGCGAAGAGACTTTGCAGTCCGCGCCGATTTTTGCCCCTTTCTGAATCTCTACAAACGTCCCGATTTTGGTGCGATCACCGATGGTGCAGCCGTAGAGATTCACAAAATCGTACACTTTGACGTCTTTGCCCAGCTTCACATCGGGGGCGATCTTCTGGAAAGACATTGGCGTATCTCCGTCAATAATGGGAACGGGGTGTACCGATTCTCACGGCACCAGCGAAATCATGGCACCATTCTGACGCAGGGATGCCTGTGCCGCCTCAAGAATCTTTACAACCTTCATGCCAGAACGCCCATCGGTGGTCGGACGACGCCCTGATTTGATGGCTTCCGCAAAGTCCTTGACCATCAGGCTCAGCGCCTCGTTCAGATCGATTTTCGGCGCCCACATGTCGCCGGTCCGGTATTCCACCAGGACCTTGTAGATGGACTCCCGTTCTTTGATATCCACGCCCTTGTCGTACACCCGGATCTTCTCGCTCGGCTCCATGTCGTCATACACCACCATCAACTTGCTCCCGCCGATGAGGATTTTCCGGACCTTCACAGGCGACATCCAGTTGACATGGAAATGGGCCAGCAGCTGATTCGCATACCGCACCGAGATATACGCAACGTCCTCTTTGTCGCTGAAGTGGGTGGACCCGATCGCCGAGACTCCCGTCGGCTCAAGGCCGATGATGTAGTCCATGATGGAGAGATCGTGCGGCGCGAGATCCCAGACCACGTTTGTATCGTGCTGGAAGAGTCCGAGGTTCACGCGGACAGAATCAAAGTACATGATTTCGCCCAGGCGGCCGTTCTCCACGAGCTCTTTGATCTTCCGGACCGCGCCCGTGTAGACGAACGTGTGATCCACCATCAGGACGAGCTTGTTCTTCTCTGCGACTTCGATCAACTGCCTGCACTGCTCGACGCTTTCCGCCATGGGTTTTTCCAGAAGCAGGTGTTTGCCTGCCTGGAGTGCCTTCATCCCGAGCGGGTAATGTGTCGAGACGGGCGTTGCGATCGCAATCGCTTCCACATCCTTGCGTGCAAGGAGTTCCTCGTATGTTTTGGCTACCTCGAGCCCTGGAAATTTCTGTTTGGCTATGGCGAGACGCTTGTCAGAAGCGTCATAGCACACTACTCCCTCTACTGAGGGCGCGCTCTGGAAATTCCGTACCAGATTCGGTCCCCAGTATCCGAAACCGACGACACCGATCTTCATCAGGAAAAGTTCCTTATTTGGCCCCGGAGCCGAAGAGCATCACGGGGAGCGTTTTGAGGAGAAGACCGAAATCGAGCAGCACGGACGCGTTCTGGATGTAGTAGAGATCGAGAACAACCATATCCTCGAACCCGACCACGCTCCGTCCGGCTACCTGCCACATGCCCGTGCAACCCGGCATCACACTCAGACGGCGCTTGTGCCATTCCTCGTAGTGATCCCATTCGAACGGGAGACAGGGTCGCGGGCCGACGAGGCTCATGTCGCCTTTCAACACATTGAACAGCTGCGGCAGCTCGTCGAGACTGGTCTTCCGGAGGAACCGGCCGACCGACGTCACGCGTGACTCGTTGACGATCTTTGTTGCTGTTGAGGTTTTTTGGGTTGGTTTTGTTTTGGCCTTGCTCTTGTCCTGCATGAACTCAAGCACAGTCTTTTCCCGATCCTTGTCCCTGTCGCTACCCACAGTCATGGACCGGAACTTGTAGAACTTGAACGGCTTGCCATTCTTGCCGATGCGGGTCTGCGCGAAGAGGATCGGACCGCGCGAATTGAACCTGATCATGACGGCAATCACAACAAAGATGGGGAGCAACAGCAGAAGTCCGATCAGCGCGAGCGCGGAATCAAACACCCGTTTGTAGCCTTCCAGGAACGGACTCGGGCTGAACTGCGAAATACCCACGACCGGAAGATTTCCATATTTCTCAATAAACAGCCGGGCCGGAACAACGTCATACAACGGCGAGGAGATCTTCACCACCGCATCCGTCGAGGTGGCGGTCTCCAGCACATTGATCAGCCGGCCATGGTCGACGTTCTCCAGGCTCACGATGACTTCCTGGACTTCGAACACCTTGACAATGTCTTTGAGTTCAGACACGCGGCCGACCACTTTTGCACGGTTGAACACAACCTTTCCCAGCGGGAGCTCATCATCCAGAAAACCGATCAGGTTCAGGCCAAGATGGTCGTTCAGAAAGAGATTGATTGCCAGGTTCTTCCCGTTTTCGCCTGCACCGACGATCAGCGCATTGCGGTGGAAGACCTTCCGGCGGGACAGCCAGAGGTAGAGGTTGCGGAACACGATGACACGGCCGCCAACCAGCAGCACAGCCGAAATGAACGTGAAATAGACCATCGCGAGACGGCTATCCAGGATCCACGTGGTGCGGATGAAGAAGGCAAGTAACGCAAGACCGAGGATTGTGTAGACCAGCGATTTGATGATGCGGACGGTCTGGTCTGCGACGGTGATGAAGACGTTAACCTTGTACAGACTCTGGTAACGGAACACCAGGGTCGCCGCGCCGCTAAAAAGAACGAGGAATATGATCTCCGCCTCGAGAGGGGCGCCAATAAACGTGAATTCGCCCGTGAAACTGCGGCCACGCAACACGGTGGCAATGAAAAGGGCAGCAACAATCGTCAACCAATCAAGAACCGGCAGTATGTAGCTGTATGCTGCGCGTTTTCTCAGCGAAACCATTGTTTCAAACCCTCCTGTAGGCGAAATCAGCCGTACTCAACATGGTAAAGATTAAAAAAAGGGTGTCCAAAAGCAACTGGGGTGGTGTAGCCTCTACAGATCATGCTGCGTGTACAATGTAGAAAACTCCAGGAGGGATCGCCGTGTCCTACGTCACGTGTGCACATGGGGTGAAGGTGACGGGGTTCGCTCCTCCGGCATGGGGACACTCACCACACATGGTCCCCGCGGGGACACACATGGTCGCCAGAGCATACTGAGGTCAGGCAACTACTTTCGCCACAACTGGTTGGCGGGTAGGGCGTCCTGCCAGAGGGTGTGTAGAACGGGCGCTGCCCGTGTTTCCACCGTGCGTGACGGAGGAGAACATCCTGGAATGGCATCGTGGCGTACTGACAGAACCGCCTCCGTCAGGTGCCCGGAGGCGGTGACACGCGTCTGCAGCATTCAGACAGAACCCTATCAGGAATAGAATTCCCGGATTGCACCTGCCACGTATGCAATCTGTTCCGCCGTCAATTCGGGAAACATAGGCAGAGAGAGAATTTCCCTCGCAGCCTTCTCCGTCACGGGGAAGTCCCCCTCTTTGTATCCCAGGTGCTTGAAGGCGTTCTGCACGTGCAGTGGCACCGGATAGTGCAGCCCCGTCGCCACACCTTTGGCCTCTAGATGTTTCTGCAGATCGTCCCGGCGCGGCGCGCGGATGACGTACAGATGATAGACGTGTTTCGCATAGGGCATCTCCTGGGGCGTTACGACGCCGGGGATCCCTTTCAGAGCCGCGTTGTACAGCGCAGCGTTCCTCCTCCGGGCCTCTGTCCATGCGCCCAGATGGCGCAGCTTCACACCGAGCACCGCACCCTGTATCCCCTCCATCCTGTAGTTGTGCCCGTAGACTTCGTGGTAATATTTCTTCTCGGCACCGTGATCACGGATCATCTTGAACTTCCGTGCAAGCTCGGCATCATTCGTGGCAACGGCTCCGCCTTCTCCGTAGGCACCGAGGTTTTTGCCGGGGTAGAAGCTGTATGAGGATGCCATCGACAACCCGCCGGTCCGTTTTCCCTTGTACTCAGCAAAATGGGACTGGGCGCAATCCTCAACGAGCGCGATCTTGTGCTTCCGGGCAATCTCATTGAGCGGATCCATATCCGCCGGCTGGCCGTACAGATGCACGGCGACAATGGCTTTCGTCCGGGGCGTAATCTTTGCCTCCACCTTCGCGGGGTCAATGTTGTAGCTTTCGGGTTGACAGTCCACGAAGACCGGTGTCGCCCCGCAGAGCGTGGCCCCCCAGGCAGTGGCAATGAATGTGTTGGCCGGTATAATCACTTCGTCGCCCGGACCGATGCCGAGCGCCCAAAGGACCATGTGGTTGCCGTCCGTCCCGGAGCTGACGCCGTAGCAGTACTGGACTCCGTGTTCGCGTCCAAACGCAGCCTCGAATTCCTGGACCGGTTTTCTTCTTCCTTGACCGTGGCATACTGCGCTTTCAGATCGAGAAACGGTACGCGCATCATAGGTTATCCTGATTGTTCGTGAGAATTGTACGGTTCAGTGACGATCACATCGTTCTTCAACGTGCTTAGCATGATCACTGCACGGTCGGCAGCCGGGCCGTCAACGTGCAGGCTGCCACGTTCGAAGCGGAGCGCAGACGCCTGCCGGTCGCGCCACCAGTGCGCAGCCTCGCGTGGCTGTACGTGCCACTGGCCCTGCCGGCCCTTCATATACTGGAGAAAATCCCTGTAGAACGAGAGGCGTTCATCGGTCAGCATGTAGTCAGGATGGACGTTCAGCATGGCAACGCCGCCGTGTGCGGCAATCCACTCAACTTTCTTCTGCCACACGGCAACGTCCCTGTGCTGCAGAATTTCAAAGAGTGTGTGATCCTGCGGCAGGCTGAGCGGAAGTTCCACCATGGAGCCGAGGAAGTACGGCCAGATGCTGCAGCACCCTCCGGGTTGCGGTTCGTACGGATCCGTGTCCGGGTAAGAGCTGTCATAGGAAAGCTGCATGGCGGTCATCCATTCCGCGTTGCGCAGCGTGGATGGCGACCGGAATCCCTCGATCCCCCATTTCCGGGCGTAGTCGTGAATGGTGTTCAGGCGTCCGGTGAAGAACGCATGCGACTGGAATAAACGGCCGTCGTGCTTGACACCGTGCAAGCCGATCTCATATCCCTGCTGGCGGAGCTCATTGACAATGCCCCAGTCGATGGGATACCGCTCGGGTACAAGGTTCCAGCATGAGGTGAATCCCAGTTCCTGCTCCAGCGCGGCAAGTGCAGGTGCGCGGCGCAGTCCGGCATCCATTTCGACATCATGAGTGATGACGAAAGCGTAACGCAGGCCGTCCGGCCAGAATGCGATATGAGGAACCGCAGCGGCCGTCTGCACCAGCGCACGGAGATACTCATCCACTTTCACAGTCAGGAGCGGCTCAATGGGCCATGAGGGAAATGTCGCGGCCGCCTGCACGCTCACATACCGCTGACGCAATGCAATCTGGATTGGCCGGGGGATGACCGGCTTCAGCGCGTAGTAGAGACGGCGTTTCCAGCTCTGAGCATCCCCGACATACCGTTCATACAGCCATTCACCGAGTTCCGTGTCGATGCCTTCGGGATCGCGCAGGTGTTCCGCAATCTTCAGCAGTTCGCGGAGAGTCGACCGCTCCGCCCCCGGAATCGCCGGCAGGCGCTGTTTATCCGACATGTTCATACAGGACGTTCCCAATCATCTTCAGCAGTGGCACAGGCATGCGCTGCAGGAACGGCTTCGCACGTGCGAGCATTCCTCCGCCCGGTTCTGCGGATTGCTTCCCGGTGCTTCCGAGCCGGACATAGGTCAGATCCGTTTCGACCGTCCCCCACCCGCGCTTGAACCGGATAAGTCCTTCGCCGTCCAGGTCGGACCGCCCGAAGTCCAGCGTTGCGTATCCCTGTGCGCTGGCCCAACGAATCACATCCCACATGATGCCGTGGTTCGGACGGTGAGACAGATGCGCTTCGTCAGAGGCTCCGAACTTGTAGTAGACGGTGTGCCTGTGGATCAGGAAAACACACGCTGCCAGAACTGTTCCTTCCAGGCGTGCCAGGCTCACAAAGCCCATGTCACGATCGAGGATGTGTTTCTGCAGCTCATCAAAGAACCGATCGGGTTGTGGAGGGAGGCCGTGTTTCCGCCTGGTCTGATAGTTGAGGTGCATGAACGCGCGGAGCGCTTCATGATCGGTCCTGCGTTCGATGATGGCACCGCTCTTCAGGAATTTCGACACCCCGCGTTGTGTCTGGCTCTTGTCGAACGACCGGTACAGCCGGTCCTGGTCTGCATCCAGGTGCAGCGTGTGGCGTTTGTATGCAGCACAGGTCTGTCCGAGAGCGTGAACGAGCGGACTCCGGAGTTCCACGAAGTCCCAGCCACGCTCACGCTGCAACCCGATCGCTGCGTCGACAAGTGCGGTATGCGCTGCATCGGATTCCGCCGCTGCGCCGCCATAATCAGAAAACGGAAGCGCGACGCCCCGCCTGCCTGTCAGGCGGCTGCGGATTTCAAGAAGAGGCAACACACCGGCAACCCGCTCGCCTTCAACACACGCCAGAGACACAGATCCGTAGCCATACGTCCGCATGAGCGTCTCTATCCATGCCGGATGATGAAACACCGTTGCAGCATCGCTCGACGCCACAAAGGAATGCCACCGCGGATCGGCGACAGGGTCTATGGAGACGGTCTGCATCAGCGTGAGAGCACGTATGCATATGCAGCACGCAGGCGCTCGGCCTGCTTCTGCCATGATAACTCTTCAGCTACGCGCCGGATTCCGGCCTCACCCATGCCCCGGGAACGATCGGGGTCGCGAAGGAGGGTGAGGATTCCTTCGGCAAAGGCCACGGGATTGTTGTTGTCCACGTACAGGGCCGACGGCCCCGCAGAGTACTTGTTCTCCTTCAGGTGGAACGAAACGATGGGTTTGCCGAGCGACATATACTCCATGATCTTCGTCATGGTGGACAGTTCATTGAGGGGGCTGTAGGGATCAGGCGAAAGGCAGACATCCGCCGTTGAGAGTATCTCCAGGGCCTCGGCATCCGGTATCCTGCCGGTGAACACGATCTCTTCTGCAAGTCCCCGTTCGGCCGCCATCTCCTTGAGTCGCGGCCAGTCATCCCCTTTACCGATCAGGTAGAACATGATGTCCCTGACCTTGCGCGAATTGACCAGCTCGTCCACCGCGCGGATGACATATTCCACACCATCCTGGATGGCCATCACGCCGATATACGCGGCGAGATACCGCCGCCCCTTTTTCAAAGCGGCGTTAGGCGTACAGCTGCGGAACGTCCGGGTATCGGGGCCGTTGCGAACCACGAATGTCTTCGCCGCATTCCGCGGGTCGGTCTGGATGGCACGGCCTCGATAGGTCTCATTGGTGGAGAGGATGCCATCAGCAAAGCGATACGAGAGGCGCTGAAACCACCGTTGCACGGTGTACAACATCCCTGCGGATTTCTCATCCTTGTCGAACCGGCTGAGATACGCCTCGGGGGAAAGATCGTGCTCATCGAATATGAACCGGATGCGGAACAGCTTCAGATAGATGGCGAGCGGCCAGAAGATGTCCGGCGGATTTGCCGCGTGCACAACATGGATGCGGCCGCGGAGCATCAGTTTGTGGAGCAGCACAACCGTCTTGAGGAACGCCACACCGTATTCACGGAAGTATCCCGGCACCGAGCCGTCGGCAAACGTGTTTTTGTACCGGTGGATGCGGATCCCGTCCAGCACCGTAAACCGCTCGCTGTCCTTGCCGAAGATCGGGCAGATAACGCTGACTGCTGCGCCCGCTTCCTGCAGGGCATGCGCGATGTTCCACATGCGCCGGTCGAAGGGAACGGCCTCGTTCTCTATGACCAGCACACAATGTTTACCAGCAAATTCCTTCGTAATGTCCATGCAACGTCTTTCCGTCATCGATGATCCGGACCAGATCGAAAATCATCTGCCCGGGTTTTGCCATCCGCACTGCGTCTCTAAACTCTCCCCCCTTGTTTGCCACAAGGATGACCTCGGCATGGTCGAGCACCTCCTGCATGTTCTGCTTCATGAGCGAGGAGATGTGGGGGATTCCCTGTTCGATATAGCTCTTGTTGGCGCCAATCAGCCGGGCGAGGTTGACGTTGGCGTCGAAGATCGAGAGGTCATACCCTTTGCCGATCAGAGTCTCCACGACGTCCACGATGGGGCTCTCCCGGAGGTCGTCCGTGTCGCTCTTGAAGCTCAGCCCGAGCACCCCGATGCGTTTGCGCTTCGTGGAAATCACCCAGTCGACTACCCGCTGCACCTGCGCCTGATTGCTCTGCATCAGGGAACTCAGGAGCGGCGTGGCAATATCCAGCCGGCGCGATTCATACGTAATGGCCCGCACGTCTTTGGGAAGGCACGACCCCCCGAACGCGAAGCCCGGCTTCAGGTAGTACGGAGAGATGTTCAGCTTCGTGTCTTCCACAAAGATACTCATCACAACATGACTGTCGATGCCCAGCTTCTTGCTGATCGCGCCGATCTCGTTGGCAAACGTGACTTTCACCGCATGGAATGCATTGCAGGCATACTTGAGGATTTCCGCTTCGCGCACCCGGACGGCATGGAACGGCGCCTGAACGCCCGCATACATTTCGCGGAGCATGTTCACGATCGTGTCATCGGTGCCGCCGACCACCGTATAGGGCGGATGCTCGAAATCGAAGACCGACGTGCCTTCACGAAGGAACTCCGGATTGTCCGCCACACCGAA
>JAGDMK010000171.1 GCA_017860635.1 Bacteroidota bacterium
CAGCGACCGGAGCAGTCTGAAGATTTCAACCTGATGGGCGATATCCAGATGCGCAGTGGGCTCATCCAGAAGAAGCACCAGGGGCTGCTGTGCCAGGGCTCGGGCGATGAACGCACGCTGCCTCTCGCCACCCGAGAGGTTGGTGATCGGATGGGAGGCGAGATGGGCGATGTCGGTGAGCTCCATCATGCGCCGGGCGATGTCGCGGTCGTGCAAACTCTCGAACATGGCCCCGCTCGCGTGAGGTGCACGGCCCATCAAGACAATTTCTTCAACCGTAAAAGGGAACGCCGTATCGCGATCCTGCGGGACGTAAGCAATTCTTCTTGCCAGATCCGGCCGCGCATACGCGGAGAGGGCCTTTTCGTCGAGCCGGATGGATCCCGTGTCAGGAAGATAGATCCGGTCAAGCAGCTTAAGCAAAGTGGATTTGCCGGACCCGTTAGGTCCGACGAGGGTAAGGAACTCCCCTCTCTTTACTTCAAGGGAGACGTTTCGCAGCGTAGGCGTGCCGCTGATGTAGCTGAACGAAACGTTATCGACGGTGAGAACGAGCATGCGAGTCTAGAACGGACAGAGAAGCTCTCCAGCATTATCGGTGTACAAATGTACGCAAAAGGGGGAAGAGGAGCAAGGGATTCAGCCCCGACGCAGCAGATATACGAATACCGGAGCACCAAGGATTGCAGTGACCGCCCCTACCGGAATCTCGGTGGGCGCGATCATTGTGCGCGCCAGCGTATCTGCAAGCACGAGAAATGATCCGCCCAGCAGAAACGATGCAGGAAGAAGCAGCCGGTGGTCGGGCCCAAAGATCATTCGCGCGATGTGCGGAATGATGAGGCCGACGAAGCCCACCACACCACTGACCGACACCACTGCACCGGTGATCACCGATGCGATTGCATAGGACCGCCGCCGCAGCTTCCGGACGTCCACACCCAGCTGGTATGCGGCCTCATCTCCTGTGGAAATGAGGTTGTATTTCCGCGCCGCGAGGAAGGCTGGAATGATGCCCAGGATTGTCAGCGGTCCCGCGATGAGAAGCGTGTCGTACCGCGCTCCGCTCAGATTGCCCATGAGCCAGAGGAACGCATGCCGGAGTTCCTGGTTGAAGAGCGCGACTGTGAGCAGCACCGCTGCGTTGAAGAACGCTCCCACCATGACGCCGGACAGAAGGAGCGTGTAGGGATCGAGCTGACCCCGCCGGTGTGCCATTGCATAGACCAGGATCATGACCAGCGCAGAGCCGGCGAACGAGGCAGCCGGGGCGACGAATTGACTTACGCCAGATGCCAGTGCGATGGCCAGGATGGTTCCCATTGTACCCCCGCTGGAGATGCCGAGGATGTACGGTTCCGCCAGCGGGTTGCGGAGGAGCGCCTGCAGAACTGCACCGGCAACCGAGAGCCCGGCTCCAACAAGGATCGCCAGCAGCACGCGCGGCAGCCGGATATCCAGGATGATCAGCCGGTCCATGTCGCTCACCGGAAACAGGCCGGTGCAGGATCCGAGCACACTGCTCAACGGCACAGAGACACTCCCCACAGCCAGTGCAAAAAGCGATGAGGCGACGAGCACCAGAAAGAGCACGCTGAGTGTGAGCGTCAATCTGCGGGGGGTGAGAGGAGTGTGTTTGCCGGTGAAGAGGGGCTTCATCGATTCTTGCTCTTCAACGGAGGTGATTGGCCACGTTTGGGCTTAGGTGCGGACCTGCGACTGGATTTCCACGCGCTACCACGCGTGGATTTCCGCGCGGTGTGATCTTTGGTTGCTTGTGCCGCAGGGCCTCCGGGTGTCTCTTTGGAGAGGGATGTGCGCCCAGGGCTCCGGCGTTCGCGCGGCTTCAGTTCATTCCATATCGCGTCAACCAGTTCACGGACGCCGGTTCCGGCCACCGCTGAAATGAAATGCACGTTCTTTCTGCCGAACCGTTCCCGTTTGTGCTGCCGCAATGATGATTCATCCAGCGCGTCGATTTTCGTGACGGCGATCAGCGATTTCTTCCTAACGAGTGCCGCATTGTGGAGGCGAAGTTCGCGTGTGAGCACGGCCAGGTCTTCCTTCAACGTGCCACGCGTGGCGTCGAGCAGGAACACCAGGACGCGCGTGCGTTCCACATGACGCAGGAACTGCAGTCCGAGCCCCTTGCCGTCGTGTGCGCCCTCAATCAGACCGGGGATGTCAGCGACGACGAAGCTCTTCCCTTCGTCAATTCGGACGATCCCAAGATTAGGGACCAGCGTGGTAAAAGGGTAGTCGGCGATCTTCGGGCGTGCGGCAGAGATGACGGAAATGAGCGTGGACTTGCCGGCATTCGGGAGTCCCACGAGACCGACATCGGCCAGAAGTTTCAGCTCCAGCTCGATCTCGAGCTCCTCACCAGGCTCACCCTGTTCGTACCGCCGGGGCGCCTGGTCGGTCGCTGTCGCGAACTCCGAGTTTCCTCGCCCACCCCGGCCGCCGCGCGCAACCAGGAACTCGTCTCCGTGTTTCACAAGGTCAACAAGGATCTCGTTTGTCCCGGCCCTGCGTACGAGTGTGCCTTCGGGCACCTCAACGGTGATATCCTCACCGCTTTTACCGGTCTTCTTCGCGCCCATGCCATAGTCGCCGGCTTTGGCTGTGTATGACCGCTTGTACTGGAAATCCAGGAGAGTAGCCAGGTGACGGTTGGCCCGCAGGATGACCGATCCGCCACGGCCGCCATTGCCCCCGTCCGGGCCACCTTTCGGGACATATTTCTCCCGCCGGAAGCTGATGCAGCCGGATCCGCCGTCACCCGCGCGGACGCGGATTGTAGCCATGTCGACGAACTTCATATGCGGGGTTGTCCCTCCGTTCCGAACCGCTGCTGCACGATGTCGGTGAAAGTAATAGCTTCATCCCTGAAAGGATCGACACTGTTGATCTCAAAGAGCTCTCTGATGTACGCCGCAGCCTCACTCCACGTGCGCATGATGTTGAGCCGGCTGATGATCAATTCATAGAAGTCCGCGTCACGGTCACACAAGACTGTGATGAAGCGCTTGCGCTGCTCAAGAGTGATCATCCGCTCGAGGTTTGGCCGGGGCGTTCCAGCCCGCGCAGAGAGGGGTTGTTCCAGGGCAGACCCTCCGCTCTTGCCGGAGAGGGTATGAAGGGAGATCTGGGTGATGCCATCCCCGGTGGTGTTCCGGGCCTCAGGCGGAGCGACTCTGACTGCCATAGCACCCTGTGTCCTGACCTGTCCATGGCTCATGAGTGCGATGTGCCTTGAGTCGACCGTGTCTCCGCTGATTCCGGAGGCGATCTGGGAATCGGTCACGGTTTCTCCTGAAGCAGCAATGTTCATTGGAGTGGGAGCGCTCTCGCCAGTGCGAGAGGGGGCTTCTGATCCGTTTGCCCCTCTGTTCGCATTTGCAGCATCCCCAATACTCGCCTCCGGTTCACCGATGCCCGAAAGATGTTCCGATGTAGTTGCGCGGGCGTCCGGAGTGGCCGGCATGTCCGCATCAGCTGCGGTGTCGCTGGGGCCTGAGGATTGTGCTGATGTTGCTGACTGATGGTCCAGGAACGCAGGATGCTCTTCGTCAGTCCTGCTTCCGTTGCTGGCGGCGGAGTCTTCCTGTGCGGTCGCCTGCACGTCCGTGAACTCAGGATGTACTTCGCCAGCTCCGTTTCCGTTGTTGGGGGTGGAGTCTTCCTGTGTGGTTGCCTGAATGTCCAGGAGGCCAAGGTGCTCGTCGCCGGCTGCGCTTCCATCGCTGGCGGAAGAGCCTTCCGGTGAAGATGCTTGCACGTCCGGGAGTACAGGATGCTCGCCGTCATCTGTGCGGCCGTTGGTGCCGGAGGGTTGTGTTGATGTTGCTGACTGATGGTCCAGGATTGCAGAATGCTCTTCGTCAGCTCTGCTCCCGTTGCCGGCGGCGGAGTCTTCCTGTGCGGTTGCCTGCGCGTCCGCGGGTACAGGATGCCCTGGATCAGCTGTGCTTCCGGTGGGGTCGGTCGGGTCCTCAGGTCTGGTCTCCACCAACCTGAGGGATGGATTCGGAATCTCTCCCTGTTTCGGTGTCTCAACTGCCAACTCCGATGCAGAGGCTGGCTTTGCCGGCAGGGGAGTCGACGTGAGATAGTCGTCGCACATCTCCGCCAGATCGGCCAGCGAAATGCTATCCCGGCTTTTTGCCTGTGAGAGGCTCTGTATGAGATCCACTACGGTGTGCAGTTCCTTGTCTTCATAGAAGAGAAGGATCGGCTTGAGAGGCAGGTGCTGTTCCCAATGCTGAGCACCGTACAGGAAATAGTCGAAGATTGGGCGGGTGAGGAGGGCCAGTTCCCGCGGCGTGTGTTCACGCACGACCGCCGAATCGATCTGGCGGATCAAAAACGCACAGTCTTCCTGACTGATCTCCCGGAGCTGCTTCTGCGTCACCATCCTTCGGAGAAGCTGGGGGAGGTAGACATACTCGGTGACATACTCCAGCCGCATAAACAATGTCGTGGTGGAGATCACCGGCGCGTCATGGAACAAGAAGTTCGTCAGGGTCCAACGCGGACGGCAGACGTAGTTCTCTGTGAAATGTGCCGCGTTCTCCAGATCCGACAGGTACTCTCCCCGCGGGTAAACGTATCCTTCTGCCGCATGGGCAAAGAACAGTTCATGCAGGTGGGATGTGGAGGCGGAGAGCGGTTGGACGCGTGAGAACGGACCGTACCGCAGGACTTCCGTCTGGAACCGGTCACGCAGGTTCGCCCGGAGGTACGCCTTCACGCCGGAGGGAATGGTTGCCTGCGCGACACGCGCCATCGGGATTTCCTGAGCTTCCCCGATCGTGTGCGCGACAAGCGTTCTGAGTACCGCGTCGCTGTTCCTCAGTGCCATTGTTATTTCCCGCTCGTCTTGAGAATGGCTTTGACCCTGTCGATTTCCTTCCGCGCAGCCGCCTTGAACGTTTCATCGATGCCGGGGCGTTCCAGAATCTGGTTGTACATGGTGAGCGCCTGATCGGACCTGCCCATCTTCTCGTACGACTGGCCGCACATGTACAGCGACGTGGCTGTCCAGTCGATCTTTCCCTTCTTCGTCACAAGATACGGTACCTTCAGGAAATCCAGGATGGCCTGTTGGTAGTTCCCTTTGGAATAATTCGCCTCGGCGATATAGTACCGGATCTCCCCTTCGAGATCCGACCCCGCTTCGTCGAGCAGACTCTGCAGGTGGAGCACCGACTGGTCGTAGTATCCCAGTCGCTGATAGAGGATCCCGATCTTTATCCGTTTGTCGAAGGCATCCTCGCTGTTGGGGTAGAGATCCAGATAGCGGCGGGTGAGCGTCAGTGCTGCATCATAGATCTCCGCAGTTTCGTATGTCTCGATCAGGTTGTTGATGGCAAAGGGGAGGAGAGCAGGGTCCGCGTTGGGGTTGTCCGTCACCTGGCGGTAATGCCGTACTGCGTCGTCCCATTTCTCCGCTCTATAATAGATGTTCCCCAGTGCCACGTGGGCCTTCTGGACAATTGCCGCGTTGGGGTACTCCTTCACCAGGAGGTCGAACTGCTTGATAGCTTCTGCGGGCTTGTTCGTCATCTCCTGCACCTTGCCGATCCAGTAGATTGCGGCTGGTGCCGAGGGGGTGTCGTCGTACTTGGAGGCGACAGTCTCAAACGACTTCAATGCGCGCGGGTAGTCTTCCTTTCGGAAGAACGCATTTCCGCGCTCCAGCTCGAACTGTGCGCGTTCCGTGTCGCTGTCGGAGTAGTCTTTCTGGAAGGCTGCGATGTCCTTGTCGGCCCGGGCGAGATCGTCCATACGGAGCATTCCGACAATAGCCCGGGCGCGATAGTACCGGCGTTCCCCCTCGTCCTGGGTGGCTGACGCGAGCGTAGCATACTGGCGGTTTGCCTCGGTGTATTCGCCGCTCTCAAAAAGCATATCAGCGATTTCGCGGCTGGATGCGCTGGAGGGAGATGCCTTCCCTGCCTGACGGAAATATGTTGTGGCGAGCTCGGTCGATCCTTCATTCTTGAACAGCATCCCGAGTGTTGTCAGCGCTTCCGCCGCGCGTTCCCCCTTCTGGTCCCGCGCCAGGAGGGAAAAGAGGGTTGTCTTTGCATTTTTCGCATCGCCGCTCTGCGCATAGGCTTTTCCGAGGGCAAGCTGGATGTCGGGGTCACGCGGTTCTCCCGCCGACGGTGACGCGCCCTGTTCGTTCAGGAGATCCTGATAGAGTGCGATCGCAGCAGCGTTCTTTCCCGAGGCGAGAAATGCATCGGCGAGTTTGCGGCGGGACTCCTCCGCAGCGGCTGTATAGGGGAATTCAGTGACGAGCTGTTCCAGGAATGATGCAGCATTATCCGCCTGACCGCGGCGCAGCGCGAGATCACCCAGGATGGCAAGAACGCGGGCGGTGTACCGGCCGGTTGGGAACGTCTTGACATAGGGATTCCCCACGCTCGTCGCAGAGTCCGTGAGCCCGGCCGTTTGAAGCAAGAGGATACGTTCATACCCCGCTTCTTCGGCTGCGGGCGAGGACGAACCATCCCGGCCGACCTCCGCATAGGTGCCGAGGGCAGCATCGGTACTGTCGGCCTTCTCCAGCAGCCGGCCGATGTGCACAAGCATGGTCCCGCGGTTTGGCGAATCAGGAGTGATGGCCATGATGGTGACGAACGACGAACGTGCGATGGGGAGCGTGGTCGCGCTGAGATCAAAGAACGCCTTCTGGGCGTTCTGATTGCGCCGATCAGACGGAAAGCGCGCGAGGTACGCCCGGTATGCCTCGATGGCCTGCGGGCGCATCGACGCGTCTTTCCAGCTCATGAATTCGATCGAACGGGCCCGCAGGTACATCGCCTCGGCAAGCAGACTGTCCGCCAGCCCTCCATCAATTGCCGCGCCGAACTGCTGCGCCGCGGACTCATAGTTCTTGAGCTGATGGAACGAGATCTCTCCGAGACGGCGAGAGAGATCCGAGCGGTTCTTCTCCGAAACCACATCGCCGAACAGCAGCGCAAGCTTCTCAAGTCCGGCATCCTTGTCCTTGGCCTCGAACGTCTCGATCATCCGGATCCGTTCCTCAGCCGTCGGTCTGAGTTCGGAGGCCGGAAACTCGCGGATGAAGTTGCGGTAGTGATCGAGTGCTCTGTCGAATTCCTTGAGCGGCTCGTAGCAGCGTGCG
>JAGDMK010000033.1 GCA_017860635.1 Bacteroidota bacterium
ACCGCCGGACTGCATCGGACAGATCGAAAGTCACCCGCACGTGCAAGTCACCGCTGGACTGCATCGGACAGATCGAAAGTCACGCGCACGTGCAAGTCACCGCCGGACTGCATCGGACGGCTCACGGTCCGATCCGATCGACTTCCGCCACAGTGAAACTCAGTCACCTCTTTGGAGCAGGACTGCTCCCAGTATGATCACGCCGGTCAGCATGAGGCGGGTTTCTTCGCCGACCGCGTTTATGCTCAGAATCTTTTCGAGGTTTCCCACGATCAGCACGCCCAGCAGCGTGAGCCAGATCGAGCCGCGCCCTCCCTGCAACGTCGTTCCTCCGATGACCACCATTGCAATGGCGCTCAGTTCGTATGTCGATCCGGCCTCGGGGTCACCCTGGAGTTCCTGTGCCGCCTGGCAGATTCCGGCGACCGCGCAGAAGAGTCCGCACAGCCCGTAGGCAAGCACCTTGGTCGCCGCCACCGGGATTCCGGAGTATCGTGCAGCCTCCTCGTTGCCGCCCACCGCGAAGAGCTGACGTCCCCAGGGTGTGCGGGAGAGGAGGATGCCGCAGAATGCCATCGAGGCCAGCATGATGATCGTGACCACCGCGACGTTCTCGCCGGCGATCCGTGTTCCGATGATGTCGAAGATGCGCGGCACATCCACATACTGGTATGAGCCATCGGATTGCTGCAGCGCAGTGGAGATCTTCTGTCCGCCGGACAGCAGTTTTGCCAGGCCGCGCGCAAACACCATCATGGCGAGTGTGGCGATAAACGGCTGCACGCGAAAGCGGGCGATCACTGCGCCGGAGGCGACGCCGCAGGCAAGCCCGAGCAGCAGCGTGACACCGATGGCGACGACATCCGGTTGTCCCATGTGGACGGAAAGGAGGGAGAATACCACAGCACTGACGCCGAGGATGCTTCCCACGGAGAGGTCGATCCCGCCGGTGATGATCACCATGGTCATGCCGCATGCGAGGATACCGAACACGGACACCTGGCGGAGCATGTCCCGGTGGGTATCCCACTGGAAGAACGCGCCGTCCGCATTGAAGACTGCTCCCACCGCCATGACTAGCGCGAGGGAGAAAAGCGCGCGGATGACGGGATGCTTACTTACCGACGCCACAGAAGTGCACTTTAAGTCCGAGTTCACGCATCGTAGCCGCTTTGGCGAACATCGCCTTCCTGGCACCCGCTGCATCGGGCGCGTAGACCACCTGAATGTGGTTCGCCTTGTGCCGCGCCATCATCTGGTCGCGGTTCACTCCTTTCAGGACGGCGTGCATGATCGGCCACTCCGGAGTCGTCAGCTTCCACCGCTCCACGGTCTCTTCAGCGGGGAGGGTGATCACTTCACCGAGACCGATGTCGCACTGCAGACGATCGTCAGCCACAAAGACGCGGCTCCAGACGATGTGTCCGGGCCTGCTGACCCCTTTGATAGTGGAGCCGCCGAGCCGGAAGTACATGGGTCCCTGGCGTTCGCCGACTGCCCCTGCGTATCCGTCTATGAGATGGGCGGGAGGAACAGCCCCGGAGATCTCCAGCACCCAGACAAAGACCTTGCCGCCCTCGCCTTCATAGGTGCGCCCCCAGCGTATGTCATGAAGCGTATTTTCCGGAGGGAAGCCGAGCCGGCGCCAGAGGTGGTACGTCACCAGACCGTCGAACCCGGCGCACTCGTCCACCTCATTGAAATGCGGGAGGGCTTCATCAGCATAGAGAAGTTCACCCGTTGTTTCATGCCGCACGGGCGGGCGATCGACGTTGTTGAGGAGACCCTCGACAAGATCGGATGCCGGGACAAGGTCCTTGAGCCCCTGCTGATACTGAATCCCGATCGTTGCGCAGCCGAACTCATGAGCAATGCGCAGGGCAGCTATGTACATCTTGCACTGCTGGAGGACCTGCGATTCCGTCAGCTCCGTGGCCTCATCGGTCCCGAATGCGAACCGCATACCCTTTGCCCTGATCCACTCGAATACCTCCCGTGCTTCGTGATCGGGGATCGTCAGCATTTTGGCAAAGAGTGTGGACTGGCTCAACCGCTCTTTGAAGATGCCTGTTTCGTGGAGGAGCTCGTCCGGGATGAGGGCGTTATACATGCCCATGCATCCCTCATCGAAGATCCCCATGATGGCCTTGCGGCGGCGGAATTCCTTTGCGAACGTCGTGCCGGCCTTCTCTGCCTGCCTGGGCACACGGGCATCCTTGTAGGGGATCACGTGCGATGTATCGTGTTTCACTGTGCCTTTCTTCATCCACCGGGCGAGTTCACGGACGAAGAACGTATCGGTGAAGTCCTCGCTCCAGAGCGTGCTGTACTTCACGCCCGCCTTGGTCAGGGACGCGTTCAGGTTCAGCATGCCGACCAACCCCGGCCATGTGCCGCTCCAGTTGGCCACGGTCAGGATCGGTCCGCGGTGTGTGAGAAGTCCAGGGAACACATGATGGGTATATTGCCAGACTGATTCCGCGACAATAAGCGGAGCCTTGGGAGGGATGGAACGAAAGACCTCCATGCCGTATTTCTGGCTGTCAATGAAGCCATGTTTCTTGACGGGATCATAGGGGTGGGCCCGACGGATCGTCCCGCCGAGTTTTTCCACCGCCGCCGTGAGCTGTTGTTCCATGGCCGCCTGGGCGGCTTCACAATTCTGATTTGCGGAAAGGCGCAGGTCGCCACTCGCAATAAGATAGATGGGTTTCATGGGCGTTCTTCTTCTCCCGTCTCCTGATCGCGTGCTGCTGAAGGTCAGCGGCCGGGGAGAGCTCCGGGTGTTTTGTGGATGGATTGCAGGGGTACGTGATTCGTGGCGGAAACATACGGAATTCTCACTGGAAACTCAACTTGAACTTTGGACAACCTCTGTCTACATTGTACGCATCCAGAACAACGAGAACCGTATGGAATCCCGCAGGGCTCTTCGTGTTATCAACAGCGTCGCACCGATCAGAATCGTTGACAACGGCGGATGGACCGACACATGGTTTGCCGGCCATGGCAAGATCTTCAACATCGGGGTCTATCCGTACGCCGAAGTCCAGATTGAGGTCTTTCCTGCGGCCGGCGAGAAGGAGCGGGTGATCATCGAGGCCGAGAACTACGGCGATCGATATGCCGTCACGCCGGAACAGGGGATCTGGAACAAACATCCGTTGCTGGAAGCTGCCATACACTACATGAAGATCCCTGCCGGCCTCTCTCTGCATGTGACCATCTACTCGGAAGCGCCCGCGGGCGCATCAACGGGGACATCCGCGGCGGTGTCTGTGGCGCTGATCGGCGCTCTGGACAGGCTGACTCCGGGCAGAATGACTCCCCATGAAGTGGCGATCGCGGCTCACCACGTGGAGATGAACATGCTCCACCTCCAGTGCGGCATACAGGATCAGCTCTGCTCTGCGTTCGGCGGGATCAACTATATCGAAATGCGGATCAAAGAGCTCGAAAACGAAGGACCTGAATCGCCTCGCCTGGAGGCCCTGCGGGGGACGGCAGAGAAGTCGCGGGATGCTGTGTACGAAGGCAATTTCTCCGCATTCGGGAAGGCGATGATTGAGAATACCGACGCACAGACCCGTCTGCATCCTGATCTGGTCAGCGCGGACGCGCTGAAAGTGATCGGGATCGCGAAGAATCACGGCGCCCTTGGCTGGAAAGTGAACGGGGCCGGCGGGCTCGGGGGTTCGGTCTCTATTCTGACCGGGGACGTCTCCGGCGTCAAGCGGAGCATGATCAGGGAGATACAGGAAGCGGATCCACTGTTTCAATGCATCCCTATCTACCTGAGCCGGTTTGGACTCCGGACCTGGGAGGCATCGGCGTAAGACATGCTTATTTCCCTTCTGGCTGTCTCCGCGATCGTCCCTTCTGCTCTTCTCGTCTGGTATTTCCACGCGCGTGACGTCTACCCGGAACCACCGCGCGTGCTCTGGACCACTTTCGGCATCGGCGTGCTGAGTGTACTTCCGGTACTCGCTATCGGTCTCCCCCTCCAGGCAGCGACCTCCTCGATCTCAGATCCCCTGATGGCAAGTTTGCTCTCGGCGCTGTTTGTCGCGGCGGTTTTGGAGGAACTGGCGAAGCTTTCCGTTCTTGTCGGCTATAATATGCGCCAGAAGGCATTTGATGAACCGATGGACGGGATCGTGTATGGTGTCGTGGCATCGCTGGGCTTCGCCACGCTGGAGAATGTCCTCTTTGTCTTCGAAGGGGGACTCAGCGTGGCGCTTTCGCGAGCCTTCAGCGCTGTGCCCCTCCATGCCTTCGTTGGCGCAATCATGGGCTACTATGTCGGTCAGGCGTACTTCAACCCGGGAAGAAGACTCCGGATCATCCTGACCGGGTATGGTATCGCCGTTCTGCTCCACGCGCTGTACGACTTTCCTCTCATGGCGATGGCTGAGGTCGAGGATGTTCGTATTGCGCTTGCGCTCGCCCTTGTGACACTGCTTGTGCTGCTGGTGTGCTGGCGGTGGACGATCCGGATCGTGAGGAGACTCCACCGTGAGCAGCTGATCGCATCTGCAGAGAGGGAGGGTGCTGATGCTGTGATGTCAGTGCCACGCGTCGCTCCGCCATTGCACACACGGATGGGTCATCTTCTTGTTGCGTTCGTCGGCGGCACGATGGCTTCGTTCGGGGGAATGGTGACGCTGGGCCTGAGCCTTGCCTTCATCATTGGTGCCGTGCAGCGGGAGCACTCCCTCGATGTTCTGATCGGGGGCACATTGATCGGATTGGTGCCGCTGGCGGTCGGCATAGCGATTTTCAGGATGGGAATCCGGGGTATGAATGTTGAAGTCCCTGCACCGGTCGCGGCGAATTCCTCCGTCGTGTAGTCGCGACCATCATATCCTCACAAGGGCCCGCTACATTTCGCCAAAGACCCAAGCGCGATTCACGCCTCATGTGTGCTGCATCATAGCGAGGGGCCTAGTACACGCACGCTCGTGCTTCGTCCCCGAATGCCTCGAGCAATGCAACGTCCGCGTCAAAGAAGTGATCTGACGGACACAGTATGTACCCGCCGCCCTGACCTGCCGCTTCAAAGCAGTCGCGCACTGCTGCTCTCGTTTGCGCGGGTGTACCGCTCGCAAAGTACTCTTTTTGGTCGAACCCGCCGATCATGCATACCTTGTCGCCGATCCGCCTTTTTGCCTCCCGGAGATCGGTGTCTCCCCCCATGCCGGGAGGCGTGAATGTCTCCATCGCATCGGGTCCCATCGCTGCCAGCCGTTCGAGGAACGGCATCATCCCGCCGCATGTGTGGTACACGATCTTCTGGTTCACCGCGTGCGCACGGTCGATGATGGGCTGTTCGTACGGAGCGACAAAGGCGTCGAAGATTTTGGGAGAGATGACTGTGGACGACGCATCGCCGCCTCCCAGTTCGAGAATGTCGATGTGTGCTCCCCTGAGCGAATCCACGAAATGCAGCTTCCGCTTCATCAGGATATCGAGAAACGCGTGTACCCATTCCGAGTCGTCGTACGTCGCCATGATCAGGTTCTCGATCCCGAACAGCACCGCGGCGTCCTGCCACGTCCCGGGCTGACCATAGATGTCGAAGCAGATGATCGTCCCGCGGATCAACCCCCGCTCACCGAATTCCGCGGCGATCCGGTTCACGGATTCGACATCACACACCGGCTTCGGGGCGAATGATGCAATGATGTCGATGTCGTCCCGCTCCTTGACGAGCCGTTCGGTCACCCAGGATGTGTAGTCGTTACTCTGGAGGACAATTGTCAGGTTCTTCTTTGGCGTGTGAAATGTGAAGCGCTCGGTCAGGTACTGAGGATCAGGAATGGATGTCTTGGTTATGCGCCAGTTGTCGGACACGACCCATCGCGGCGCAAGGTACCCGGGCGTGTGGTCAGGATCGAAATAGTCGCGCGTAGAGGGATCCGGACGGTGTTCAAAAACCCACCGGATCGGATCCAGACCGAAGCGGTCAAAGAATGCATCGTTGGATATGCCGCCCATGTACTTCCTGAGGAAATAGGGCATCACGTGGTGCGTCGTCACAGGCAGCCGGTCCGGCACCTGGCGATTGATCGCGGCGAGGAATCGTTGCTTCGATGTCATACTTCGATTACTGGAAGTCGTTTGACGTTCGGGTCGGTGAACATGTCGCTCGCATCGTCACTGGTCGACGAGAATTCCGAGACGACAGCGCCCTGCGGCCCTGCCTGGAACCAGTGGAGCGTATCGGAAGGAAGCGTGTACTGATCGCCGGGTTTCAGCACAATCTCGTGCCAGACAGTGAAGTACTTCTTGCTGCCAGCGGGGACACGGCCTTTTGGACGCGGGGTCGGAGGGCCGTCGACGTACAGGTAGACTTTTCCCCAGCGGCAGCGGAATGTCTCGCGCTTCCCGGGATTCTGATCATTGAGCGGCGGATGGCGGTGTTCCGGGCAGATCTGCCCGGGGAAGAGAACCAGTTCCTTGGCGCAGTACCGGTCATTGTTTTCATACACCACCAGCTCAAGCCCGAAATGCTTGAGATCTCCGAGACCGAAGTCCGCAATCTCCATCGATCTGGCTTCGGCAGGCGTCACAGGGAGATGGGCCTTCCGGAGGAACCCGAGTGCCCGTTTCTGATGTTTGCGAAAATCCTGCTCTTTCATCGTACACCTATGATCTGTGATTGGTTCTCAGGTACATTCTCTATGGACTCGTGCTCAGGTCCCCTGGAAACTTGTGTAGATTGGAAACCGCTGCAGCCTGGAAGTGATCTGTCTTCACGGACTCAATCCGGACATCATCCGCAACAGGCGCTCCTGTGTGGCATCGGCGCGTGGAAGTTCTCCCACGATGCGTCCCTCGCGCATCACCAGAATGCGGGTTGACAGGTGGAGCAATTCGGGCAATTCCGAGGAGATGAGCACAAGGCCTTTGCCTTCGCGTGCCAGCCGTTCCATGAGTGCATGGATGGACGCCTTGGCGCCTACATCCACACCCCGAGTCGGTTCATCAAGAAACAGAATACGGGACGAACAGGCAAGCCATTTTGCAAGGACGATCTTTTGCTGGTTGCCCCCGCTCAGATGTGAAACAGGGACGTCCAACCCCGGGGCTTTGATCGCAAGTTCTTCCACCGAATGCTGGAGCATCCCGCGCTCCTTCCGGCGGTCGAGGAAGATGAACCGCCGGAGCACATCCAGGAGTGTGAGCGAAAAGTTCATCCGGCAGGAAAGCGGAAGCGCCAATCCTTGTCTCTTCCGGTCTTCCGGAATGAATCCGATTCCGGAGCGCATGCGTTGTCGTGCGGAAAGGGAGGAGAGATCCTTTCCGGACAACGTGACGGTTCCGGTGGCATGGGGATCAAGGCCGAGCACTGCAGTGGCGACCTCGCTGCGGCCCGAACCCACGAGGCCTGCAAACCCGACTATTTCCCCCGCGCGCACGGAAAACGAGATGCCGGAGAAGCGTCCGGCCGAAGCAAGGGATTCAACCCGAAGCAGCTCTTGCCCCGGCGGTTCGTCGGGGTGATGAGGGAAGTACGCCTCCAGCTGGCGCCCGATCATCATCTGTACGACGCGATCCTGGTCGGCCTCCGCGCGCGGGAGAGTTCCGACAAACCGCCCGTCGCGCAGGACACTGATCGTATCACAGAGCTCAAGCACTTCTGACATTCTATGGGAGACATACAGAATGGTCACACCCCGGTCCCGCATCCGTGCAATAAGGTCAAAGAGTCTGCGGGTCTCCGTATCCGAGAGGGAACTCGTGGGTTCATCAAAGATCAGGATGTCCGCGCCCGTCCCAACCGCTCCGGCAATCTGAACAACCTGTTGAAGGGCGACGGGCAGGTCTCTCACCAGGCGATCCGGGGCGATCTCCGCGCCGATATTCCCGAGCAGCGAACGCGCACGGTCTTCCATCGACTTCGAATCAACAAAGAGTCGGGCCTTCACCGGATACGAGCCGAGACTGAGGTTCTCGGCGACCGAAAGGTCCGGACAGAGGGCAAGCTCCTGGTGGACCATGCCGATCCCGCCGTGCCGGGCCTCGCGTGGTGAGCCGAACTGTTTCGGCTCCCCGTCGATGATCACTTCGCCCCGGTCGGGACGGAGAATTCCTGCAAGTATCCTGCCAAGCGTCGACTTTCCGGCTCCGTTCTCACCCATCAGGGCATGCACTTTTCCGCGTTCCAGCGAGAACGTGACATCATCCAGTGCCGTGGTGCCGCCAAAGGTCTTGGTAAGTGCGGAGAATGTGATCACGACGGGGTCTCGGCGAAGGGATTCATCATGGAAAAATGTAGGAAGATCATCTGCCAAGTTCAATCTGGAATCAGCAGTGCAGCCTGTTGAATCAGCAGTGCAGCGTGTTGAATCAGCAGTGCAGCCTGTTGAATCAGCAGTGCAGCGTGTTGAATCAGCAGTGTAGCCTGTTGTTGATTCGGATGTACTCTTTTCGTAGCATAAAGAATTCCCGTTATAACCTGAAGGACTTCTGTATGATCTGCCGCCGTCTCCTTGAGTATGTTGCCGGTATGAGTATACCTCTCCTCCTGTTTTCGTGCGTCGTGTTCGCACAGACAGTCGTCATCCCGGTGTCTAATGCCGGATTTGAGGAGGGGCCTCCGGGAGGGCTCCCGGACAGGTGGACCATGATCGACACGCGAATGCCGGTTGTAGCGAGCGCCGGCATTGATGGCGGCGTGAAGCACTCCGGAGAGAAGAGCATCCGGATCGCGCATGACAAACCTGCTTCGTCGATGGTGGAGTCCCAGCCCATTTGGCTCACGGTGGGAAGGCTCTACCGTCTTTCGGGATGGATCTCCACCAGAGACGCCGTCGCAGATCCCACCTCCCGCTATCCGACGGCGGTCGCTGCAGCACTGACCATGTCATCCTTCCCCTTCACGAACTATTCAACCGTGGCAGGAGGAACATCGGACTGGCAGAAATGCGAGGTCGTCTTCTTTGCCACGCAGGCAACCGACCGCGTACGACTCCATCTCGGATTGAACGGAAGGGCGGGCGGCAGCGCATGGTTCGATGACGTCCGGCTGGAGGAGGTCCGCGATATTGGAGAGTATATTCCTCTTGAAACCGTGCAGTGGCATGGACCGGCGTTCCGGTACACCGACAAGGGATGGATCATCGTCCACATTGAAGGGGAACCCTATCAGCGGGGATATCAGTACGGCTCCCTTCTGGCGAAAGAGATCGCATCGTACATCGACAAAGTTGCGATCCGCCAGAACGAAATGAACCCGCGGGCCGGCTGGGGCGAATTCCGCACGCTGACAGATGCCCTCATGCTCAGGCAATACGATCGTGAGTACCTTGAAGAAATGAAGGGGATTGCGGATGGTGCGGCAACGGCAGGGGCAACATTCAGCGGCAAGCCGCTGGACGTTCTGGACATCGTCACGGTCAACTCTGTGGTCGACATCGGTCAGCTTGGCGGAGCGCTGAACGAGACTGCCCATCCGCTCAGCGGAAGGAGCTTCCGGAAGGAAGAGGAGGAAGCACAGGCAGCAGAACGTCTGCACAAATGTTCATCGTTTCTGGCAAACGGTCCGGCCACGCGCGACGGCAAGATCGTGTTCGGACAGCTGTTCATGTGGGGCGGGTACACCGGCGTGCACTGGGATGTCATCTGTGATGTGGTGCCTGCCAAAGGGCACCGGCTGGTCTATCAGACATTCCCCGGGGGCATTCATTCCGGATCCGATTTCTACATCAACAGTGCCGGGCTCATGATGGGGGAGACGACAGTCATGCAAACCCCCTTCAATATCAAGGGGGAGCCGCAGTCATCACGCATCCGGCGCGCGGCACAATATGCTTCCAGCATCGACGAGGCCGTGAAGATACTCACCACAAACAACAACGGACTCTATACCAACGACTGGCTCATCGGTGACACGAAGGCGAACGAAATTGCCATACTCCTCCTCGGTACGGCGAAGCACAAACTCTGGCGCAGCTCCCAGAAGGACTACCCCGGCGGAACCACGGGTTTCTACTGGAGCGTGAACAATGCCAAGGATCCCGATGTCCGGAAAGAGTATGTGCCCGATCCGTCCAACGCGCCGTACGACGTGGTCTATGGAAACGTGAACCGGGACCTCGCGTTCTACGAGTACTATCAGCGCGAGAAGGGGGAGATCGACGGGATCAGCGCAGTCAACATCCTGGCCACGTCTCCCATTAACCGTCCCCACGCCTGTGACGGGAAAATGACCACCACGGAGATGGCGTCACAGATGATGTTCTTCGCCCACTACGGGAAGGTTACGCTGCGTGAGAAGCTGGTGGAGAAGAACAGCCGGCTGATGCCGGATCTGCCCAATGCCATACCGCACCTGACGCTCGGGCACACGGTGATCAATCCCATCTTCGTTGCGGATCAACTGAAAGGGAAACGTGTCCCTCCTGCTGTGCCGACAAAACGCGAGCAGGTGCTGGCAGATGCGAGGCCGCTCTACACAATCGAGAAACAGAATCTCTGGTCAAACACCGTCTTTCCGGCAACCGAAGGGGACAACTGGTTTGTCAGCGGAACCGCGGCGTACTGGCAGATGCTCAATGCTCTTCCCAAAGATCCTGCTGTTGCCGCCGCCCAACTCCGTGACCAGCTAGCAGACCTCAATTGCCGGCTGTTGTACACGGTCGACAGGGAAGGCCCGCTCGCCCCGCGTGCTGCGGAACGGCGGTATGACCGGTACGGTCACTACGTTATTCCCCGCATCCGCGGAACCTATGCCCTGCACCAACTCCGCATACTCCTCGGGAATGAAGTCTTTCTGAAGATGATGCAGGGTGTTCATGAGCGCTTCCGGGAGAAGCCCATGAGCACTACGGAGTTCCTCGCCGCGGCTGAGAAAACCGCGGGGAGACCGCTTGGCGAGCACGTTCTGCCCTGGCTTGATCGGGATGATCTTCCGGCAGTCACCGTGACCTCCGCGACGGCAGCGCCCGTGGGAGATGCGTGGCGCGTGACGCTCGGCATACATCAGGAGGGTCGCCCCTATCCGTTTTCCACAACCGTCGCTGCGGAATCGGGAAAGGAGGTGGAATGGGGAGTGGTTTCAGTGAGGGGTGCTGACGAACAGGTCTCGTTCCAGGTCAAGAACCGACCGACACGGGTCGTGTTCAATGCCGGGAACGACATCCCGATCCGCCGGCAGGCGTATGCGACATTCTCAAATCTCTTCGACGACTTCAGTCAGACGATGATTGTGTACGGTACTACACGCCAGATCGAGGCGAACCACACCGCAGCGCTGACGTTCCAGACAGCACTGGCGAACCAGTTCGTGGAATACCTGCTTCCTCTCAAACAGGATGCCGAGCTGACATCAGAGGAACTCTCCGCGCGCGATCTTGTGATCCTGGGAGGCCCGGGCGACAATACCGTGCTGCAACGCTGCGCGGCGGCTCTCGGGCTTCAGTGCAGCAAGGGAGTCTTCACGTGGAAGGGCAAGACGTATGCCGACGCGGACGACGGCCTCTTTGCTGCATTCCCAAGTCCATACAACCCGAAACGCATCGTCTATCTCTTCGTTGCCAACAGCGCACTTCAGCTCTATCAGATGACGAAACGGTATCAGCCGCTGCCATCGTGGGGAGTATTCAAGGGGGACACTGTGGTTGAGAAGGGGTACCATGCGGTGGAGCAACTGGGGATGGATGTCAAGGGGCAGTAGAGCAGACGGGAGGATGCCTCGCTCTGCTGATTGCACGCATCATCCGGCTTACCCGCGCGCGGCTGCGACTCCTGTGGCAAGTGTGGTGGCCATCAACGCGGCAACTTCCTGGCTGAGCTGGCGTGCATCTTTGCCCTGAAATGAGTCCGGGAGAATCGGGGGGAGGATGCGGACCTGCATTCTGTGTTTCCCGTGCAGCAGGATGCCCCGCTTGGGAAGAGCTTCCGCTGTTCCCGCGATGACGATGGGGAGGACTGCCGAGCGCGTGCGAAGTGCCAGCTCAAACGCACCTTCCTTGAATGGCCGCATCTTTCCGTCTTCCGACCGGGTTCCTTCAGGAAAGATCATCACGGAGTTCCCTTCCTCGAGTGCCTTTTCACAGTCACGCATCATCTTCAGATTTCCCCGGATCGATCCCCGCTCTATCCTGATGTAGCGGTTCAGCGACATGTTCCAGCCGATTAACGGCACCCGGAAGTTTTCGACTTTTGAAACCCATTTGTAGTGGGTGTGCAGGCGGAAGAGGAGCAGGATGTCAGCGAAGGATTGATGATTGGCCACCATGACGCGCGGTTTCATCGAGACCAGGTGTTCCTGCCCGGAGATTTCCACGCTCCAGAGGGGGTTCCCCCATGTGTAGAGGGAACCCCAGAATGACGTGAAGCGATGGAGCAGAACAAGACGGCGATCGAAGGGAGCGGTGACGAGGCGGATCAGGAGCGCAACGGGGAAGAGGATCAGCGACGTGACCAGCATGAAGCTCCAGAAATACACCGTCACCGCAAGCGCGACCACGTTCAGTTCTTCTTTCTGAAGAAGATCCCGAGAATCAGCGAGAAGACCAGCCCGGTGGCGATGGTACCCATGACACCGGAGATGGCCTGGCCGAACGGAGTCTGCATGGAAGATTCCCCTGCAAGCGTTCTGGCGATCTCCTCCTCGGACTGTCCGCTGTTCCGGAGGATCTCGGTGTGCGCCGCACGCAGCTCCTCGAAGTAGTTCGGGAATACCACCGACGTGAAGAGCAGTGAGCCGAAGAAGATGATCACGGCGCCGACCACCGAGAGGATGAGCCCGTTGAGGATCTGCTTGCCGTAGGGTGCCCCTTCGGCCCCTGTCTTCCTGAGGGCCCAGATCATTACCCCGAGCTGAATCAGGATGACCAGCCAGAACATGTTCAGCATGACCGGATCCTTGTACCAGCCTGTGAAGCCAAGAACGAACGTCCACAGGACTGTGAGGATACCGAGAAGAAGTCCCCCTTTGACTGGAGTGCTCATAAGCATCGCTCCACGATAGTGGATGAATGGAAGAGGAGTTATTGGGCGTCCACGACTTCCGTCAGGATCTTGCGCTGCCATTCCTGCCACTCGCCTGCTGCAAGCACCTGGCGGAAGAGGGTTTTGTGGGCAGACTGCGTCAAGTACTTTCGTGCGACGTCGGTCGCGGAGCCCCGCAGCCGGCCGTTCGGATGCGTCATGGCGTCGTAAAGGGATTCAACAATTCCGGCGTCCAAATGGTTCAGACGGCAGAGAGCTTCAAACGCGTTCGTGCGCGTGCGGAATTCGTTTGCCGGGGAAGCCAGTACGGCCAGTGAATCTCCGGACGATGTATGTCCTTTGCCGGCGCTGATCTCATGCCGGAGCACGCGGATAGCATTCCCGACGCCGTTGTCTGACGCCGTGAGCTTCAGATAGCGGTCGGTCTCAGCAGGGAATTGAGCCGAGAGTTTTCGCAGGATGCCTTCGACAACCTCATATGAAGAGTCCCGCAGCATCTGTTCGAAGAGTTCCCGTTCCTCCCGGGGGATGGCGCTCACGGCATTCACCAGGGCGCGGCGGACCTCCGGTGCGCGATCCTGTGATGCAAGGCGGAGAATCTCGCGGGCTGAAGCGTGCGGATCGGCAACCAGCTGACGGACCACCTCTGCGCGCACTTCCCCGAACGATTCCTGCCTGAATACTTCAGTGAGCGCACTCCGCTTCGTATCAGGCGGAAGCTCCCGCATCGCCATCACCGCATCGTACCTGTCAATCATCTGCGGCGCCCGCAACGCCTGGGCGCGCAACTCGGTGAACAGCTTCGGGAATGACACCGTCTTGAGAATCCAGTTGCCGGGATCGAAAAGGGCGAACGCGATTTGTGCGTTCCGCCGGTTGGGGATGTCCACGATCTCCGTTTCCTTTTCGATCATCACGCGTGTACTGTCCATGCTTCTATCGGCATAGTGGACGGCGAATCCGATCGGCATCCGGAAGAGCCCGACCAGATCGTCCCTCTGGTGTTCCTGCCGCACGGTGAAGCGCGTCCGGCGTACACCTGCCAACGTGATGTCTTCATAGGAGACAACGTAGTGCGGTTCCCCGCCCCGGTAGATCCACTGCTCAAAGAACCACCAGGGAGAGAGGCCGAGGACATCCTGGAATGACTGATAGAGATCGTTCGACTCGACCAATCCGTAGGCGTGCTTATTCAGGTATTGTGTCAGTACCTTGCGGACCGCCTGCTCTCCGAACGTGTGCCGCATCATGTCGAGGACGGCGGATCCTTTTTCGTACACGCGGGTCCTCCCTGCGCGGGAATGGAGGATCGGGAACAGGTTCTGCTTCGATGTCTCCAGGGCGGCATCATGTTCCTTTTTCCGGGCCCACTGATACGCGTCCTCCCCCTCGATCCTCCGCAGAAACAGCTTGGGGTAGAACGTGGCAAAGCTTTCGTGCAGCCACGAATTCCTGGGGGTGCGTCCGGTTACATAATCGCCAAACCACTGGTGTGCGAGCTCGTGGACGTTCACGCCGATATAGTTCTGATCCAGGAAGGCCCGACGGTCGACGAACAGGGCGTCGCCGAAGACGGTTGCGGAGGTATTTTCCATGGCGCCATACAGGAAATCCTGGACCGGGATCTGCGCGTACGACTCCCACGGGTATGGCACTCCGGTTTCCTCCTCCATGAAATCTACGGCCTCGGCTGAATACCGGTATGTCGGCTCAATGCGGTCAGGGTATTCCGGATAATACCAGAGGTGCAAGGCGACGCCGCTCCTGCTCCGGCGCTCTTCAATGCCGTACGCTCCGATGCCGATCATCACGAGATAGACCGAGTGAGGGTGCGACATGCGATAATGCCATGTCGTGGTGCCGTCCGCATTGTGGTGCATGCTGACCCTGCCGCCGTTGGAAAGGACGCTGTACCGGGAGTCAAATGTGATGATGGTTTCGGTGATCAGCTTGTCGTTCTGGGCATCGTAACAGGGGAACCAGTGCCTGTTGTCGATCCCCTGCCCCTGTGACCAGATCTGTTTGCGGCTCCTCCCAGTGGAGTCTTTCCATCCGATGAAATACAATCCGCGCCGGGGATTGGCCTCATACTGAAACGTGATGCTATCAGTGTCTCCCCACTGCGCTGCGGGGGAGAGGTACACGGTGGTACCCTCGTCTCCGGTGGAAAAGCGGGCGGGTTTGCCGTTGTAGAGAACGCTCTTCACGCGGATCCCGGGGCCGTTGAAGAAGAGGGAATCCACCGTCTCCCTGAGTGGTGTAAACCGGTGTGTCACCGTGCCGCTGACAAGGCCCTGTTCCGGCACAAACCGGAGATCAAGCCGCATATGCTGCATGTCGGCCTGATGCTCCTGCGGTTCGTACTGAGGCTCGTAATACCAGCGGGCTGTCGGGACTGTCTGCGCCGTACCGGCCTGCACCCCGAGCAGATGGACGATTCCGATGATGACGAATGTGCGTAGAACGTTCCCTGGATGTATCATGTGCATTGTTCTCACTACGCGATGCCCGAACTCCTGTTGTGTGACGACATCCTGCTTCAAACGCCTTACTTCCGGTCCAGCTCCAGGCCGAGAGTCTTCCCCTTGTTCACCGCAGGAATTCCCTTCGTCATCCAGACCGGCGCAGGCGCATCTTTCAGGTAGTGGTCAAAGAACTGCATCTGGCGGACGGAGATGTCCTTCCGGTTCTTCCTCTGCACGAGGTTGTGAGCTTCGTTGTTGTACGTCAGCATCCAGACCGGTTTGCCCAGCCGCCGGAGTGCGGTGAACATCTCGATTCCCTGATACCAGGGGACCGCGCCGTCATCGTCATTGTGCATAATCAGCAGCGGCGTGGTGATCCGGTCGGCTGCGAAGAGCGGGGAGTTCTCAAGGTAGAGGTCCCTTTTCTGCCAGAGTGTGCCTCCGATCCGGCTCTGATCGCGTTCGTACTGAAACATCCGGCTCACGCCGCTCTCCCAGCGGATCCCGCCGTACGCGCTGGTCATGTTGGAAACCGGGGCTCCGGCCATCGCCGCCCGGAACATTCCGGTTCGTGTGATAATGAAGGCCGTCTGGTATCCTCCCCAGCTCTGACCCTGCAGCCCGATCCGCGCAGGATCCACAAAGCCGGCGGCAATCAGTTTCTTTACGCCGGGGACCACGCAATCGACGGCGCTCAGCCCTGGGTGTCCGATCCGGTAACGGATATCGGGCAGGAAGACCAGATATCCGTTGCTTGCGAACATGGTCGGGTTGATACTGGAAGCGCTCGGCGCGGGAGCGAAATACCGGTGGAGCAGGTCCGACATCCGTTCGTAGTAATAGACGATCATCGGATATTTCTTTTTCGGATCAAACAGCGCCGGCCTGATCAGGAGCCCATCAAGAGCAGTTCCATCGGCTCCTTTCCAGTGCACGAGCTCGATCGATCCCCAGAGATAGTCCTTTTGTTGTGGATTGCAATCACTCAACCGCGTGATGGTCCGGAAATCCGCATCAGCGGCATAGAGGTCAGGGGAGACTGTGAACGAACTCTTTTGAAAGAGGAATGTGCTGTCGTGCTTCGCCTTGACCGGAGTTGTGAACTCGAAGCCGCCGGTGATGAGGGAAGCCGGTTGCTGTTCACCACCGAGCCGCATCCGGGCGTACCCGGCGACCTTTGTTGTTGAATTGAAGACTTTCAGCAGCATGGATGCGCCCGGTTTCAGGAATTTCTCATCCGGATCCATCCGCATATACCGATAGCTGGTCGTCGTCGCGCGCCCGTGACCTCCGGTCAGACATACCGCAGGAGTCTTGCCGGTCGGATCGGCAGACCAGATGTCGTACCGGTCATACACCAGGACTGTCGAGTCGTTCTCTGTCCAGGACGCGACGCCGTAGGCGCCTGGATCATCAGGAACATCCGAGAGCTCATCGTACAACGGAACCTTGATGCTGCGTGTGATGACGGCCTGGGCCTGAGCAGACGTCGCGAGGGTGCGCCAGTGCCGCAGGGGCATGTCGTACCAGAGGATGAACCGTCCATCCGGCGAGAGAGAGGGCGTCCCTTTGATCTTCTTGAGCACCTGTGTCCGGTTGCCTGAACGGACGTCGATGAGGTAGACATCATGATAGGGCACGTCTTCCCAGGAGACGAGTTTCCTGTAGGGAATGTCCGAGAGGCCGAGCGCAACATCACTCTTGCCATCGCTGGCGACTGTGACGGAGGGGATCGCCTGCGTGCCCAGCTGCGTGAAGGTGTGCCGGGCAAGGTCCACAACTGCGAGGTAGGAGCGCTTCTTCTCCTGTTCGACGGTCTTCAGCTGGTGGGGCTGGACGTAGTCGTCCTGCCAGTTCCAGACATCGAGTTTTGCTGTTTCCTCTTCAGTGAGTGTGGTGTCCTCGGGCATGGGCACAGGCGCCGTCCCGGCATAGAGCCGCATCCCGTTCTTTGAGAAGTCAGGAATTCTGTGTTCGCTGATGAGCCACTCTGTCGGCACGCCGGGGGTTGCCGTGTCGGCCAGCACCGTCGCTGAATCCTTTCCGGCGGACCAATAACAGAGAGAGAAGTAGCGCTGTTTTGCCTTGCCGGTGTCCCGGTCGGCGAGGAACGCCAACTGCTTCCCGTCGTCGTCGAACGCGAGGTGTTTGAACGTACCTTTCCCCCTGCTGAGTGTATCGAGGGCCAGTGTTTCGGTGGTGAACAGGAAGACCCCGGGTATTGACGCACTGTCTCCGGTCGACGTGAAGGCCAGTGCGTTGCCGGGCTTGCTGAACGAGAATCCCGTCACCGAAGGGTAGCGGAACTCGCGTCCATCGCCGAGCCGGCGCAAAAGCAGCGTCGTCCCTTGCTCTTCCGTCTTCTCTTTAACGTTGGTTTCTGCATCGGCCGGGTTGTCCGTGGCCGCGCGTGCTCCAGCCGAGTCCCGTTTCGCGGAATCCGGCTCCATCTGCACAGCGATCCAGCCGGACCCCTTTTCCGGGAACCTGAACGACTTCGCCAGAGGAATTCGCAGTAGCGAATCAGTGCCGAGCTGGAGGAGTGCCAGCGTATCTTTCGGCATTTCTTCAGGCTTCTTCTTGGCGGCTTTTGCTTTCTTCACGTCTGCGAACGGCGGTTTGATGACGAATGCTGCGAACCGGGAGTCAAATGAAAGTTTGGGGTTGACGCCGCGGGGGATGGTGTCGCATGCGCCGCTGCGGAGATTGCGGACTACCAGTATACCGTCCCCTTCCTGCGGCTCAACGCCATACAGCACCCAGATGCCGTCGTTGGAGATGGTTTCACCGCTCACCTTTTTCCACAGGTCATAGACCTCATGGGTCAGGGGTTTCTTGTCAGCGGCGGTAAGCGCCATCGTGAAGCCGAACGAGAGTACGAAAGCCAGGCAGACTGTGCGTGTGAAGCGTTGTCGGGGCATAGCGAATTTCCGGAAGTGCATAATAGTACAAGATACGAGCATTGAAGTCTTTTGGCAATGGGACGGAGATTGACCGCAACTTCAAGTGACCGCGACTTCAGGTGACCGCCGCATCAAGTGACCGCAGGTTCTGGCTGCACCAGGCGTTTCAGATCCTTTCTTATGCAGGGAGGCACGTGGGAATGCGGTTCCGGCATCAGGCAAATTTTGCCAGCACCTCTGCATTGGTAGGATACTGCTCCAGCAGCTTGTGGATGGCGAGCATTGCATCGCGGGGGCGCATCCGGCTGATTGCGCGCCGCAGGTCCTGGTGGCGATACAGGTCATCCCCGAAGAGCAACTCCTCCCGCCGGGTTCCGGAGAGTCCGAGGTTGATCGCAGGGAAGATCCGTTCGTCGGCGAGTTCGCGGTCGAGCACCAGCTCCATGTTGCCCGTCCCCTTGAACTCCTGGAAGATGAGCTCGTCCATCCGTGATTCCGTCTGAATCAGCGCGGTGGCGATGATCGTGAGCGATCCGCCGCCTTCGATTTTCCGTGCCGCGCCGAACATCCGTTTTGGAATCTCCAGGGCCCGGGCATCCACTCCGCCCGACATCGTTCGTCCGCTGCTCCGCTGGTGGATGTTGAATGCCCGCCCGAGCCGCGTCAGGGAGTCCAAAAGCACTACCACGTCCTTGCCGGTCTCGACCTTCCGCCTGGCATACTCGAGCACCAGTTGCGCGAGCCGGACATGCAGTCCGCGCTCGCTATCGCTCGAGCTCGCAAACACTTCTCCTTTGATGGAGCGCCGCATGTCCGTCACTTCTTCGGGTCGTTCGTCGATCAGCAGCACTGCCAGCTCGATGGATGGATGGTTGCGGCTGATGGCATGGGCGAGCTGTTGCATGAGCATGGTTTTGCCCGCCTTGGGCGGTGAGACGATCAGTGCCCGTTGTCCCTTGCCGACCGGGCAGAAAAGGTCCACGATCCGCATCGGCCACTGGCCGAGCCGGCCCGCCACGGAGTCATCTTTTCCTTCAAGCCGGATCCACTCATAGGGGGAAATAACCTCATGGGATCCAAACTCCGGCACGGAGGCCCAGGCCCGTGGAGTCCGGCCGTTGATCCGGTGGAGCTCCTCCATGACCGGATGAGGGTTCCGTCCCTGGCGTGCAACGCCCTCCAGCTCGGTGCCGGGGCGCAGACTGTTGTCCCGGTATTGCCGCGGAGTGACATGGACGTCGGTGGGGTGGATTTCGAGCGTGAGCGACCGCGTGCGGACGAATCCGCCGCCATGGTCGTCGGATTCGAGAATGCCGATGAATGGAAAGGCAGTGGGGGGAGGGTGCGGGTGCTGGGTGTCCTTCATGCGATCCTGCTCATGCACCCCCGGAGGCTTTGGTCCGCTGACGCCAGCGGTCCAGGGCAACCGCGACCACAATGATTCCGCCTGTCACCATTTCCTGAACCCAGTTGGGAAGGCCCATCTGCGCGCAGCCGGATCTGATGACCGTCATGATCAGGGCGCCGACGATCGTCCCCGCAATGGACCCTTCGCCGCCCGAGAGGCTGCCGCCGCCGATGACGACCGCAGCGATGACATCCAGCTCGACTCCCATTGCCACGGTCGGATCACCCACGGTCAGCCGCGAGAATTGCAGAACCCCCGCAACGCCGGCAAAGAGTCCTCCGAGCGAATAGACGATAACCTTCACACGGTCGACGGGAACGCCGCACAAGCGGGCGGTCTGTTCGTTGGACCCGACGGCGATGACATGACGCCCGAGGCGTGTGTAGGCGAGCACGCCTGCGACAAGAAATGCGAGGGCGATGGTCAGCCAGACTCCCCAGGGCACGATCCGCCACCCTTCGCCCGGTGGAAGGGCGGCGAGCAATTCCTTGAGCCACGTGAGGGGCGCATCGATCTTCTGTTCGCGCGCAAACCCCTTGGCGGCGCCACGAACCACCAAGAGGGTGCCGAGTGTGACAATGAACGGAACGACCCGGAGGCGGGTGATCAAAAAGCCGTTGATGAAACCGCACAGGACTCCGGCTCCGACTCCGCCGAGTGCGGCCAGAAGGGGATCCATACCGGACTGCAGGAGCGCGGCAATGACGACGGTGACGAGGGCGATGATCGAACCCACAGAGAGATCGATGCCGCCGGAGATAATAATGAGTGTCATGCCCAGTGCCGCCGAACCGACGATCGCTGTCTGCCGGGCAATCGTTTCCAGGTTGCTCGACGAGGAGAAGCTGTCCGGACCGATGACGGCAAAAAGACCGAAGATGACGATGAGCCCTGCGACCGGACCGAGTGCCTGTGCGAGTGAAGAGAAGCGTTTCATGTGGGAAGACCCTGACCGGTTGCTGCAAGCAGAAGCGTGTGTTCCATCCATTCACCGACCGGCCGTGCCGGTCCGAGACGTCCGCGGTGCATGACTGCGATCCGGTCACAGACGCCGAGGAGTTCCGGAAGATAGCTGCTGACCAGAAGGATAGCCTTGGGCTGAATTCCCGTTGCCGGATCACCTGCGGCGAGGCGGTTGATCAGGTCGTAGACCTGCGATTTGCTGGCAACGTCGATGCCGCGGGTCGGTTCGTCCAGCAGCAGGATGTCGACATTCTGGTGCAGGAGGCGTGCGAGAGCGACCTTCTGCTGGTTCCCTCCCGAGAGTGTCCGCACTTCCTGGGCCGGACCCCGTGCCTTGATGCCAAACGTTTCGATCCAGTGCTGAGCGGTTGCGGCGAGGCGGGATGGCCGCACAATGCCGAATGGCCCCGCATCGCGCGAGAGGTTCATGGTAATATTGTCTGCGACGCTGAGCGACACGGCAAGTCCTTCCTTCCCTCTGTCTTCACTCACCATGCCGGCACCCTGATGCCAGCGTGCCGCGGGGACCGCCCATCCCTCATGGCTGTGGAGGCGGATCCGACCGTTTGCGATGGGCGAGAGGCCGAAGAGGGCGCGCAGGAGTTCCGTGCGACCTGCGCCCACGAGTCCGGCCAGACCCAGGATCTCTCCGCGCCGGAGTTCGAACGACACGTCGAGGGGTTTCGGTATGGAGGCCAGATGATCCGTTCGCAGCAC
>JAGDMK010000172.1 GCA_017860635.1 Bacteroidota bacterium
TGCAGGGATTGCTGCAGGTCGGTCTCGGCCTCCTGGCCGGATTACTCTTGCTCCTCGCCGTGGAAGCCTTCTTTCATTGCTCCGCACTGGTCAGGACGGTCCTGGTCAGCGTATCCCTCCTCATTCTCACTGCTGCTGTTCTCTGGTTGGTCGGCCGGCCGCTTGGATGCCTCCTCGGGCTCCTGCGGGGCGAAGACGATGACCAAACGGCGGAACGGGTCGGGGTGGCATTTCCGGAGATCAAAGACCGGCTGCACAACCTACTGCAGCTGTTGCGTGAAGGAGAGGGGGCCGGACGATACTACTCTCTGCAGCTCATTGAAGCAGCCTCCGACGATCTGAACGCATTGCTTCGGCCGCTCGACTTCTCGACAATGATCGATCGCTCGGCGCTCCGGTCGATGGCACGATTCTTTCCGGCTGCACTGCTCTTTGCCGGCGGACTGATGCTCCTGCTTCCGGGCACGCTTGGAGGTGCGGCATACCGGCTGCTGCATTTCGGCACTGAGTTCACCCCGCCGCCCGCGTATCTGTTCACCGTGTCCCCCGGCAACACTGAAGTGATCAAAGGAGCTGATGTCGATGTCGGCGTGCGTGTGGACGGGCAACGTCCCGATGCGGTGACCCTCATGATTCGTCCCGCGGGTCAGGCATCGTTCGAAGAAAGCGATCTGAAGCGCGTCGCTGACGGAACATGGCGGGCAACGCTTCCCCGCGTCCGCGTATCGACCCAATACGGGGTGCGCATTGGATCAGTGCAGAGCGAGATCTATCTGCTGACGGTGCTGGACCGGCCTCTGGTCAATGCGCTCCAGCTGTCTCTGAACTTCCCGCCGTATACCGGCCTCCCTCCCCGTTCGCTTGATGAGAATGTGGGGGACGTCCAGGCACTTGCTGGTACGCGGATCCAGTTTGCACTTGAAGCCAGCAAACGACTGGCCGCTGCCGAAGCGGTGTTCAGCGACAGCACGTCGCTTTCTCTTGCAGTATCCGGGAAGAACGCGTCGGGGTTCATGACGCTCCGGAAGGAGCGCTCGTACCACGTGCGCGTCACGGATACTGAGGGGATCAGCAATGCCGATCCTATTGAATACACACTCCGGGTTGTACCGGATACCGGTCCGACGATCTCTATTGTGGCTCCGGGCGCACATTTGAACATCGTGGGAGATGAAGAGCTTCCCATGCTCTTCCGTCTTTCTGACGATTACGGTATTTCCCGGCTCCGACTTGCGCACAAGCTCATTCATTCCAAGTACGAGCGTCCGGCCACGGACTTCACAATGGTGGATGTGGCACTGTCAGGACGCGCGGGCCTGGACTGGCTTGTTCCTTTCACCTGGGCGCTGAGCACATTGCGTCTTGCGCCAGAGGACGTCGTGGAGTATCACGCTGAGGTCTTTGACAACGATGCAGTGACGGGTCCGAAGAGGGCCGTCAGCGAAACATTCACGCTGCGTTTACCTTCTATTGACGAGGTCTTTGCCGATCTCGACAAAGGGCATGAAGAGGCCCGGGAGACGCTTACCGATGCCCTCAAACAGGCGGAGGAAGCCAAAAAGGAAATGGACGAGCTTTCGCGTGAGCTCAAGAAGCCGCAGCAGAAGCTCACCTGGGAAGAGCAGAAGAAAGCGGAAGAGATCGCACGCCGGTATCAGGAGATCCAGAAAAAGCTGAACGATGTCCAGCAGACGGTGGACCGGATGCTGAACGAGATGCAGAAAAACAATGTCCTGTCGCAGGAGACATTGTCGAAGTATCAGGAATTGCAGCAGGTGATGGAACAGATGCAATCTCCGGAATTTGCGGAGGCGATGAAAAGGCTGCAGGACGCGATGCAGCGGATGACGCCGGAGGCAATGCAGCAGGCCCTCCAGCAGTTCTCGTTTTCTGAGGATCAGTTCCGGAAGAGCATCGAACGGACGCTCAATCTGCTGAAGCGCATCCAGATCGAACAGAAAGTGGACGAGGCCGTGAAGCGGGCCGAGGAGATGCACAGACTTCAGCAGGAGCTTGCGTCGCAGAAACCGGAAGACGCCGCACGCAGCGAGGCAGCAGCAAAGACAGAAGAGAACCTCCGTGAGCAGTATGAGCAGATGAGAAAGGAGCTGGAGAATCTGCAGAAGAAGATGGAGGAGTTCCCGGCAGAGATGCCGGTGAGCGAAATGCAGGCACTCCAGGACTCGCTTCAAAAAGCAAATCTCGAGGACCTCCTCCGGCAGATTTCCCAATCGCTCCGCCAGCAGCAGATGGATCAGGCCGCCCAACAGCAACAGCAGGCGGCCCAGGCCATGGGATCCATGCTGGAGGACCTGAAGCAGATGCAGCAACAGATGCGTTCGAACCAGCAGCGGCAGATTGTGCAGGAAATGCGCCGGGCTGCCCGCGACCTTCTGGAGCTGTCGCGGCGTCAGGAAGACCTGAAGAATGCGTCGAAAGGACTCGATCCGCTGTCACAGCAGTTCCGTGACCATGCACAGGAACAAATGAATGTCCTGCGTGACCTCGGGAACGTCACCAACCGCCTGGCAGCGCTTTCCCAGAAGACGTTCGGCATCAGTCCGGAGATGGGAAAAGGAATCGGAGAGGCGATGCAGCGGATGCAGGATGCCCTGCAGTCGCTCGATCAACGGAATGGCAGTGGCGCTTCCCAGCAGCAGGGGGAGGCAATGGGAGCGCTGAACCAGACCGCGCAGCAACTGCAGGCCGCTGCACAAGGCATGTCGCAGGGGGGAGGCCAGGGAATGGGCATGGCGGGATTTCTGCAGCGGCTCCAACAACTTGGCGGACAGCAACAGGGGATCAATGACGGGACCAGAGGTTTGACACCCGAACAGGGCGCCGCGCTGGCCAGACTTGCGGGCGAACAGGGGATGGTGCGCAAATCCCTTGAGGAGCTTGCCCGCGAGGCATCCCGCACCGGCGACCTGAGCAAGATTCTCGGCGATCTTCAACGGGTGGCGAATGATATGCGCGAAGTGCAGACAGACATGGCCCAGGGCAACGTCAATCCGGAAACACTGCAGAAGCAGGATCGAATCCTGTCGCGCCTGCTGGATGCGCAACGCTCGATGCGCGAACGGGATTTTGAGAAACGGCGGAAAGCAGAGTCGGGGACAGCCGCGACAAGGCAGAGTCCGCCGCCCATCGATCTTTCAACTGTGGAAGGACGCAACCGGTTGCAGCGAGATCTGCTGCGTGCGCTCGAGGAAGGATATGCTCGTGACTACGAAGAGCTGATCAAGAAGTATTTCGAGGCCCTGCAGCAATGACCCCCTCCGCATTTGCCGCGATGATCGCCGAGCGGTACCCTTCATCCAGACTGGACCATCTTCATCCCGGGCTCTGCCAGTACGAACCGGTCCGCAATGAGCTTCAGGGGCTTGTCATGCGGGGGGGATCCCTCTTCACGCTCGAAACCATCGGCACCTCTGTCGAAGGGCGGCTTCTCTCGATGATCAGCATGGGCACAGGAATGCGCCGGGTGCTGCTCTGGTCACAGATGCACGGCGACGAACCTACGGCCACGCTTGCGCTCCTGGACCTGCTTCAAATGGTACTCCTCCATCGGGATGACGAATGGGTTCATACGATGTTGCGGGGGATATCGGTATGGATCGTTCCCCTTGTAAACCCGGACGGCGCAGAATACCGTCAGCGGAGGAACAGTGCGGGCATTGACATCAACCGGGATGCACACGCCCTGGCGACGCCGGAAGGAAAAGCTCTGCATGCCGCTTGCTCCCGGTTGCGGCCGGAGTTCGGGTTTAACCTGCATGACCAGGGGCTCAACTCTGTCGGTGAGTCGCAGATACCCTCGGCGATGGCGCTTCTTGCCCCGGCACCATCGGCCGACCGCGGGACGACAAGCACCCGGCTGCGCGCCATGCGTGTCGGTGCGTTGGTCAGCCGGATTCTCGAACCCTACGCAAAAGGGCGCGTCACCCGGTATGAAGATGCGTATGAACCTCGTGCCTACGGGGAGACATTCCAGGCCTCGGGAACAAGCACGCTGCTCATCGAATCAGGGCACTGGCCCGGCGATCCCCTGAAGAATCATATCCGTGAGCTGAATGTCATCGGCATTCTGACGGCGCTGCGATCCATCGCCAACGGGAGTCATGAGGATACGGAACTTGATTACTACCACCGGTTGCCGTTGAACGGAAAACAGATGGTGGATCTCCTGATTCGCGGCGTTCAGCTCCGGCACCCCTCCGGCTGGGAACACGCCGTGGATATCGGCGTCATGTTCCAGAAGTCCCATGACACAGTGCTCATTAAGGATATCGGTGATCTCCACACATTCGGCGGCCTGGAAACGGTGGATGTGACCGATCGTGCCATTACAACAGCACTGTTGCGTGTGGATGCCGTGATGCCGACACAGCAGCTGTTTGACGCCCTCCAGATCTACCGTCCGTATCCTGCTATTTCCTTCCGGCCGTAGGTACCCACGCCTCGTTGCCTCAGTCAGGCTTTATTTGCGCTTTATTCGCGCGCCGGTGCGCTTGACACTCTGCTTGGATTCTCGTACTTTTTTTATCCGGGTTTCCTCTGCCCGGCACACGAAGAGACGCATGAAAACCGCCGGCAAAACGCCGAAACAGACAGAGTTTGAGACAGAGGCCCTCCCCCACGCGGACCTGCTCTACAACTACGCTCTCCGGATGACCAACAACGCGGCCGATGCCGACGATCTGGTTCAGGAAACCTTCCTCAAGGCATTCCGGTTCTGGGATAAGTACGAAAAAGGAACCAATATCCGGGCCTGGTTGTTCAGAATCATGAAAAACTCGTATATCAACCGGTACCGGCGGGAAGCGAAAGAACCCGATACTGTTGACTATGACGAGATCCAGAATTTCTACACTTCAATCCGTGATGAAACCGCAGATTCCGGGGGTGCGCAGGAGGGATCGTTTGACGCACTGCTGGATGATGACGTGGCCACGGCGATTGCGGGTCTGCCGGAAGATTTCCGGACGGTAGTCATTCTGTGCGACATTGAGGGGCTGACGTACGAGGAGATTGCGGAGTTTCTGGACTGCCCACTGGGAACCGTCCGGTCCCGTCTCCACCGCGGCCGGAGTCTTCTAAAAGTCAAATTGACGCGCTATGCGAAAGATCGTGGATACGCAATCGAGGGATGAAGAAGACCGTGAGGTCTGCATGTGCGAAACCGCAATGCAGCGGGAGTGTCCACGATGAATTGTCAGGAATGTGTCGAACGGATCACCCCAGCCGTGGATCACTATCTCCGGGGAAGCGAGAAAGTTTGGTTTGAGCATCATACCCTGCACTGTCCTCCCTGCCGCCAGGCCTTCGAGTCAGAACGTGTGATCAAACAGTTCATTCAGCAACGTCTGCCCATGGTTGCGCTACCCGAGTCCCTTGCCAGGGCTCTGAGTGCACTGCTGCGCGAAGGTGGTTACCTCGGTGTCTCCCGTGTGTCTCCATATCAGGTCGTCCAGTATCAGGCTATTCCGCACTGATCATCCTGCACTGATCAAGACCTGCTGGCCATTCCGCCTTGACCATACCGGGCACGATCCCTTGTTGTTCCGCCATCCGCGGTTTTCTTGACAAACGCGTATTATCTTGGTAACTTAAATTGCTTCACCCACCATGAGCGAATATCCATGAGTTCTGAAAACATTCATACCCCGTCATCAGTGCCGGGATCCACGGAAAACGTTCCCTCCCGGCTCCCGGTGCTCCCGCTGCGTGATGTGGTGATCTATCCGTACATGATCTTTCCAGTCCTGGTCGGCAGGGAATCGTCACTCCGAGCCGTACAGGATGCGGTCGACGGGGACAAATACATCTTCCTGGTTGCGCAGAAAAACTCCGTGACAGAGGAGCCCGGCGCCGAGGATGTCTATCAGGAAGGAACAGTGGCGCGGATCATACAGCTGCTGAAACTTCCCAACGGCCTGATGAAGATCCTCGTCGACGGCGTTGTGCAGGCCCATGTGGAACGGTTCGTGCCCAACCCGAAGTATCTCGAGGCGGAGGTTCAGATCCAGACGCCGTCCACAGCAATGGATGCGGAATTGGATGCGCTTCTCCGGCACACCTCCAGCCTTTTTGCCGAGTATGTGCATCTGAACCGGAACGTCCCGAGCGAGGTGCTTGTCGCGTTTGAGAACACGCGTGAACCGCTGCGCCGTGTGTACTATATCGCGGCGAACATCCTGCAGAGCGTGGATGTGAAGCAGCGGATCCTCCAGCTGCTGAGCATCCGGGAACAGCTGCACGAGCTGATCAGGATCCTCAATTCCGAAAATGATGTTCTGAAGATCGAAAAGGAAATCGATACCAAGGTTCACGATAACATCGCCAAATCACAGCGCAAGTTTTTCATCCAGGAGCAAATCCGCATTCTGCAGGATGAGCTGGGCGATGAAGAGGCATCTCCCGAACTGCTGAAGCTCAGAGAGGATCTCCGCAAGGCCAAAATGCCCAAGCTTGTCGAGGAGAAGGCCCTCGAAGAGTTCAACAAGCTGAAAAAGACTCCTCCCATGTCTCCGGAGTCGACCGTTATCCGCGGATACCTTGACTGGATGATCAGCATTCCGTGGTACAAGCGGACAAAGGACAACCTGCAGGTCGAGCACGTCAAGAAGATTCTGGACGAGGATCATTTCGGGCTGGAAAAGCCGAAGGAGCGGATACTCGAACATATTGCGGTGCTGAACCTCGTACGCGAGATGAAAGGGCAGATCCTCTGCTTTGTGGGACCTCCCGGTGTCGGCAAGACGTCGCTGGCAAAATCGATCGCCCGGGCGCTTGGCCGTCCTCTCGTCCGCATTTCGCTCGGAGGAGTGCGGGATGAGGCGGAAATCCGGGGGCACCGGCGGACGTATATCGGATCGATGCCCGGCAAGATCATACAATCCATGAAGCGGGCAGGGGTGATCAATCCCCTGATGCTGCTGGATGAAGTGGACAAAATGAGCATGGATTTCCGGGGTGATCCGTCGGCGGCACTGCTTGAAGTGCTGGACCCGGAGCAGAATGTGGCATTCAACGACCACTATGTGGATGTCGATTACGACCTGTCGCATGTGATGTTCATTACGACGGCAAACGTCCGGTATGCCATTCCCCTTCCGCTGCAGGACCGGATGGAGATCAT
>JAGDMK010000034.1 GCA_017860635.1 Bacteroidota bacterium
CGCACGTCCGCCGGAATGGAATCCAGCCGCGCCTTCTGTGCAAGCCAGAACTGCATGAAATCGTCCGGAAGCGTCTGCGTCGCTTCTATCCGTTCCGGTTCCACTCCGATTGTCACAAGGTCTGTGAGATTCCCGGCAGCGTACGGGACAGTCACATAGAGCCGCAGGAAGCCGGGGGTTTTCGTCTCGATCGTCACTTCCGCCCTGCCTTCCTGAATCTCCAGCATTCCCTCCCGGAGTGTTTTTGAATCTTCGTCTGTGACACGATACGGACACATCCCTCTGAACGGATTCTCTGTCGTGTCCAGAACCGCAACGGTGATTCTGGCGCTGTCGCCAACCCTGTAGACGGCGCTGTCCCTGTCACACACGAAGGAGATCTTCGGCAGAGGTCCCGCAGGCTGCTTCGCCGGAGCACCTTCGCTCGTGTATTCCTTCAACATCAGCGCAGCGGCAGCGGAGTCAATGCGTAATCTGGAGTCACCGGCGTTCCCTGCCGGGCTGCACGACCAACTGACGAGCGACAAACCGGCGCTGAACAAGACGAAAAGAGCTGCCAAAGCATGGAAGTGCGGATATGCCCAGCTCATCGCGCTTTCCCGACATCTGTAACTCATCAGACCTCCGATAAAGATTCTGTCGAAGAATGCAGGTCCTGCCAGACGATCAAGAATCTTGCAGACAGATACTGTTCTGTCAGAACGTGTGTTGACTCTCCCATGCATGCACGCGTGGACGGGGGTTCATTCCCCCTGCGGGATCCGTCCGAACCGGAACCAATCCACATCTGCATATCCATGCGACGACGGACCGCCGGGAGATTGACTCTCCCGTGACAGCATGTCAGGCAACTTGGGAGTGCGCCCTCGGCCGTTCTCAGCCGCAGTGAACAGCCCAACTTTCGCCCCCACCCAGTGTCCCTCACGGACCGTGAACACTTTTCCAAGGGGGTGGAATATGGTCCCGTCCACACTGTACTGGAATGTGCAGAGAACCGTCGGGATCACTTCTGATGGATTGGCCGGACGCACAAACATTCTCAACAGGAGGACGGGCGACGCAACAGCCTCGAGCGATGTGCCGGGGTCCGGCGAACTGACATCGTCGGACGATCGCACAGCGTCGGGTGACACGGCAGCATCAGGAGACCGGACAGCATCAGGATGCACGACTGCGTCAGGCGATCGCATTCCGTCGGGCGACACGACTGCATCAGTAGACCGGACAGCATCAGGTGACACCACAGAATCAGGCGGCACAACAGCGCCAGGCGACATCACAGCAACTGAGGCGACAGCAGTTTCCTCTGTACCCTTGTCTGCCTTCTGGCAGATAACCTGGCTCAATGTGAAACCACCGGCCGTCTTCTCGAGTGCGATGTATGCATAGTCCAGCCCCAGCATAATCAGCCCCACCTTTTCTCCGGCCTTCCGGGCTGTGAGTGAGACTGCCGTGGTCGCAGTGAATGCGGGTGCGGGAAGTTTTTGAAGGAGAAGGGAGGGGGTCTGCCATAAGTTCAAGAATCCGGGCGCCTGCGACTGTGCGAACAGCCGGAGCCACCCTTTCCCCGCCTCCAATGAGTACCACTCGCTGCGTGGATTGGCCTCCCACTGCCACTGCAGCCCGAGAGCAGAGGCATCAAACTCATCGTTCGTTTGAGGCTCGTATGCCAGTTCCCCGCCAATCACAACGGATCCTTCTGCCTGCCCACGTTTCGCCGCCCGGTCTTGTGCCTCCGTGTGCGGCACAGACGTGCCCTGGACCTCAGAGTTCTTCACGGCCGGGCTCTGGACATCTGGAAGCTTTGCACCTGGTCCTTTGACACCGGTCACGTTCACGGCAGGCTTCCTGTATGTGCTGACCGGTTCACCGACGCCGTTTTTGTCATAGTCGATCCCGATCACCGGCCAGTCGTTCTCCCAGCGCATCGGCTGGAGATGGACGATCCTTCCATACGCATACCTGTCCTGGAAGTGCACGAACCAGTGTTCTCCCCGGGGCGTATCCACCCACGCACCCTGATGGGGGCCGTTGATCCGGGTGCTGCCCTGCTCAAGGACGATCCTGTCTTCATACGGACCAAAGATGTCTTTCGAACGGAGGACCGTCTGCCAGCCCGGCTTTACACCGCCGGCGGGAGCAAAGATATAATAGTAGCCGTTCCGTTTGTACAGCTTCGGCCCTTCAATCGTCGGGTGGTTCCGATGACCCACAAACACCACAATGCCGTCATCAAGTATTTCCGTTCCCTCCCGGTTCATCCTGTTCATCACCAGGATGCTTTTCACTCCCACACGGCTGTTCGCATACGCGTGCACGATGTACGCATTTCCATCCTCGTCCCAGAACGGGCACGGGTCGATCCATCCGGTCACCTTCCGCAGCAGCATCAGCGGTCCCCAGGGTCCGGCCGGATCTTTCGTCCTGATCATGAAGATTCCCCGGTCCGGGTCACCGACGTAGATCCTGAATTCGCCGTTATGGTAGCGGATCGACGGCGCCCATATCCCGTTCCCCCGTTGAGGCAGGGCAAAGTCGGGCGACGGATGCGACGGAAGCGCATGACCGATGATACGCCAGTTCACAAGATCCCGGGAGTGAAGGATGGGAAGTCCGGGGAAGTGGGAGAAGCTGGAAGACGTCATGTAGAAGTCATCGCCCACGCGGATGACGTCGGGGTCGGAGTAGTCCGCGTAGATGACTGGATTCGTATAGGTGCCGTCGCCGTTGTCCGGGACCCACACCCGTTCACCTTGTTCCTGCGGCGGAGCACCTGCACCAGGCGATTGGAGTGCGATTGCGCACAGGGCGATCAGGAGACACGGGATCGTCAACCGGAGAACCATGGCGGCATGCAGTGAGTCGAGCAACCGAATACTCATGACAGTTCACCTCACTCGACAATGGGTGACCATGGAGTTCGCACGCAAGGGAGGGAGTGGTCTCTACAGTGTGCAGGAACTGAAAGCGGGCGGAGTTGCATGCTTTCGCTGCACAGATTACGGCTTTGCAGCATTGGGTCCCAGGCCCGTGCGCGCCAGGATCAGATGCGTCGGCAGCACGATTGTGGTCGGCTGGAACCTCGGGCCGCGGCGGATGTGATCAAGGCAGACTTCCAAGGACTTGCGTCCCAGATCGCGCGTCGGCTGATCGACGTAGGTGAGCGGAGGTGAAAGGACCTGGTTGAACCCGCTGTTGCCGAACCCAATGATGTCGATATCCTCAGGGATACGCAGGTGAAGCCGCTCCGCAGCCCGGTACACGCCGAGGGAGATTGGAAATGTGGCGGCAAAGACGAACTCGGGCTTCTCCGCGCCGGAGTAGATCTGCATGAATCCATTATATCCCTGGTCTTCGCTGAATCCGCCAAACACCACCCAGTGCGGATTGATGGGGATCCCGTGGAGCGCCATGGCTTCGGAGAAGCCGCGGTACCGCTCGCGTCCGATGCTTGTATGCTGGTACCCTCCCAGGTGTGCAATGCGCCGGTATCCCGCCTTGATGGCCTGTTCGGTGGCTGCAAATGCACCCCCCCGGTCGTCCACCACAATCTTGCTGTACCCGTCCATGTCCAGGACTCTGTCCATGAACGTCAGCGGGACTCCGGTGGCTTTCACGTCCGCAAACACGGACGGGTCTTTGGTCTGCTCGGTGACGGACACAATGATCCCGTCCACACGCATGGACAGCAGCGAGCGCAGGTGACGCGCCTCGCGGGCGGCGTTTTCCTGCGAGACCGTCAGGATGATCTCGTATCCGGTCTCGAACGCGGCGTCGTAGATTGCCTCGATGACCGATGAAAAGAAAAAGTGGGCGACCTTGGGGATGATGACGCCGATGGTATTCGACTTGCGGGACGAGAGACTGCTCGCAATGCGGTTGGGCGTGTATCCCATTTCCCTCGCCAGCTTTTTGATCTTCCGGACAGTCTCTTCCGAAATATCCGGATGTCCACGGAGCGCCTTTGAGACCGTCACGGTGGAAACATCCAGCTTGCGCGCGATATCGGCAAGCGTCACATGAAAGGCCTTTTTCACTGGAGTACCTTTCCTCTTGTTCAGCGTGCCTTCGCCAGGAGCCAGCGGAATAGCGCCCCGGCAGCACGATCGTTGTCAAAGTCCGCAGGGAGCCTGCGATGATCCATATATTCGTTGTAGAGCCACGGATCGCCTACGGCGAAAACCAGCCCTTTGCCTGCACGTGATTCCGCCATCAGGACCGTCTCTCCTTCTGCAAGGATTGCTTTCGCGGGAGAGACGAGCGTGAGAGAAGAGACTTCCTTTGTGAAAATCTTCCGGACGCCGGCGAAGGCATCATGTGCGGGAAGCGGCGATGTGGCGCCGGTCTCGAACTCGTTCCCGACCACCCTGTGATAGCTGTCGCCGTTGAACGTGATCCCGAATTCCCGGGCGAGCGTGTTGAAGTGATCGAACTCGGCGTTCCCGGCGTCATTGGCCATCATGACCAGCACACCACCGGCCTGCACCCACTCCCTGATCCGGTGCACGGAGAGAGAATCCATCATGTGAGGGTCGGGGGATTCTTTCGGGAGATCAGGATCGACGATGATGTAGACATCACATGCCCCGAGCGTTTCCAGAGTGGGTGCCCATGCGATGGCGCAGCGCCGAGCACCAAGCTCGCCGATGATTGCGCCGAGCTGTGAAAAGCCCGAGTTCGTGGTATCGTCCCACGTGTAGTGATACCGTTCCCTGCCACCATCCTTCCGGTCGCGCCATTCGTTGTTGAAGTACATATCGAGGGCAACAAGTTTCCCGAGTCCGGGGAGACTGTCGCGGCGCAATGGTTCGAGCACGTTTGCGTCCTTCGCCCAACGGCTCTGCCACTTTGGATAGTGACGCGTCAGAAGGGTCTGCGGCCAATCGCCGAACCATCCGTAGTTGTTCCGTCGTTCGGAGGAGAGGTCGGCAAGTGCGTACCGTTTCACCGTGTCGCGATCGGCAACAAACGGGAGATCGGAGTCAATGTCATAGAAGCGCGCCCACAACGGAGGTGCGTCCGCATCGGCGACCACGACCAGCCATGCAACCGCGCTCTGAACCGCGGTGATGATCTGTGGCCCGGGCTTCGGAATGCGCATAAGGAACCGGACGATCCCAACAGTCTCGGACCCGCTCAGGGATACAAGTTCAAAGGCACGCGCCGGTGCCGGGGCAAATGTTGATTCGTCGTGCTGGGCGCACCAGGCCGTGAGCACACCATCGCGGCGCACCTGGCATGCGAGAATGCACTCCACGCCCTTCTGGACGGCCTTCGCAGCATCCGAGCGCATCGCCGGTCCGGTGAATTGCATTTCGTCCTTGCCATCGGCGATGTCCATCAGGAGGTTGAGGACATTCACCATGGCGTTGTCGTTGAACGTTATGTGCCGCGAGTACCCTTTGGTCAGAGGGAAGAATTGCGGCCATCCGCCGTTCGCATATTGCGCAGCCAGCAGATACCGGATCCCTTTCTCGAGGCTCTTGCGTCGTGATGAATCGCCCGTGGCCGCGAACACTTTTGCGAGGAACCGGATCTCTGTCGTTGTCGCGCCATTGTCAATGGTTGCACGGAGCTCTCTGGCACTTGACTCCAGAGCCGCTTTCTCGTCAACGGAAGGCTCCCGGGTCATCTCTATGCCCTTTGGCCATCCCCCGCTATCGCGCTGAAAGAGCATGACCGTACCGGCTATTCGCCTGGCCTCATCCGATTTGTACCAGGATGTGGATTGGCGCAGGCAATCGGACCATCGGACACCAGAGAGCGGTGTCCCGGTCCCCGCGGCAAGTCCATGCTGCATCAGGATCAGACAGGCGATCAGCACGAGAGCCATACGGATCATGCTGTCCGAAGCTGCACGGGTGTTCGCCCCGTGTGCGCGCGGTTCCCTGAAGACTCTTGGGTGGGATGGCTGCAGCTCTATGGGTGAGCTCAGGACAACAGGTTTACGATTGGCGGAAGGTGAGTTCATGGGAAGTCGGGGCCTTTAGTCAGCGATAACTGCAACGCTAACTTTAGCTAACCTAATATCCGGGATTGCATCCTCTTTGTCAAGGAGAATTTTACGAAAGTTGAGCTTGACGGAGATTGAGAGTTATGGGGACTGAGTATGATGGGCATTGAGTGTTATGGGGGCTGAGTGTCACGGGGACTGAGTGCTACGAAGATTGAGGGTTTGAAACGGCGAGATCAAACAGCTCAGCAACCCCACCCTCCCCTACAATGTCAAATACTGGCGTCCTGACACCGGTCCGCACCCGGTTCACATAGGCCCTGGCCTCAACATGGGCGGGAGTGTAAACGGTCCCGTCAAATGCCGGATAGGCCGGGTTCACTGTGATCCCCTTCAGCGACGGACGAACCCGGTACCGGGGCAGGAATCCGGCGGCAGCACACGCCGTCAGATGCCTTTCCATCAGCACGGGGTCGCCCCCAAGAAGGATCTTGACCGGATCATCGAACACCACCTCCCCTGTGAGCTTCAGATTCACCACAAGTTCGGACAGCGCGTGAGCGCCTTCTGCAGTCACCACGCCCGGGATATCCATTCTTTCGAACCCCGGCGGCCGCATGCCTATCGCACGGCCGATCTCCTCTCGCCCGTGGACGCTGTTGCGTGCGAGGCACACCCAGACATCACTCCCATGCATCACGATCCCGCTTGCCGGAGCGGTCTTCTCTTCCAAGGTTCCGAAGGAGAAAATTCTTTCGATGGCCACGGTTTCATTTCTGACCACCTCGGCGTCGGTGGAGCGCGCTGCACCGGTGGCGAACACCACGGCATTGGCGATACTGAACGGCGCGATCCTGTTCAGCGATCCATCCACAAATATCACGCCGGCTCCCGCTTTTCCCATCGCCCTACAGACCTCGCCCAGCTCGGCGGTCTTGTTTGGACCGGCGACAACCAGCAGTCCGGGCCGCGTGATCTTCAGGATCAACACCTCCCCGAGCGGAGTTCGGAATCCGGTCCGTGCGATGATTTCTCCGCGTGCCGTTGACACGTGGATGCATCGCTCGGATGTTGTCGCGATCATATCGGGGTAGACATGCAGCCTGGGTTTCGGGAGGGATGTCACTGTATCGCGTTCTTCGCCATCATAACCGATGCCCGTCAGTCCCGGCACCATCCCCCGCCTCCTTCCCTCCTCCAGGAGCGCGCTCAGCGTCGTTGTCTTTCCGGTGTTCTTCGCGGTCCCGGCAATACCGAGTATCGTCACCCCCCGACCACCGTTCCCTTCCCGAATGTGCCCGGATAGGCACCGTCTTCGCTGTCGCCAAGCAGTCCATCCCGGATTGCCGCAGGAAGATCCGCTGCCTGTCTGACATGATCCAGAGTTTCGCGAATCATCCGCGTCATGTCCTCGGTCGTCTTGTCTGCGGCAGGTGACGGCGCAATGGATGCCGTCCCCAGAAAGCGTCCGCCTTCCCGCACGGCCTGTATGCTGTCAATGCGCGAAGCCAGACAGATCGGTCCGCGCGAATATGCTTCATCGGTCGAAGCCACGGTGATCGCATCCACCCCGAGTGACGATGCAAGCGCGGCATGATATGCGCTCGCAGATGCCGACTGCACACGGTCCTCCGTCTGCGTCATGAACGCAATCGGTTCTCCGGGCCATATCGGGCTATCCACAAGAGACCTGAGTGCATGGATCTTCGCAGCGTTGTAGTCCACGAAATTCTGGTCCATCAGTCCGTTGATGACGATGTGCGGACCGTAACAGAACAGCGGCTTGAGAATCGGACGCGCGTTCAGTTTCCTTCCGAGGTGGACGTTGATCAGGAGTCCAGCGAGCGTCTTCCACGCCGGCACGCCGCTCAGTTCATCGTTCCCCGGGATATCGAACGGCATACCGAATTCTGCCGCGAGACGGATTGCGGCGATGCCATCGACAGCAAGGCGGTCGGGATCGGTGCCGGCTCCGAGGGAGCCGTACACCAGATCGATCTTGGTCATTTCCGCGCCGGCGGATCCGGCGAGGAGAACCGTTTCCGGCGTATTCAGTCCACGGTGTGCCCGTATAGTTAACAGCGTTGCCGGATCCAGCATCTCCCGCATCCACCGCACATTCTCGAACGACGTGATCGTGCCGTCCTGCTGGTGCGTCAGCAATCCGTCCAGCAGTCCTTCGTAGCGCGCTTCCCACGACGGATTGATCACCAGGAATCCATCGACTCCCCACCGCTCGCACACCTTGCCGTGCACGAGGTCCATCATCGGGCAGCCGCTTCCCAGGAACTTGAACACGAGGGGCTTCGATCGTTGATGGCGGATCGACACCGGCCTGAAGGCGGAGCGCGTCCGGATTCCTTCGCGCACGGCATCTGCCTCGCGCAGGTCCACTTTCCGCACGCCCTTGGGGAGGGTGCCTGCCTCGCGTGCTGCCACGATCACGGGATCGCAGAGCGCGCGATATGCCCGCTCCACATCCTCCGTTCCCTTCTTCCCCTGCAACTGCAAAAGCTCCCGCCGGAGCTTCATCCGTTCGATTCCCGCCGAGCTCTTTCCTTCGGACCAGCGCAGCAGTTTATCGACGATCTCATCGAGGTAGCCCTCCACAACCGGATCGTGCACCGTATAGGAGTAGTCCACCGTGATATCCGGTTTGGTGCGGGTCCGTATCGAGCTTTCGCTTTCACGTTGCCGCCCCTCAATGAAGGCCACCACATCCTCCATTGGCGTGTGTTCGTCGAAGCCCCGGTCGAATCCCAGCTCAGCCGCGAGCTCCGCCGTAATGGCCTTGCCTCCCAGGATCACCCTGCTGCGTGCGCGGACACCCGCAGCATCCAGCAGATCCACGAACCGTCCGAGCAGCTCCGCGACTCCATAGCCGAGTGTCCGGCTCACGAGAATATCGTCAAACTGTTCTGCTGCCGCCCGCCGGACCACGGCATCCATGCTGAGGTCCGGCGAGAGGAGAACCGTCTTGTGCCCTCTGCGGGCGAGCGCATTGCGGATGATCTTGATCCCCGCATCATGAACGGGATCAAGAGGGACACACAGAATCGTGCGCGGGGTCATGCGCCTTCCCCCTTCTCCCGCCCACCGCCGAACGCATCCAGCCAGCGGTACGGGTCGCCGGGTTTGTGGACGTACTTCCGGATCCGCACACGCATGCCGTACCCGTCGAACTCCTGGAACATCAAATCCACCTCGCCCAGGTGCAGCTCCTCCCCGAGCCGCAGCGCGAGGTCTTTCCCCTCCTGTTCGCTCGAACAGACGAGATAGGTCTCGATATCCAGCCCGTCTATCACCCGGTCCAGTGCCCTCATGGCGCCTACTCGAAGATGCCCGAGTGTTCGCAGACGATCTCCACCAGCATCACGAGTCCGCGGATGACCATGCGCGCACGGGATTCGATCAGCTGTCCGTGCTCGTCGGTCGTGCCGAGCCCGGGGGAGATGAAGAAGTTGGCGTCGTAGGCGATGGTCGGGATGATTCCCATCTGGGACATGCCGTCCTGGAACAGATTGGATCCGGAGTACATGTCTTCGATGGAGAAGATCGGGATGCCGAGCTTGCCGTCGGTCCAGCTGTCTTCGTAGTTGACTTCCACCGTCCCGCTGTTGTAGCTCTTCGCGAACTTGAAGAACGGGCGGATGCGGCTGTCGATCTTGCCGAACTCTTCGGTCACGATCTTGTACAGGTCGTCCACAGGCTTCTTCAAGATTTCAGGTTTGTCGCGGAGCACCTTGAGTGCCGCAACCTGTCCGGAGAGTCCTTCCTTGCCCGGGTCCATCGTCACGTAGGCGGCTTTCCCGTAGGACGAACCGGTGCCCCAGCGCGCGCCGTGGTAGCCGAGTGCGCGGCGGATAGGCACCAGGGCCTCTTCTTTTCCGATGATAAGGGCACTCGTGGGCGAGCCGGAGGCCTTGTCCATGCTGAAGACCATCGCGTCCGCGCCGACATGCTTCACGCTGGTCCCGATGAATGGGATGCCCCACGCGTTGTCGATGACGTACGGCACGTTGTACGATTGGGCGAGTTCGCCGATCCCCTTGAGGAGAAGCGGCGTGCCGTTGGCGTCCTTCTGTCCGTATCCGTAACCGGGCGTGTCGTAGCCGAGCGAGGCAAATCCACCCAGGAGGAGTTCATGCTGTTTTGCAGCATCGCGGAGGGCGGCGACTGAGGCCTTCACGTCCACGTTCTTCATCAACGGAACCGGATGGTACTTGATGCCATGGACGGGATAGGATGCACCGGGCAGCGGCACGATGACCGTGTCGAAATTGTTCTGGCGCTTGCCATAGAACCCGAGTTCTCCTGCCGTGCTGCCGCGGTCGGCCAGAATGTCCTTGTACTTCGGCGGATAGGGACGGCCATAGCCGCCCTGGTGGTGCAGGTGGCGTTCATAGGGGATGATGTACCGTGTCCGGTAGTTGTCACCGCGCCCCATTGCAGGAGGCGTCATCAGGGTATCAAACGAGACCCAGAGTCCGCCTTCACATGTGTTCACCGGCGCTGCATCGTACTCGTCGCCGTACACGTCCTTCACGATTTCCCGGATCTGGTCGACATACACGGTCAGGGGGACGACCTTCCGCGATTCAACGGCCATTGCCTTCTCGATGTCTTCGCGCAGTGGCGACGGGCAGCCGGAGATTGCGCCGGTGAGGCCGATCGCCCCTTTCAGCTCGGCGGGCATGTTCAGGGTTTCCGCAGCCTTCTTCGCGTCCGCATAGATCTTCGGTATATTCACCTGCAGACGTTTGTACATCTGAAACTTATACGCTGGCTTCGCCATACCATGAGTCCTTTCTCAAGATGGAGTTGTAGAAATTCCGTGAATGCAGACGTGATCTCCCGGGTGCAGGCCGAGGTCCGCCCCTGAAATCCGTTTCTCCATGCGGAGGATTGTGTTCTGATGATTGGGCATGTGGGTATCGTCGAAACCCACGATCGTGCCCACGTTCTTGCCGTTGATGGAAACCGGGTCGCCTGCGACCAGAACGGCGGGGTCCAGAAGCTCCACGAATGCCAGGTAGGCGATCCGCTGGACACTCACTCCGGGCGCAGCGGTTGCCTCGTCAGTCCCGATCAGCTCGATGATTGTGCCGGCAGGAAAGGTGCGGGAGATCGGAGTGATCAGGTTGAGACTGCGATTCTCGAGAAGACCCTTGAGAACCACGATCACCCGGCCTTTGACGTCGTCTTTTGCCGCATAGAACGACCGGTTGACAAGTTTGCGCGCGTAGGGATCGCTCATGGTCGCCTCACACCAGCCGTGTCACGAAGCTGTCGACGTCGCCGTACAGGAAATCCACGACCGGCAGCTCGATCATCGTATAGCATCCCGGTTGCTGCTTCATCGCGGCGCGCGCCGCGGAGACCATGACCTGGGCAGTAAGTGCGGGGTTGTTGACTTTCAGCTGGAAGCGCATCGACTGGTTGTGTGTCACGCCCGAGACGCCGTTCCGTTCGAGCAGCACGCCGTGACCCGTGTCCATCAGCAAGCTGACGTCATCCACCTGGAAGACATAGGTCCGGTCCTTGACAAAGTACGGGTCCTTCTTGATCGCCGCTTCCACCTTCTCGAACACGGCGCCCGGTTTGAGTTGCACATAGACCATGCGGCGATGGACGCCCATGCCTGCGGGGACGGTGATGGAGATGGCATCCTGGACGCCGGCTATCGAGCGGACCGCGACCGAGTGTCCCATCGAGAGCCCGGGTCCGTAGTTCGTGTACGTGATGCCGCGCGGCGCCATGGCCTGGAACCATCCCCGGATGACGGAGTCGATGCCGGGGTCCCATCCCGCAGAGAGGATGGAGACGGTCTTGTGTTCCTTCGCCACCGCATCCAGCTCCTTGCGCAGCGCCGGGATATCGTGGTGCATGTCGAAGCTGTCGACCGTGCGGATCCCCCGCTGGAGCATCGCTTTGGCGGTGTCCCGCACGACGCGCGAGGGGCAGGAGAGTATTGCCACGTCGACGCTGGCCAGCTCGCTCACATCGGCGACGATGCGCGTCTTCTGGAGTACGATGGGGTCCCGCTCGGAATACGCGCACGATTTCGATACCACCTCCGGCACCTCGATGATGCCGATCAGTTCCATATCCGGCTCGACGAGCACGGATTCCACAGCGCAGCGACCGACGTTACCGTATCCGAGGACAGCGACCCGGGTTTTGTTCATGATCAGCTCCCGTGAGATGCGTGGGCATGTTTCCCTCCCGCCGGATGCTCGATGTACGCACAGAGCGCCTTCCCTGCCGCATCGCCGTGCGCGCGCACGAGGCGTTCCACCGATGCCCCGTCACGTTTCTGGAGAGCAGCGAGGATGCGTTCATGTTCCTTCATCGAGGTTTCGAGATGCGAAAGGACGGACAGATAGATAAAATTGTAGCGGAGTGTCTGGCTCCGGAGCGAGCGGATATACCCGGCGAGTTTCTCGTTGCCGGAGGCGTCGCTCAGCGCCTGATGGAATTCTGAATTGCACTCGAGTATGCCGCGGACGTCTTTCGTCCGGGCGGCGGCCAGGCGGCGCATTCGCTCGTGGATCTCCCGCAGGGTCTTCAGCTCGACGGCGCTCAAGCGTTCGCAGGCCAGCCGTGCAGCAAAGGCTTCCAGAACGCCTTTCACCTGGTAGGTCTCCTGGGCATCGGAGCGCGAGAGGGGGCTGACCACGGCTCCGTGGCGGGGCACCACGCGGACAAAGCCTTCGGAGTCGAGCTGCAGAAGGGCTTCGCGCAGCGGCGTGCGGCTCACGCCAAGCTGCCGGGCGAGGTCGGGTTCCACGAGGCGCTCTCCCGGCGTAATCCGCCCGTCGATGATCAGCGAGCGTATCCGGTCCGCGATGCGGTCGCGGAGGGTCTTCACCGCCTCCGGATCGAATCCGAGGTCCACGGTGCGGGGTGTGCCGCCTGCTGCAGTCTGAGGGGTGGTTTGCATATTGTATACAATATACTGTATCTAATATCGCATGCCCGGAGGAGAAAGTCAACCCCCCCCTCCGTCGTCCTCGCACCATACGCTCAGCACACCATCCACCCAGCACTCCACCCGCCCGGCACCCCATCCGCCCCGCCTCCCCATTCCCGCCACCCCGGGCTCCAGGCAATCCCCGGCCGGACGCGTCCACGCCATTTGACTTTCAACCCTCAGTTTCGTATGGTGCAATACGGTCGAGACATACTTGCCGTTCATCAAGAGTGGCGGAGGGACAGACCCTGTGAAGCCACAGCAACCGGAGCCACGACGCTCGCCAGGTGCTAAGTTCTGTTCCCGCTCCCGGGCGGGATAAAGATGAAGCCGCAAGGCGCGCGCACAACGCACACCTCATTCGGATTTCATCACACCGGATGAGGTTTTTTCATGTTCTCCCCGCAGAGGCGCTGCGGTGCAGTCTGAATGAGCTAATTCTGGTCCTCTCCCTTAAACAGCAGTGAGGTAGATATGGCCGCAGCACAGACACGGTACAGGTTCGAGACCCTGCAGCTCCACGCGGGACAGGTCCCCGACCCCACGACACACGCCCGCGCGGTGCCCATTTACCAGACGACATCCTACACGTTTGACGACGCCGGGCATGCGGCAGCCCTTTTCGCCCTGAAGCAGTTCGGGAACATCTACACCCGGATCATGAACCCGACCACCGCGGTCTTCGAAGAGCGCATGGCCGCGCTGGAAGGCGGCATCGCGGCCGTCGCCACGGCTTCCGGACATGCCGCACAGTTCCTCGCCCTCAGCACGTTCGTCTCCGGAGGCGAGAACATCGTCGCCACACCGAATCTCTATGGTGGCACATACAACCAGTTCAAAGTCACATTCCCCCGCTTCGGCATACAGTCCAAATTTGTCAAGGGAAACGACCCGGCGGCTTTTGCGGCAGCAATCGACGGCAAGACCAGAGCTGTGTACATCGAGACCATCGGGAATCCGCGCCTTAATATCCCCGATATCCAGGCCATCGCCGGGATTGCCCACAGCCACGGCATACCGCTCGTCGTCGACAACACATTCGGGGCGGGCGGATATCTCTCACGTCCGTTCGACTGGGGCGCCGACATCATCACCCACTCCGCCACGAAGTGGATCGGCGGACACGGGACTTCGATCGGCGGCGTGATCATCGACTCCGGCCGGTTCAACTGGGCGAACGGCAACTTCCCCATCTTCACCACCCCCAGCCCCGGCTATCACGGACTCAACTTCTGGGAGACATTCGGCGAAGGAAGCCCGTTCGGCAACATCGCATTTGCCATCCGCGCACGCGTGGAGGGCTTGCGCGATCTCGGCCCGTGCATCAGTCCGTTCAACTCATTCCTCCTTCTTCAGGGACTCGAAACGCTTTCACTCCGGGTGGACCGGCACGACGAAAATGCACTCAAGCTCGCGCAGTGGCTTCAGCAACACCCGCGCGTTGCCTGGGTCACCTATCCCGGGCTTCCGGACCATCCTGACCACGCCCTGGCCCGCAAGTATCTGCGTCAGGGACATTTCGGCTCCATGCTCGTGTTCGGTGTCAAGGGTGGTCTCGAAGCAGGCAAGGCCTTCGTCAACAACGTGAAACTCGCCAGTCTTCTCGCGAACGTGGGCGACGCAAAGACGCTGGTCATTCATCCGGCCTCGACAACGCACCAGCAACTCTCCGAAGAGGATCAAATGGCTGCCGGAGTCACGCCGGATCTGATCCGCGTCTCCGTCGGACTGGAACATATCGATGATATCCTCTGGGACTTCGCCCAGGCACTCGACGCAGCAGGAGCCGGTTCGTCATGACATCCATGTCTTCAAAGGGCGCATCCATAGTCCGCACGCAGAGCGTCACGCTCTTTTCTGCATCCCGGCCGTTCACGCTCGAAAGCGGCGGGATCCTTGCGCCGGTGACCGTCGCATACGAGTCCTATGGGTCGCTCAACGCAGCACGCGACAACGCCATTCTGGTCTGCCATGCACTCACCGGCAGCGCCCACGCCGCCGGTCTCTCCTCCCCCGACGAGAAGAGCGCGGGATGGTGGGACCCGATGATCGGCCCGGGCCGCCCGCTCGACACATCCCGGTACTGCGTCATCTGTTCCAACTTCCTCGGCGGGTGTTACGGAACGACCGGCCCCACGTCAACCAATCCGCACACGGGCAGACCGTACGGCATGGCGTTTCCCGAATACACGGTACGCGACATGGTACATCTGCAGAAAGCGCTGATGGACCATCTCGGTGTCACGCAGCTCAAGACGCTAATCGGCGGCTCGCTCGGAGGGATGCAGGTTCTGGAATGGCCGCTCCTCTACCCCGCCATGGTTACGACGGTCATCCCCATCGCCACCGCAGTGCAGCATTCCCCCTGGTGCATCGGGCTCAATGATATTGCCCGGCAGGCCATCATGCTCGATCCCGCCTGGAGGGGGGGCGACTATGCAGCTGATGCGCAGCCTGAGCGCGGACTCTCCATTGCCAGGGAGATCGCCATGATGTCATACAGAAGCGACATCTCCTTCCTGAACCGGTTCGGCAGGGACCGGGTCGCTCCGGCTGAAGGTGCCATGTCACCGGCATCCCGGAGGTCATCTGGATCTTCGGGATTCAAAGTGTCGTCGGAATCTCGTGGGTCTTCAGGATTCGCTATTTCATCGGGATCCTCGGTGTCATCGGGATCTCCTGGGTCTTCAGGAGCTTCGGTGTCATCGGCCTCTTCCGGGTCTTCAGGATCCGCTATGTCATCGGGATCTCCGCGGTCTTCGGGATCGTCGGTGGCATCCGTGCCCTCAGATTCATTCGGGGCTGCCTCGTCTCTGCAGAGCCCACGATTCCAGGTCGAGCGCTATCTCCGGTATCAGGGTAAGAAGCTGGTCGACCGGTTCGATGCAAACACGTATCTCTATATTACGTGGGCCATGGACAGCCACGACATCGCCGCAGGCCGCTCGGGTCCGGATGCAGTGCTCGGTTCGTTGCGACAGCCGGCACTTTGTGTGGGCATCTCGTCGGACATCCTCTACCCTGCGCGTGAGCAGCGGGCAATCGCCGCTGCATTGCCGAATGCGCACTACCGGGAGATTGACGCGCCGCACGGGCATGACTCTTTTCTGATCGCCTATGATCAACTTGGACCGATGGTCCGCGACTTCCTGCAGGAGTTTGCATGAAACACGTAATCGGAGGGGAGATACATCAATCGCACAATCTCAGGGCGCAGATGAGTTTCCGGTTCAACGACTTCACGAGGAGACACAGATGAACCTCGTGGTCATGAAGTTTGGAGGCACATCCGTCGATGGCGCGGAGGCCATGCGCCGTGTCGGGGAGATCGTGCGCAGGAGTCCTGCCCGGAAAACCATTGTCGTTCTCTCCGCCTGTGCGGGTGTGACAAATCAGCTCCTGCGCATCGGGCATCTCGCCGCCGATGGAGGCCCGGAAGAAGCAGCGGCTATCATCCAGGAACTCACGCGACGGCATCTCATGATTGCGCGCGATCTCCTGTCTCCATCGGTCCGGCCGGAAGTGGAGGCAGCCATTGAGGCCGCGGGAGCGGAGTTGCTCGGATTCGTCCGGGGCATCAGCGTGCTCGGCGAGCTCACGCCCCGTTCCCTGGATCTCCTGGCGTCGTACGGCGAGCGGCTTTCGAGCCTCGTGTTCGCCGCATCCCTGAACGGCAGCACTCCGGGGTCCACGCTCGTGGATGCGAGGACATTCATGGTCACAGATGACCAGTACACGAAAGCCACACCCGATCTCGAAGAGACGAGCGCACGGCTTCAACGGATCGTTGGTCCGTTGCTGGAAGCCGGGCGCGTCATTGTCACCCAGGGATTTATCGGGGCGACGCCGTCGGGTGTCACCACGACCATCGGCCGGGGCGGATCGGATCATTCAGCCGCGCTCATCGGGGCGCTTCTCGGCGCCGATGAGATTCAGATCTGGACTGACGTGGACGGGATACTCACCGCAGACCCATCGATCGTGCCCGCGGCCCGGCGAATACGGATCATGTCATTCCGTGAGGCCTCGGAGCTTGCCTATTTCGGCGCCCGCGTCCTTCATCCGGAGACGATTCTTCCCGCCATCCGGAAGGGTATCCCGGTCCGCGTGCTCAACTCCCGCCGTCCGTCCTCGCAGGGCACGCTGATCGTCGCACAACCCAACACAGCGAAGCAGTGCATCATCAAGTCCGTGGCCTACAAGGAAGGCATCTCGCTGATCAGCATCGTTTCTACGCGGATGTTCCTCGCCCACGGATTCCTGGAGAACGTCTTCGACGTGTTCCACAAATACCGCACTGTTGTCCACACCGTGGCCACGTCGGACGTCAGCGTGTCGGTGACGGTCAACGACATCTCGCACCTGCATGAGATCACGCAGGAGCTCCGGCATTTCGCAACCGTGGAGGTGAACCGTGCGAAGGCTATCGTCTGTGTGGTCGGGGACCATCTCCGCAACAGTCCGGGCGTCGCAGCCCGTGTGCTGCAGGCGATCGCCCATGTCAACCTTAACATGATTTCATCCGGCGCTTCCGAAATCAATCTGAGCTTTGTCATCGATGAGCACGATGTGGAGTCTGCGGTGCAGTCCCTTCATGCGGAGTTCTTCAGCCGTGTCGACGAGTACGAGGAGATCTTTGACTGATGACTGAGAAGCGATATACCGTTGCCGTGGTAGGCGCCACGGGAATGGTCGGACGGACCATGATCCAGGTCCTGGAGGAACGGCGGTTCCCGGTGCGGCGGCTGGTTCTCTTTGCCACTGCCCGTTCGGCCGGAACGATGTTGCGGTTCGGAGGCGCTGACATCGCCGTGCAGGCGCTCACGGAGGACGCACTCCGGAATACCCGGGCGCAGTTCGCCCTGTTCTCCGCCGGGGCATCGGTCAGCCGCGCGTTCGCTCCCGTTGCGGCGAGCGCGGGCGCCGTTGTGGTGGACAACAGCAGCGCCTTCCGCATGGACCCCGGCGTCCCCCTCGTCGTCCCCGAAGTGAATCCGCAGGCCATCCACCGGCACGGCGGAATCATTGCGAACCCCAATTGTTCCACGATACAGATGGTCGTCGCGTTGAAGCCGCTGCACGATGCGTTCGGCATACGCCGGATTGTCGTGTCAACTTACCAGTCAGTCACCGGTGCAGGCCAGCGTGGTTACGATCAGCTCATGGCGGAGGTGCATGGCCAGACCGCCCCCGTTCCGAAGTTCCCCCACCGGATCGCATTCAACTGCATTCCGCACATCGACACGTTCGAGGAGAACGGTTACACCCGGGAAGAGATGAAGATGATGCGCGAGACGGTGAAGATCATGGGAGACCCCGAGCTCCTCGTCACGGCAACATGTGTGCGCGTTCCGGTGACCGGCGGGCACAGCGAATCGGTGAACATCGAATGCGCGCGCGCGGTGAGCGTGGACGAGGCGCAGATGCTCTTGCGGCGGGCGCCGGGGGTCACGCTCGTGGATGATCCGGTGCGGGACTGTTATCCGATGCCGGCTGATGCCGCGGGCAGGGACCAGGTGTTCGTGGGGCGCATTCGCAGGGACCCGACCGTACCGAACGGGCTCTCGCTCTGGATCGTGGCAGACAACCTTCGCAAAGGCGCCGCAACGAATGCCGTGCAGATCGCCGAGCTTGTCGCAGCGCAGACCGGCACCGCTGCCTGAGGAATATTCTGCCAGAGTTGCATATTTGTCTGTAGAGTTCTCTATATTTGCAGTATAGTCCTCCCTGGGGGAACCCTTTCTCCGCCAGACGCACCAGACCTCTTAGAGCAGGAGTACAGACCATGGGTTCAATTCTCGACATTCTCACATCCTCACTGGGCGGCGGGGCAATCGACGCGATCAGCAAAAAGCTCGGTCTCTCCAAGTCGACAACTGCCACAATCGTGCAGGCGGCGCTTCCGTTGCTTCTCTCGGCCCTCGCCCGCAATTCTTCGACGCCCGCCGGAGCCAATTCTCTCCAGAACGCACTCAAAAAGGACCACGACGGATCCATTCTGGATGACGTCCTTGGGGCTCTCACAAATTCTGATCAGGGCGACGGGGCCAGCATTCTGGGACACATCTTCGGTGCGCAGCGCCCCGCTGTGCAGCAGGGGCTTGGCAAGGCAGCGAACGCGGACGCCAACCAGGTGGGTCAGGTTCTGGAAATGCTTGCGCCTATCCTCATGGGAGCTCTCGGCAAGCAGACGGCACAATCCAATCTGGACGCGGGAAGTCTCAGCGATCTGCTTCGCGGCACTGCACAGCAGGCGCAGAAGACGGTGCCGGTCCAGCCGGATGTCATGGGTTCCCTTCTCGGGATGCTGGATACAAACAAGGACGGCAGCGTGATTGATGATGTCGGCGGGTTCCTGAGCAAACTCTTCAGGAAGTCGTAGCGGATCAGAATCCGGAGCATGGGATGGAAACAGCGGTAAGCATTGCGTTGGGTATCGGGCTGGCCGCAGCAGCGGGATTCAGAGTGTTCGTCCCGCTGCTCGCGCTCAGCATTGCCGGGCTCACCGGCACACTCGAGTTGTCACAGGGCTTTGCCTGGATCGGGACAGTCCCCGCATTGATAGCGTTCGGGACCGCCACGGTCATGGAGGTCGCGGCCTACTACATACCGTGGGTGGACAACATCCTGGACACCATCGCCACACCCGCGGCGGTCGTCGCCGGCACGATCGCCTCGGCATCCGTCATCACGGACATCTCACCCCTGTTGAAATGGGTGCTTGCCCTCATCGGCGGAGGAGGGATTGCGGGGTTGATTCAGGGAGCGACAGTTCTGACCCGCGCGAAGTCTTCCGTGGTGACAGCAGGAATGGGAAATCCCGTGGTGGCAACGGCCGAGCTCGGCGGATCCATCTTCACCACGATACTTTCCTTTCTCGCGCCGTTTATCACAATCATTCTCGTGCTCCTGGTGTGCGGAGTTGTGTTCGCCTCCGCGCGCCGTCTGCTCTTCGGGCACATCGGCGCACCGCGAGAGTGAGGAGCGGCACCTCTCACTAGTGCTTGTAGTACGGCATCGCCTCCGGGATGAGCGCTTTCAACTCCGCAATCCTGGACGCGTCCGACGGGTGTGTGCTCAGGAATTCGGGCGGAGATTGTCCCCCTTTCACCGCTGCCATGCGTTCCCAGAACGACACGGCCTCGTTCGGATTGTATCCGGCCATCGCCATGAAGACCAGCCCGAGGTGGTCGGCTTCGCTTTCCTGTGTGCGGCTGAAGGGCAGCAGCACACCCACCTGTGCACCCAGCCCATAGACAGTCGCCCAGAGATTCTTCGTCGCCTCCGGCTGTTTGCTGAGAGCTTCCGAGAGGGCCATTCCGCCGAGCTGTGCGAGCATCTGCTGGCTCATGCGTTCGTTTCCATGCTCGGCGATGGCATGCGCCACTTCGTGCCCCATCACGACCGCCACGCCTGCCTCTGTTTTGGTAATCGGCAGAATGCCGGTATAGAACACCACCTTGCCTCCGGGCATGCACCAGGCATTCACATCTTCGCTCTCCACCAGATTGAACTCCCACTTGTAGTTTGCCAGCGATTCCGATAGTCCCTTCTGGGCAAAGTAGGTTTCAACGGCTTTCTGGATCTTCGCCCCCACGTTCTTGATCATTGCTGTCTGCTGCGTATTGGTGCTCAGCTTGCTCGTCTTCAGCACCTCTCCGTACTCCTGGTAGCTCATGCTCAGCATCTCGCTCGCAGGAATCAGGCTCAACTGTTTTCTTCCCGTAATCGGTACGGTACTGCAGGCAATAAGAATCACTGCGAGCACCATCACCACCGATGCACAGCGCATCATCCGTAGCATCGTCACCTGTCCTTTCATGTCCGATGGTCAACAGCCATTGCGGCACCTATTTCGTCCCCGCATCCACCTTCGATTTCAGCTTGTCGAGTTTCGGTTTGATCACCACCCTGCAGTACGGCGCATTGGGATTCAGGCGGAAGTAGTCCTGATGATAGTGCTCTGCAGGATAGAAGCGCTCCAGCGGGCGGATTTCCGTCACGATCGGCTTGCTGAACCGCTTCTGTGCTTCCGAGCGGGAGGCCTCTGCCGCTGTCTGCTGATCCGGGCTGTGCGTGAAAATGGCCGAGCGGTACTGCGTACCGACGTCCGCTCCCTGCTGGTTCAGGGTTGTCGGATCGTGGGCATCCCAGAACACATCGAGCAGTTTCGCATACGAGATACGCGATGGATCGAACGTGATCTCAGCAACCTCCGCATGGCCGGTCTTCCCTGTGCACACCGCTTCATAGGTGGGATCAGGCGTATGTCCGCCCGCGTACCCGGCGACCACCGATTGCACGCCGTCCAGGCGTTCGAAAACCGCCTCGACGCACCAGAAGCATCCCGCACCAAAAGTCGCTTTTTCCATTCTCCCTCGCTGTGGTTGTTGTGCACCCATCGGCGCCGCCATCAGCAGCGCCATCGCTGCAATGATGATCCAAGACATACTCCTCTCCCTCCTGTTTCGCACGTTTCTCCTTCTTCCTTCCCTCTCCATTCCATTTCGTCCCCTCATTCTTCCGGCTCCCATTTCCGGTCACAGGCAGAACGACACCGTCTCGTTCGGCGCATTGCGGAACGTCTCTACCACGCGGACCGAGCCGGCGCCGTGTTCGTGCAAGCTTCGCTGCATCGACTCCACCGCACGCGCGTTCGTGTTGCATTCCTTGCTCACATGCGCGAGCACGACGGCATCCGGCAGAAAACGCGATGCGGTCAGGACATCGCGGACGAAGTGACCGGCCTTCTCATTGGAGAGATGGCCGATGGTGCGTATCCGCTCTTTCAGCCAGAGAGGCCTCCGTGATGATTCCAGCATGACCGGATCGTGATTCGATTCGACGACGAGCACATGGGAATCTGCGCAGTGCGCCGTGAGCCCCTCGGGGACATAGCCGAGATCCGTGGCGACCGTTGCCTTTGCCACGCCGGTAAGGCATTCTCCGGACACCGTGTATGCGTAGCATCCTCCCGCCGCATCGTGGGGGACTGCCCAGGCATCCACGGAGAACGGACCGACATCCGCATGTCCCGACTGTATGGGCCGCAGCCGCGGCGTCCCCCGCGCCTTCCGCGCCTCGCGGAAGTACTCGCAGAGCACGTCCAGAATCGGATGGGGGGCGAAGACGGGGATGCCCAGCGCGAGTATGCTGCTGAGCGTGTTCGGGTGGACATGGTCGCCGTGCGCGTGCGTGATCACGACGCCCGCAACCTCCCGGAAGCTGAGTCCGATGGGCCGGAGGTGCCTGCTGATATACCGCAGGCTGAAGCCGATATCGATCAGAACGGCACGGCCGTTGTCCCAGAGCACGGTGCAGTTGCCTGAGCTGGAGCTCCCGAGTACGCGCACGTGCATCAGGAAATCTCCTGCCTGAGCGTGCTCTTCGCCACAGCACGCACAACGCGAGGACCACCGGGCTGCACCCCGGCCGCACTACGAACCACGCTGTCCTCCGCGCCGCGGCGCCCCGCCCTGGAATCCTGCACCTCCGCGGAATCCCTGCCGGGCCCCGCCCCTGGCTCCTTCACCGCCTTTCCTGCCCCTGCCGCCCATCTCCGCATGGTGCTTTTCCTCCAGCTTTGCACTGGTGATGTCTTTCAGGGACAGCGCGTAATCCGTCAGCTTCTTGCCCTGGAGGCCGCTGATCGCCTTTTTCCCCTCTTCATCCTCAGGCATTTCCACCTCGGCAAAACCCGTCGGTTTTCCGGTCACTTTGTCGATGTCGATTCGTACTGAGGTCAACGCTCCGAACGGAGCGAAGAGTTCCCGGAGTTTCTTTTCATCGATCTCCCGGGGAAGGTTGGCAACATGGATATGCACGTGTGACTCCAAAGTTATGATTGAGTAGCTGCGACTGCAATCAGGCAGTCGTCTGAGGTTCGGGGAGCTTGACCGGAGGCGGCGAGAACCCCACCACCGACCCCGCCCGCACTCTTGCAAGATACGGAGAAAGCGTCGTACCTGGTAGTGTGCGGACGCCATCTTCTATGAGAATCGGCCCGATGCCGGTCCCGGCGCCAATCAGGCAGTTTTTGCCGATTTCAATCAGTCCGCAGTTTTTGCCGATTTCAATCAGTCCGTAACGGAATTTCCCCGATCCCTCGTACGCATGAACGGTCAACCGGCTGAACGCGCCGATCAGGGTGTTGTCTCCCACATAGACCAGCTCTGGCCTGAAGTGATCCAGCCAGACCATCTGCATGATTTCAACATTGGTCCCGATGTGGGCGCCCATCCTCCGGTAGAGCCGGTTCTTCATCGGGGTCCCCTTCAGGAAGAACGAAATGCCGACCTGGATGAGCACTCTGATGCGCCGGCCCGGCGGAAGGTTGATCTTTCTCCAGTTGATGGCATCTTTCTCTTCAGGCGCGCCCAGCCCTGAAAACGTGTAATGCCGCTGCACGGGAGTGAGATAGGCGGCGAGACGCTGAGCGCCGTCAGGAGAATCCGGGTCGAGCGTGCCGATATCCACGCCCTTCCCTTTTGCCGATTTCGAGATCGTGATGGTCCGGCCTCTTTTCCGCGCCAGGCGCAACGCCCGCCGGATCATGTCTGTGGTCACGTCCCGCATTGTCTCATCCGGGCTCAGTGTATTCCTCATGCTCCGGTTCATAGTGGACTTTCTGAGGCTGAAGGCAGGGCCATCCGGCGGATTGTTCGTCTGTGTGCCGGATTCATGATGTAGTGATGGAGAATCTTGTACGTGTCGTAGTCGAAACGGACGGACGGCGCACGCTCCATTCGCTCCATCCCGTCCGACGCCCGGGCGCTCCCGATTAGACACCAGTTGTCCACGAAAAAGAGCTCTGTCGTCCCGGCGTGCGAGTCAGTTTCCTCGATTGCGATCGGACCCGGATACGGCCAGGCGACGATGCGGCGGCGATGGAATGCCTCTCCGACACGGTGGTTATACTCTGCTGCCGGCTCTTCGCCCAGACACGCGCCGTAGCATTGATGGAGATAATATGCAAAGCATGCACCCTTCTTCCGCTCCAGGCCGAGCAGTTTGAGGCAGAGGTGATGTTCCTGGGCGGACTCGCGGAGGAACTCTTCGGCCTGTTTGCGTGACTTGAACACGCCGAGTATCGAGCCGCAGTCTGC
>JAGDMK010000173.1 GCA_017860635.1 Bacteroidota bacterium
ATCCCCACGGTCCTGGTGCGGTGCAATCCCCTTCTTGACGAAAAGGCATGCGGCCTTCTGCAGATGGAGAGCACGGTGCCTCCCGAAGTGCTCTATTCGTCATACTGGTACCGCTCCGGCACCAACCAGACCATGCGCACCCACCTGCAGGGGATCGCAGAACAGGCGCTGAAGATGCTCGGCCATGACAGCGGCCGCACACTGGACATCGGCTGCAATGACGGGACGCTGCTCCGCTGCTATCCTCCGGCGATGGTCAAGGTCGGCGTTGACCCTTCCGATATTGCCCAGGAAATCAAGGGAGACATCACGGTCATCCAGGACATTTTTCCCTCGGCCGAACTTGTCACCCGCATGGGGAACGAGCGCTTTGATATCATCACCTCCATCGCCATGTTCTACGACCTTGAAGATCCCGTCGGCTTCACGCGGGGCATCAAACAGCTGCTCGCCCCTGACGGCCTGTGGGTATTCGAAATGTCGTACATGCCTCTCATGCTCAAGATGAACTCCTACGACACCATCTGCCACGAACATCTCGAGTACTACAGTCTGGCTGTGATCGAGAACATCCTCCGCCGCGCCCAGATGAAGATGGTGAACGCCGAGTTGAACAGCATCAACGGCGGAAGCATCAGGTGCTTTGCCACGCATGTCAGTTCATTTGCCTACCGCCGCGATGACTGTCTGCAGAATATCCAGCGGCTCCGTCAGGATGAGTTCGACATGGAGCTCGACACGGACAAACCCTACAAGAATTTCCAGGACCACATCAACGTGCACCGGGAAGAACTCGTGGCCCTGCTCAAGCGCCTGAAGAAGGAAGGGAAAAAGGTGCACGTGTACGGCGCTTCCACAAAGGGCAACACGATCCTGCAATGGTGCGGCATTGACAACCGGATTGTGGATGTCGCAGCGGACCGTAATCCTGACAAACACGGGGCGTTCACGCTCGGCACAGACATTCCGATTGTCAGCGAGGAGCAGTCGCGCGCAATGCAGCCCGACTACTACCTCGTCCTCCCCTGGCACTTCAAGGAGGAATTCCTTCAACGCGAAAAGGCTATGCTCGACCGAGGCACAAAGCTGATTTTCCCATTGCCCACGATCGACGTTGTCGCACAATGAAGGCACTGATTTTCGGAGCAAACGGACAGGACGGCTACTATCTCCTGCAGGCCTGCCGGGAACGGGGAATCGAACCGGTAGGGATTGACCAGACCGGGGCCATGCTGCACGGGGACGTGGCCGATGCCGCTTTTGTTTCCGCCCGGATCCATGAGCACTCCCCCGCGTACATTGTTCATCTTGCCGCCCTCTCCACAACCCGGCATGATGCCCTCTTCGCCAACCACTCCGCAATCAGTACCGGGACCCTGAATATCCTCGAAGCAGTGTACCAGCAGAAGCTGCCCGCACGGGTGCTGTTGTGCGGGAGTGGTGTGCAGTTTCAGAACAATGGTTCGCCAATCTCAGAGCAAACCCCGTTCGCGGCAAGCAGTCCGTATGCCGTCGCCCGCATTCACTCCGCGTACGCAGCCCGGTACTACCGGTCGCTGGGGGTCAGGGCCTACGTCGCGTACCTGTTCCACCATGAAAGTCCGCGGCGTCCTGCCGGACACGTCAGCCAGCGTGTTGTGGCAGCGGCACGGCGAATCCGCGATGGATCAACCGAAGTCCTTGAGATCGGCGACCTGTCCGTCGCAAAGGAATGGACATTTGCGGGGGATGTGGTGCAGGCGATGCTGACCCTCCTGGGGCAGGAAAATGTGTTTGAAGCAGTGATCGGCAGCGGTGAAACCCATACCATTCAGGAGTGGGTGGAAACCTGCTTTGCTCTGGCCGGACTCGAGTGGAAGCGACATGTCCATGAGAAACAGGGATTCGTCCCAGAATATCCGATGCTTTGCTCACAGCCGGCTGTAATCCGCAGCCTCGGCTGGCAGCCCCGCGTCGGATTCCGTGACCTTGCCATGTTGATGATGCAGTCATGAGCGCCCGTCCTCAACGCATCCTTCTCGGCCATCTTGTTGCATTCGGAGATTGTCTCTATGCCACGGTCATTGCACGGCAGCTGAAGCAGGACGTTCCGGGTTGCCATCTCACATGGGCTATCGCATCACCATGCAGGGAAATCATCGAGGGGAATCCCTACGTCGATGAGATCTGGGAGCTTCCGTTCTCCCGGGCTCATGCCCTGGGCGAAGGATGGAGATCGTTCACGGCGGCCGCGAAGGATCGGCTGCGTCGGGGCGATTTCGACAGGATTGTTTTCACGCAGATCCCCCCGGATAACTACCGGAATTTCGACGGGACGGTACGCGCGTCAATCTACAACGGGTATCCCGGACGCATTACCGTGCCCGTCACGCCTGTCCTCCGGCTGCCGCCGGAGGATGTCGAGCACGTCCGCCAGTTCGCCGAGCAGCACGCTCTCTCCCGCTACCGGAACGTGATACTGTTTGAATGCGCCGGGCTCAGTGGACAAACGTTCGTCACACAAGATTTCGCGCTGGAAACTGCCCGGTTGCTTCTCGATCAGCATGACTGTTGTTTTGTGATTTCGTCCGCAGACCGCGTGACGTCGCCGGATCCACGCATCATCGATGGCAGCACGCTGCGCTTCCGCGAGAATGCTGAGCTGACGCACTACGCCACGCTCTTCATCGGTTGCTCGAGCGGGATCACCTGGATCACCACATCCGATTGGGCAAAACAGCTTCCCACTATCCAGTTGTTGCGCAAGAAGACATCCATCTACGCCTCTATGGTTCACGATGCAGAATACTTTGGACTTCCCCACGACCATATCATCGAAATGACGGACTGCGCACCTGCCCGGCTTGCCGCGTGTATTTCAGAAATCCTGACTGGCACGTTCAATGATGCACGGGCAACGTTTCATGAGCAGATCAGTGTCGACCATCGGTTTTATTTCGAAACATTCTTCTTCGCGATGCTCAAGCGGGGTCATCTGCATGCGGCGCTGGGTTCTCTGTTGCATGTGCTCAGGCGCTACGGCTTGCGCACAATTTCAAACACAGTGAAAGCCACTTTTAAAGAGCTGTAACACCGTGCATCATTCTTCCCAACACCAGGAGTGTGGCGCGTGCGGCTCGTCCGCTCTCGTGGGGCTGTTTGCGGCCCACGATCGCAACCAGCGCACAACCGCGGACTCTTTCTCCGTCGCCCGCTGCACGGCATGCGGAATTGTGCAGACAGTACCCCGGCCTGCTGAAAGCGATCTCGCGTCATTGTATCCTGTGCAGTACTTTCCGGCAACTGTTGATCGCATCTCGCAGCATCGGTTCCAGCAGGACAAAGTCTTGCTCGTTCGCAAGCATAGGAATACGGGCGCATTGCTGGACGTGGGGGCAGGAATTGGCCTGTTCGTGCAGGAAGCGCGTGACGCAGGGTATCAGGCTATGGGAATCGAGATCTCCGGCCAGGCGGTCGCAACCGGCCTTCAGCATTCAGATGTGCCGCTTGTGCATGGTGATTTCCTCACAACGGATCTCCCGGATGCGGGGTTTGATGTCGTCACATTCTGGCACGTCTTTGAACATCTCCTGCACCCCTATGATGTCCTGAAAAAGGTTCACCGCATTCTGCGGCCGCAAGGCATTCTTGTCATTGCAGTCCCGAACTTCGCGAGTTTCCAGGCTCGACTGTTCCGGAGCCGATGGTATCATCTGGATCTTCCCCGCCACCTCTTTCACTTTTCTCCCTCAACATTGCAGGCGACGGTGGAGCGTGCCGGATTCTCCGTACAGGAGATTCACTACCGGTGGCGGGACCATGATTCTGCAGGTATACTCGGAAGCGTCATGAAACTCTCGCCTCCAGGAGAGACTCTGCTCCACAGAGCTGTTCGGAAAATCGTGGGTATCCCCGTTGCCCGGGCTGCAGCAGAAGCGGAATTGATGATAACACATAGCGGAGGGGCATTCGCCATTGTGGCAACCAGAGCATGATGCAATGCCACCACGTGTAACGATACTCGTGACCAACTGGAACGGCAAGGCCTACCTCCAGAACTGCCTGTCCTCTGTCTATGAGAAGACCCGCACGGTATCGTTCGATGTTATTGTCGTGGATGATGCATCGACTGACGACAGCACCGACATGGTTCGCGCGCTCTTCCCCCAGGTCAGGCTGATCCAGAACCCCCGGAACCTGGGCTTCGTCGGCGCAAACAACCTTGGTGTACAGTCGGCCAGAGGTGCGTACACTCTCCTCCTCAATTCCGATACTGTCCTGCTCAATGATGCCGTGAGCATCCTCGCCGCGTATCTGGATCGGTACACGGACGTTGGGATCTGCGGTCCCATGCTGACCGGGGCCGACGGGTCGCCGCAGATTTCGTACGGCTGGCCACCCTCGTTCCACCAGGGATTCGTTGATGCCCTGTTCCTGAACGATCTGTTTCCCAACGCGGGTTTTCCCGCGCGTGCCAAACCGGTCCACCCCAGACAGAGAGAACCGTTCCCTGTTCACTACGTGAGCGGAGCCGCTCTGATGATACGGACATCGCTCATCAGTGCACACGGATTATTTGACGATCGGTTCAAGGCATACTGCGAAGAGGTGGACCTCTGCCGGCGTACCCGGGAGGTTGCGCACGCACAGGTCTTCATCGTACCTGCTGCGCAGATTCTTCATCATGAGGGAAAGTCCTACGGACAGCTCGGTGCGGGCCGGATCCGGATCCTGTATCAGAGCTATGACAAGTTCCTGATCAAGTATCACGGGAAGATCTATTCAGGTGCCACCCGACTTCTGTATGCGTGGCACTATATGGTGAAGGGAATTTACCGGGGGATTGTGTATCTTTTCTCGCCGAGCCCACACCGTGCCGAGCGCCTGCAGGAGGTGAGGCACGCGTGGTACAATGTTCGCTATAGCCTCCGGCCCTATGCATGAATACCGGATCGTCGGGGATCGGCCCTTGTTTCTCACATCCCCGGAGAACGCCGATGCCGCACCTCCGGGAGGCTGCCCTCCGCTTCCGCAACACCGGCGGGTGGAACGGCTGGAGCAAACAGCGGGTATACCACATCTCGTGGTGCACTACCACGGGAACTCACAACGAACTAGCATCAGGCCTCGTACCATTGCGTAAGGACGGAATCATACCATGACCAAGCAGCGCAAACGCGCAGTGCCGCAGCGGGCGAGCGCAACACCCGCATTTTTTGCACGCCTTACTCCACTTCAGCAGGACCTCGTCTGTGTCGCTGCATTGTTCCTGCTTGCATTCATTGTCTTCCGCGGAATCATTCTCGACGACGCGGCCTTCGCCACAGAAGCCGACACGGCGGCCGCGTACAGCTATCAACAGCTCGGACAACGCATCACGGCAGCAGAAGGTGTCGACGTGATCTGGATGCCGAATTTCTTCAGCGGGATGCCGACGTTCGGCAATGTCGCATACGTCCCGCACGATGTGAGCTATATTCAGCATATTGTGCAGCGTGTGCTCAATGTTCTCTTTCTCAATGGGAAATGGACCTGGTTTGTGGTCTACTACTTTCTGGGCGGCGTGTTCATGTTCCTGATGATGCGGGTCCTGAAGTTCTCGCATCTGCCCGCCCTCCTGGCTGCCGTGCTCTTCATGCTCGCGCCGTACACCATAGGACTTGCCAGCGAAGGACATGGTTCCAAGCTGATGGCGCTGATCTACCTTCCGCTTGTCTTCATGCTCACCCATACGCTGTTCGAACGGCGCGACATACTCAGCTTCGGCCTCCTTGCGGCGGCCATCGGCACACTCGCGCTGACAAATCACATGCAGATCGTCTATTACGTCTTCATCATCATCGGTCTGTATCTCCTCTATGAAATCATTGTGGAATACCGGCGGACTCCTGGACGGGCTGCACTGATCGCAGGTCTCTTCGCTGGTGCGCTGATCCTCGGTCTCTGCATCGCGTCGTATATCTATCTCTCGGTCTATGAATACTCCCAGTTTTCCATCCGCGGCGGCGGAACAGCCGACTCCACCGGCGGACTTGCCTGGGATTATGCCACGAACTGGTCCTGGCACCCGCAGGAAATCCTGACACTCCTCATCCCGGGGTTCTTCGGATTTCAATCTCCATACTACTGGGGCACGATGCCGTTTACCACTTCCACTGTGTACGTCGGAGTCCTGCCGCTTCTCTTCGCGATCCTGGCCCTTGGCTACAACCGTACACGCCTGACGGTCTTTCTTACTCTGTTCCTGGCCATTATGGTGTTGATCGCGTTCGGCAAGCACTTCCCGGTTCTCTATGGGCTGATGTTTGACTACCTCCCCTTCTTCAACAAGTTCCGCGTCCCCGTGATGATCCTCCATCTGCTGCCGTTTGTGATCGGCATCCTTGCGGGATACGGCATGGAATTTCTGCTCCATCCGTCCGAACGGTTTACGAGTGAACAGTCCGCTAAACTCACCCGTCTGCTGATGATCGTGGGGGGAATTCTGGTCGGACTCCTGCTCATCGGCACGCTTGTGAAGAGCTCCGTCTTTCAGACCCTGTCGGGATCGATGTTCGTCAAGGAAGGCGAGTTGGAGATGATCCGTCAGGAATATGGCAACCAGGTCAACCAGGTGATGGCACAGTTGAAGCAGGCACGCTTCGACGTTCTCTGGAAGGATTTTGTGAAGTTCGTCCTGCTGGCCGTTGCTTCGCTGGGCATCGTGTATTTCTTCGTGAAGAAGAAGCTTTCTCCCGCACTCCTTTCTGGTGCGGTGTTCGTCCTGCTGCTGATCGATCTCCTCATTGTCGTCAGCAAGGGAGGATACATCTCTCCGAAACCCAGTGCCCAGCTGGAGGCGCAGTTCCAGCCCGACGCGACCGTAACATACCTGCAGAAGCAGCCGGGACTTTTCCGCGTCTTCCCTCTCGGCAATCTGTTCACGGACAACTCGTATGCATACCACGGCCTGCAATCCATCGGAGGATACAGCCCGGCAAAACTGAAGATCTATCAGACCTTGCTGGATTCCTGCCTGTATCAGAGCGCGGATCCGTCATTTCCGATCAACATGAATATCGTGAACATGCTGAACGCGGAGTATTTGATTGCGCAGGGACGGCTGCCGGAGGGAAAATTCACGCTGATGAATGTTGACGAG
>JAGDMK010000174.1 GCA_017860635.1 Bacteroidota bacterium
GGGAGTGTCGACTGTAAAGAGACCGTCTGTTTCCACGCCGGAAATCGCGTCGAGACGTTCGCGGATGGACGGGAGTTCTTTTTTGCCGGCCCCGGCGACAGGAATGAATTTGTCCGCCCGGCCACCGGCGGCAGAGAGTGTGGCCAGCACGCGGAAGAGTGCACCCCCTTCCTCACGTTCGCCCCCATCGGGCGTGTGAAGGACATCCAGCGAGAGGTGACCGAGAACGAGGAGTCTCATATCAGAACTTCGCGCCGTTCGCGCGGAACTCACGAAGTCTGACGCCGATCGCGGGATCCGACAGCGCGAGTATCTCGGCAGCCAGCACTGCGGCGTTCTTTGCACCGGCGGAACCGATGGCCACGGTCGCCACGGGGATTCCCGCCGGCATCTGCACGATCGAATAGAGGGCATCCACACCGCGCAATTCGGAACCCGCAAGGGGGACTCCGATCACGGGAAGCGTGGTATAGGCAGCAGCAACGCCGGGCAGATGGGCAGCCATGCCCGCCGCCGCTATGATCAGCGCGTATCCATTTCGCTCCGCTTCCCTTGCGAATGTCGCGGTCGCATCCGGCTGCCGGTGGGCTGAGGAGATCTTCAGATCATAGGGGATACCGAACTTCGTGAGATAGTCGGTGCATCCTTTCATGACCTCTTCATCGGACGTACTGCCCAGAAGAATAGCCACTTTTTTCATGTCAGACCCGTGCTGTATACGGATAGTTGCGCGCTTCGCACATTCGCCAGAGCGCCTGGCAGGAGAACTTGTTCTGATACAGTGCCCGTCCGATGACCACGGAATCCACACCGCACGGTTCGAGTTCCTGAATCTTGAGGAGGTCGTCCAGCCCTCCCACTCCGCCCGAGGCCGTGATCCGGAGCCCGGTTTTCTGCGCCAGCATGCAAAGCGCCTGAAGATCCACGCCCCTCAGTGTGCCATCCAGACGGATATCGGTGTACACCATCCGGGTAAAGCCGAGCGCTTTGGCATTCAACGCGACAGTCATCGCAGTCAGTCCGGACGACTCCTCCCATCCCTTCGTGGCCACGATTCCGTCCATCGCATCGATGCCGAGGATGATCCTGCTCGGTCCGTAGAGATCGATCAGTTCCTTTGCCGTATCAGGGTTCTGGATCAGCATCGTGCCGATCCGTGCACGGTACACGCCCAGGTCGAATGCCTTCTTCACCTCATCCACAGTCCGCAGGCCGCCGCCCAGCGCGACGGGGATGTCCACGCTGTTCACCAGCCGCTTGATCGTGTCGGTATTGACCAGGTGTCCCTGCATCGCGCCGTCGATATCGGTAAGATGCAGGGCCTTGGCATTCTCGAGCCGGCAGAGGCGGGCCATCTCCACGGGATCATCGGAGTAAGCAAAGCCCTCGATACCTTGTACCATTTGCACCGAGCGGCCGCCTTTGATGTCGATCGCAGGAATCACAAGCAGCATGTTAAAAAGTGCGCAAAATCCGCATGATATTCAAGCGGCGGAACTGACCGGATACCGGGTCAGTGCGAAGGCGATCCTCACCGGATCCATGCCGCATGCTTTGATATCAGGAATCCTTTTCGTATTGTTTTTGTTACAGCGTTCAGAATCTCCGACGAATTGGGACTCCATGAAACCGCTCATACGCTTGTTTCCGTTGGCAATCGTCTGCTTCCTTGCCGCTGTCATTCTGTCCACCGCATCGGCAGGCATCGCAACACATCCGCGTCTGGTTGTCGTCATCACGCTCGACCAGTTCCCTCATGAATATCTTGCCCGGTTCGAGAAGCACTTTGGACCGGGAGGATTCCGGTACATGATGAACGGGGCGGTGTTCACCAACGCCACGTACAAACATGCCAGCACATCGACCGGCCCGGGACACGCGGTGATTCTGAGCGGCACATACGCCCGTTCAAATGGTATTGTCACCAATTCCTGGTACGACCGCTCGCAACGCCGGCGGGTCTATTGCGTGGAAGACAGGAGCGCACAGCTTCTCGGAAGCAGTGGTGAAGGCCGTTCCCCCGCAAATTTCACCGGGCTGACCTACGGGGACATGCTCCGGATCAACACAGCGTTTCGCTCAAAAGTGATTTCCCTTTCCAACAAGGACCGAGCAGCTGTTCTGCCGGGAGGGAAATTCGCCAATCTCGTTCTCTGGATGAAGGATTCCGTCTTCGTCAGCTCTACGTACTACGCTGCAGCGCTGCCTCCCTGGGTCCAGACGTTCAACGCGTCAGGAAAAATCAACTCGTACTTTGGAGCCGTATGGGAGAAATCCCTCCCAGCATCGGCATATGAAGACGTCGATCGTGATGATGCACCGTATGAAGAAGGCGGTGACGGCCTCGGGCGGACATTCCCTCATCCCATTCGCGGCAAGGATGCCCTCTCGATCACCCCGTCCTACTACTCCGCACTCCTCAGCAGCCCGTTCGGGGCAGAAGTGCTTGCTGCGCTGGCGAAACAGACGGTCACCGCCGAACGACTCGGGAAGCGAGGCGTCACCGATCTGCTCAGCGTCAGCTTCTCATCACCCGACTACGTCGGCCATTCGTTCGGCCCGTACAGTCAGGAAATGCTCGACATGGCTGTGCGTATGGACCGCATCCTGTCCGACTTCTTCGCGTTTCTCAATCGCGAGGTGGGGAGAGAACAGTGCCTGTTTGTCCTGACGAGCGATCACGGGGTCTCTCCCATCCCGCAATTCCTGAAGGCACATAGCTCGGCGCCGGTCATCAAGCACTTCTCCGCTGCGACGATCGTCGCCGCAATCGAAAGCGTCCTCACAGCCCGGTTCCCGCGGGCTCAGAAGGACTCGTGGATCGAGCACCGCTCCGGCGGCTCACTCTTCCTGTCCCAGCCTGCCCTTGCTGCCGCATCTGTCACTGCCGAGCAGGCCGGGCGCGTGGTGTGCGATCTCCTGCTGTCCAGGCCCGAGATATCCTGCGCATTCACACGTGAACAGATCCGCGCGCTGACACCAACATCAATGCTCGAACGGCGCATACAGAACAGTTTCTTTGAGACGCGAAGCGGGGATGTAGTCTTTTCTATCCGCCCCCTCTGGACTGAAGGAGAGGATGAACCCGGGGCAACGCACGGGGCACCAGTAGAATCCGATGCCCATGTCGCACTGATGTTCCGGGGCACTGGCGTGCGCCCGGGTCTGTACCATGGCGAAGCGAGCCCTGCCGATATCGCTCCGACACTTTCGACTCTGACGGGCGTCGAGTTCACGCCGACGCTGGAAGGCCGCGTGCTGACGGAGGCAATTGGTGCGTTCGAGCCTGGAAAGAAGAGCGATGTGACCGGCAAGTAGCGGCGCACAAAAAGCTGCGAAAAGACCTTTAGCGCTCGGGAGAGCGGTACGGAGAGCGCAGGCAGGCGGAGCGAGACGACAGGCGGAGCGAGATGTCAGAAGGAGCGAGGCGACAGGCGGAGCGAGATGTCAGAAGGAGCGAGGCGACAACGGAGCAAGACGTCACACGGAGCAGCTACTGAGCATCCTGATGTGCGCAGCTGATGCCGGGACTCATCCACCGCGTGCTATCCGGCGAATCTCTTCTTTCTGTTCCGCATGTAGTCCACAAACACCATTTCGCCGAGGTTGCCAAGGTTGGAGTAGTATGCCCGTCCCTGATTGGCCTTTGTCAGTTCTTCAACGAAACTGATCAGCAGCGGATCCCGGGCCACCATGAACGTCGTGATAGGGATCCTCTCCCGCCGGCATGCTACCGCCTCGTCCAGGGTCTTGTTGACCACACGGGGGTCCAGGCCGAAAGCATTCTTGTAGACCTTTCCTGAAGGCAACGTGATGGCCGACGGCTTCCCGTCGGTCACCATGAAAATCTGTTTGTTCACGCTCCCCCGTCGCCGCAGAAGATCGCGGGCGAGCTGGAGTCCGGCCCGTGTGTTCGTATGGTACGGACCCGCGCTGAGAAACGGCAGCTCGTTCACACTCAGGAGTTGCGCATCGTCCCCGAAACTGACAAGCGCAAGGTAGTCTTTCGGGAACTTCGTCATGATCAGTTCTGAGAGCGCAAGCGCGACCTGCTTAGCCGGAGTGATCCGGTCCTCGCCATACAGGATCATGCTGTGACTGATATCGATCATCAGCACCGTTGCACAGCTGGTCTGGTGCTCGGTCTCGTACACCTCGAAGTCGTCTTCCTTCAACGTGAACTCATCAATGCCGTCACGCCGGAACGCATTGGTGAGTGTTGCCGTCAGATCGATATTCGTGGGCTGATCACCGAATGAGAACTTCCGCGTCTCGCCCAGCCGGTCTACGCCTGTTCCCAGAAACGGGGATTCATGAGAACCCAGCGGGGCCTTTTTCAGTGAGGTAAAGATCTCGTTCAACGCATCCTGCCGTATACGCCGGATGCCGGTCGGGGTGAGTTCGATGCCGGTCCGGGTATCCTCGATCAGTCCCATCTCCCGGAGTTTGTCGATGAGATCCTGGAGGTTCAACTCGTCATCGAACAGTCCATATTCCTCAGCCAGCTGTCTGAGCCACTGCAGGGCTTCTTCCACGTCACCGCTGGTATAGGTGACCAGTGTGCTGAACACCGACAGCAGCCGCCGGAGGCGTTGTTCATCGGTTGACGATTCGGGCCGCCATGCGCTGTACAGGAACCGCATCGCCGCTATTCCTCCTCCTCCCGGAGCCGGTCCTGAACCGAGAAGATGCTTCCCACCATATCCTTGTATGCAGTGCTGTGATCTTTCTCATCCTTGGCAATCCGGGAATTCTGATGGAGTCCATCCAGCACGAATTCCATCATGGCGGGCAGTTCATAGTGCGGATCAAGTCCCTGCATGTGCTGCCTGACGAACTCCGCCAGGCCCTTCACTTTTTCGAGTTCCCTGCGGTATGCTGCAGCGGGCATATCATCCCCGACTTCGATCCGGTTCCCTGCTTCGAACCAGCCGACGATCTTCGCGTATTCGTTGTCGTCCGCGTGCTGATGCTTTCCCTCGTGCTCGTGCGTCTTGCTGGGTCGCTTGCGGAGCGGATCGGGGAAGTATCTCTTAAAGATCTCCCGTACGGCCTTGCCCACAAGGGCTTTCCCGACCTTGACGCTCCCTTCCTGTTCTCCCTCGAAGACGAGCTCGATCTTTCCCGTCACCCCGGGAAGGACATGCGGGAGGTCGCAAATCCGCGGCAGGGCGACGGCTTCGTTGTTCAGAATGGCGCGCCGCTCGGCATTGCTGACCAGGTTCTCCATTGCGGCGATCGTCAGTCGCGCACTGACACCCGACTTCTGATCCACAAACTCGCTCTTCCTCGCTTCGAACGCCACCTGTTCGATGATTTCCTTGAAGAACCGCGGTATGCGGATGTCACGCCCGTCCCGCCCGATGTGCGCTTCCTGTTCTGTGATGCGTATGGCATCATCCATGGAGCGGGGATAATGTGTCAGAATCTGGGAGTCAATGCGATCCTTCAACGGGGTGATGATGTTCCCCCTGTTGGTGTAGTCTTCCGGATTGGCGGTAAAGACCAGCACCACGTCGAGCGGGATGCGGATGTTGAAGCCGCGAATCTGTATGTCCTTCTCTTCGAGGATATTGAAGAGTCCCACCTGGATGCGCGGCTGGAGGTCAGGAAGTTCGTTGATGGTGAAGATACCGCGGTTCGTACGCGGGATGATGCCGAAGTGAATCGCTCCCTCGTGGGCGTAGTGCAGCCGTTGCGCCGCCGCCTTGATCGGATCGATGTCTCCGATGAGGTCGGCAATGGTCACGTCGGGCGTCGCAAGCTTTTCCCCGTAGCGCTGGCTCCGGTGAAGCCATTCGATCGGCGTCTCATCCCCCATCCCGTGAATCAGATCCACCGCATACTTGCTGACCGGTGCAAACGGGTTGTCATTGATCTCGCTTCCCTTCACGACCGGCACGTATTCATCCAGCAGCGAGCATAGCTGGCGGGCGATCCTGGACTTCGCCTGCCCCCGGAGCCCCAGCAGGATAATATCGTGTTTCGCAAGGATGGCATTGATCAAAGCAGGGATGACGGTCTGCTCGTAGCCGATGATATCGGGGAAGAGCGGCGTCCCGCTCTGGAGACGGAGGATGAGGTTGTCCCGGAGTTCGTCACGTACAGGTCGCACCTGGTATCCGCTCGTGCGGAGCAGACCCAGTGTGGATGCCCGCCGGGTTTCGTTCCGGGTGTTGATGGTCGATGTTTGTCCGCCTGGATTCATTGCAATTGCTGCGGAAAAGTGGTACAATGGTCAAGTGCCGGCATGAATCGTATACTGACTACAACATTAATCATCCGGTTTAGTTCCGTCGGCGATATCATCCTCACGTCACCGCTTATTCGCACGCTGCGTGCCCGGTTCCCGCAGAGCCGGATTGACTTCCTGGTCAAAGAGGAATACGCCGACCTTGTCCGGCACAATCCGCACCTCTCACAGACGCTGATGTTCCCTGCCGGAGGCACCTCTGCAGATCTGCGCAGATTCCGCAAGACTATTCAAGCTACCCGGTACGATCTCATTCTGGATATGCATGACAGCATCCGGAGCCGCGTGTTGTGCTGCGGGCCTACCCCTGTACTCAGGTACCGCAAACGCCGGCTTGCGCGTTTTGCGCTGATTCATGGCAAGATGGATCTGTACGATTGGGGCGGAGGAGCTCCCCCGGTTGCGAGCCGGTACCTGGAGCCGGTGCGTCCGTTCGGTGTGGAAGATGATGGCCGGGGCATCGAGATATTCATTCCCGATGAGGCGCATGGTGTTGCAGAGAGGATGCTGGACTCAGCCGGCGTTCCTCATGCATCACGTCTGCTCGGACTCTGTCCTTCCGCGCGGCACGCGACCAAGATGTGGCTGCCGGAACGTTTTGCGAGTGCGGCCGCCACTCTGGCCCGCACCACTACATTGCCGGTCGTGCTGTTCGGATCGGCCGGTGAGCGCGAACGCTGCGCATCCATTGCTGCACAGATCCGGACGCTTGCGCCGGACATACAGGTCTGCAACTGCGCAGGAGCTTTTTCACTTCTGGAGACTGCAGCAGCAATGGACCGTTGTGCCGTGGTCGTCACCAATGACACGGGACTGATGCACCTCGCGTCGGCCCGGAAACGGCCGGTCGTGGCGCTGTTCGGGCC
>JAGDMK010000035.1 GCA_017860635.1 Bacteroidota bacterium
CATAGCCTTGCGTGCTGCGTAATTCAACTCTTCTGACCAGACGTCGATGGAGTTCCTGTCGTCAGTGACGATCTGTGTGCCAAACAGTTTCGGTGTGAATCGGTTGTCCCATGCGTGTACCCGCTGGTACTTGGGTCCGTACCGGTAGTTCGGATCTTTGTAATGCCGCTCCACATCCTTCTTCAGCTCCAATTCCCTGTTCGAAGCCATCAAAACAAGATTGCCTAATCTGTTCGGCGGCTCTGCGATCGGCAGGGCAAGCACCTCTGCAAACTCAGTCCGGACTGTGGCCGCGATGTTTCTCATAACGGGATCGTCCCACCCCATTGCCCATACATTGATCGCCAGTACTCCCTCCGGCTCCAGACGCTCCCTGCACAGTTGAAATGCCTCCTTGCTCACCATGTGAAATGGTATCGCACCGCTGCCGAATGCATCGATCACAATAATGCTGTAGTGTTTCGTTGTTTCTTGCAGGAACCGCCGCCCGTCCATTGTATGAATCACCGCCTCGTCCGGCTTCAATCCGAAATACGTGTGCGCGAGGCGGACAATCTCATGGTCGAGCTCTACGGCCTCGACAGTCCATCCTCTGTCAACGAAGTTCTTTACGATTGAACCACCACCCAGGCCGACAAGCAGTGCGGCTCCTTTCCTGTCAAACATGTACACGGCCAGGTCCATCACGGCGACGTATTCAAGTGGCGATTGCCATGACCCTGTGTCTGCCTGCGAATGGATGGCCCCATCCACGAGCAGATACCTCCCTTCAGGGTGATCTTCAACTCGCAACTCGGCATAGGGACTCTGGACCACGGTGAGGAGGGATGGTTCCACATGTTGCGCAGAGAAGGCGTTGAGCGCGACCGCAATCAGGCCGATAGCGATGATGATTCCCGCCGCGCCTCGCGATTCTTTGAATATCCTCTGCACAAGGAGCCCGACAAGGCCTGTAAGAATGAGCAAGACCCCGATGGAGAGCGTGAGCGTTGTGACGCCCAGGTACGGGACAAAATAGAAGCCTGTAGCCAGGGCGGAGATAACCCCAGCCAGCGTGGAAATCGCGGAGATGGTGCCGGCCGAACGTCCCACGACATCAAGTGAATGAGCCCGCAGGCGGATGGCGATCGGACTCACCATGCCCAGAAGCAACAGGGGCGGGAAGAATAGTAGCAAAGCGGCCAGGAATACTGCAGTGCGCAATCCCAGGTTCTCGCCGACCGATAGAATCGGTTCGCGTAACAATGGGACAAAGAGAACCCAAACCCCTGCCACAAGAAGTAGTAGGTATAATCGCCTGGATGCGCCATCCCTGTCTGCTACCCAACCTCCGACAGCATATCCTACTCCCAGGGCAATGAGTGTCACTGCAATCAACGCGGACCAGAGAAACAGACTCACGCCATAATACGGTCCGAGAATGCGTGTTCCCAGGATTTCAAGTGCGAGTGTTGCCCCACCTGAGACAAACACGACAAATAGGAGATAGAAGCTCTTCATGGGTACCCAGCTGGAGTGAAAGTCAATGACGGAGAAAAGTAACACTCCAATATACTACTCCTTTCACAATGAGCAAAACATGGGTCTAATGGTGACGGGCACGGGCAACCTGGCCTGTGCTTCCACACTTGTGATTCCGGGCCTGTGCGCGGCACCATTTGCATCTTGAAATAGCCGGGTGTACATTGCCGCCACACTTACTCTCGCGGGAGGTCCAAATGATGGCAACCCTCGCTCTGCTCGTCACGCTCCTCTGCATCGGCTTACTTGCCGTTATCGCGTTCCTCGTTTCCCATAGTTCGAAGATCAAATCCATCGAAAAACATATTGGTTCCCTTCAGGCGAGGGCAGCAGTACTGGAATCGCGAACGAGGGAGATCCTAGAACAATACGCCGGCACAAGGATCCCTGTGTCAACAAAGGAGGTTGTTCGTGGGGGTCCAGCCAGTGAGGTCGTCCGTGGGATCTCAGCCACTGATGGTGTTCGTGCGGTTGCAGATTCTGAGGCGGCCGGTATGGCAACTCAGCCGCTGCCGACCCCACCAGCACCTCCCGTAACACCGAAGGTCCCTGTGGCTCCAGAGAAGCCGTCGCGCACGAGAGGAGAATGGGAAGCCCTCATTGGAGGGAAGCTCCTCAACCGCATAGGCGCTCTCGCCCTCATCATCGCCGTCGGGCTCTTTTTGAAGTACGCGTTTGACAACAACTGGTTTACTGAATGGATGCGGGTCTCCATTGGTGTCCTGGTCGGGGTGGTCTGCCTCCTGGCGGCGGCACGCGCCGCACGAAAGGGCTTCGAGGTGTTTGCACAGGGCCTTGTCGGGGCAGGGTTGGCAATCCTCTACCTCTCCGTGTACGCCTCGTTCAATTTCTATGCGCTTGTGTCACAGCCGGCTGCGTTCGTTGCTATGTCAGCAGTGACGATCCTCTCGTATGTCCAGGCCTTTCGATATAAAGCCCTTGCCGTGTCTCTTCTTGGTCTCCTGGGAGGCTTCCTGACGCCGTTCATGTTGAGCACGGGTGAGGCCAACATGGTCGGACTCTTCACCTATGTGGCACTGCTCGACCTCGGGCTGCTTCTTGTCGTTGCGAGAAACGATGCATGGATGATCCTTGATCCTCTCGCTCTGCTCGGCACATACTGCATCTACTCGCTCTGGCATAGCGAGTACTATACGCAGGATAAACTGATACCGGTTGTGCTCTTTCTGACCCTCTTTTGGATCATGTTTCATGGATTTGACCTCTATCGCTTGCGCCGCGGCGTCGCCACATACGCCGAATTCCGTCGCGCGATCAGCGGCGTTCACAGCGTTATTTTCTTTGGAGCTCTCTCGATTGTGCTCACGGAACGTCCCGTTACGGAACAGGCGATGATGACATTTGTGCTGGGTCTCCTGTATATCGGGAGCGCGTTGTTCACGGGAGAAAACACCGCTGAGCGGAAGTCCGCTTTCACGCAGTTCATGGTAACGGGTATCGTGCTCTCGCTCGTTGCGGTGCTGATCGCCTGGGATGGTTTCAACAAGATTGTCATCTGGTCGCTGGCCTGCGTATCGGTCGTGTGGATGGGGGTCACCAAACAACAGAAATCCGTCTGGGCGACCGGATTGATTCTTCTTGCCTTCTCTTTTCCGATGATGCTCTTCAGTCCTGGTGCATTGCTGTATCATCCGCTCGAAAGCTTCAGACCGGTTCTGAACGGACGGGCTCTGACGTTCCTCATCGTTGCGCTGTCACTTGGCATGGGTGGACATCTCTATTGGTCCGGTTTGCCCAAGCCTTCCTTGAAGGTGCATGAATTCTTCCAATACGGCTGGTTCTTTCTCATCGTCATCGCCCTGAATGTTGAGACCATAGATCTCTTTAGTCTCTGGATGGTGAATGCAGCCGACGCAGATCGTGAACTCCTGGCGTTCCAGCGTCTCATGGCCGTTGCCGGCGTGAATGGGCTGCTTGGATTTGCCCTCGTGGGACTCGGGCTCGGTGTACGGATGCGCCCTCTGTTCTATGGGTCTCTCTGGTTGCTTCTGGGCGCCGCCGCGCTTGCTGCGCTCCGGGGGCTCTGGTATTCTCCGACGGAGGCATTTGTTCCGATCCTCAACATCCGTGTCGTGGTTATGCTCTTGATGGTTTTCGGATTCTTCGGCCTGAGAAAAGTGCTTGCGCAATCTCCGGACGTGTTTGAATGGGGAAAGGAATTCGCGGCGATTGCGTCGTACGTTCCAGTAATCCTCCTTCTCGTTCTTTTCTCAGCGGAGGGATGGGACTTTTTCGAACGGGAGAAAGTGCAGGCCGCTGCGCTCATGTCGGACAGCAGCGCGGGAGAAACCGACCGGCTTCACAATCTGCAACATCTGACCCTTTCGTCAGTATGGCTGATCTTCTCGATTGTCCTTATGCTCTTTGGTCTCCTGAAACGCGAACGCGGACTTCGGTTTCTTGCTATCGGATTGTTTGGCATCGCAATCCTGAAGATCTTTATCTATGACCTTTCCTTCCTCGATACCCTATACAGGATCTTTTCGTTCGTCGGTCTTGGGGTGATCCTGCTTGCTGCATCCTATCTGTATCAGCGGTATCGGGATGTGATTGTCGGGAATCCGTCACCACCTGCAGCACGTTGACGTGAGGAGGTATACGCCGAACACAGTGTTCCGCTGGGAGAACTGGCTCCAGAGAAGTCGGAGCTGACAGGATGGACAACTACAGGGAGTCAAACATGAACTGGGAATACAAGACCTTGAAAGTGTCGGCAAGGGGAGGTTTTTTGGGCGGAAAGTTCGACGAGAAGAGCCTTGATACAAGGCTGAACGAGCTGGGTGATCAGCGTTGGGAACTGGTATCAGCGTTTGCGACGCACCAGGGCTACGGGCAATCGCGAGACGTCGCCGTAATCCTCAAACGTGAGAAAAGATAGATCCTGCCAACTGCATCGCAAGTGTCATACGGTAGTAGTTGCCGCAGGGATAGCCGCCCGCGAGAACATGCTCTAGGAGTTCCCGCGAGGTTACATCGAAGGGATTGCCATAGGAACAATCTCCCGCCGCCTCATGTTGTAGCGATATGTCCAGATCCCCGCCCTCAGGCTGATGCGGTTTCATGAGGCCGGACTGGATCCTCTGCAATCCACTACCAACACCAACTCACTTTTTGCAGGAGAGGCGATGGCGAAACAGATCTTTGTGAACTTTCCGGTCAAAGACCTTCGGCGTTCGATCCGCTTTTTCGAGAGCCTGGGGTTCGCTTTTGATCCGAAGTTCACAGACGAGAAGGCGGGGTGTCTGATTCTGGGGGAGAACATGTACGCCATGCTTCTCGACGAAGAATTTTTCAAGACCTTCACGAGGAAAACCCTCTGCGATGCGACACACAGTACCGAAGTGCTGGTGGCGATCACATGTGACAGCCGGTCACAAGTGGATGATCTTGTCGCAAAGGCCGTGAAAGCCGGCGGCAGGATTTCTCGCGAGCCCGAAGATCACGGGTTTATGTATGGTCACGCCTTCGAGGACCCGGACGGCCACATCTGGGAACCGTTCTACATGCAGCCGCAGGGATAGGCGCTTACTTTGCAGTTTGTGGTCGAGCACGATACACGAGGAGCCCCAGAACGGCAATTGCCGCGAATGCTCCCCCGGCCAGGAAAGTCGCCGATGCCCCGATGGAACTCCAGAGCGCGCCTGCAATCGTGCTCGCAAGGAGCAGCGCGACACCGCTCACAAGGTTGAAGAGGCCGAACGCGGTGCCGCGGAGCTGCGCAGGTGATGTGTCGGCAACGAGCTTGGAAAGCAAGCCCTGCGTGAAAGCAAGGTGCAATCCCCACAGGCCGGCTCCGGCAAACGTCATGAGCGGCGTCGCGGCAGCAGCGAGCAGCAGGTCGGCAGCGATAAGGAGGAGAAGCCCGACGAAAAGGAGGGTGCGCGGACTCAGACGGTCTGCAGCTGCACCGGCCGGATATGCGAACCCCGCGTAGAAAAAGTTCATCACAATCATCACCAGGGGCACGAAGCCCAGCCCGAGCCCGACGTCCTGCGCACGAAGCACCAGAAATGCTTCGCTGAACCGGGCCAGAGTGAATACCGTACCCAGCAACACAATCAGCCAATACCGCGACGGCAGGAGCTTTGCGTCTGCCAGCTTGAGGGCTGGCCGCCCTCCTGCACCAGTCTTGCCGTTCCCGGGCTCCCTGACAAAGAGAGCAAGCAGCGCGACGGCGATGAATGCAGGGGGGACTGCGACCCAGAGCGCGCTCCGGATATTGTCGGCAAACCAGGCCATTGCCAGGACTGCCAGCACCGGGCCAAGGAACGCACCCACCGAGTCAAGTGCCTGCCTCAATCCGTATGCTGCACCCCGCAACTCCGGCGCGGCTATATCTGCTACAAGAGCGTCACGGGGTGCACCGCGTATGCCTTTCCCTATCCGATCAACAAAACGGGCACCGAAGACCCAACCAGCCGAAGAAGCGAGCGGAAAAATCGGCTTGGTAAGCGCAGCAAGTCCGTACCCCAGCAGCATAAGGAGCTTGCGCTTGCGGAGGAAGTCGCTGAGCGCTCCGGAAAAGACTTTCGTGATGGACGCTGTCGCTTCAGCCACGCCTTCAATGACTCCGATCGTCACCACGGAAACGCCGAGCGTCGTAGCCATGAATACCGGCAGGAGGCTGTGGATGAGTTCCGAAGAGATATCCATGAACATCGATCCCATGCCCATGGCCCAGATGCCTGCCGGCAAAGTGCGCCACACTGCGGCTTTGACACGAGGCCCTGTCGATTCTGCTGACATTTCATTACCTATAAAGTTTTCATGTGCGCAGAGTCTGATATCCGACAATGCAGGACGGCAGCAGGTGACTTCTGCTCGCCTCAAACATGCGAACATTCTTTCGTGCGATGCCTCCGGCGTTCGGGTAAGCCATCGTCCGCATAACATACAATCTCTGTACGACCTTGTCAATCAAAGGAGGCGCGTCGCGGGGGAACGCTGTTGCGGGAGAGTGCTTTTGCGGGAGAATGCAGCCCGATCCGGGAAAAATGCGTTGTGGGGAAACGGGAGTTTTGGGAGAAGGGACAACAGGCAGCGGTCATCTCATGAGGAGCATTTTCCCGGTGAAATGCCGGCCAACGTCGGTCGTCAATCGGATCAAATAGACACCGGAAGCCACAGAGAGCCCTCTGGAATCCTTGCCGTCCCACACAAACCAGTGACGTCCTGTTTCAAGAGTTCCCTTGAAGAGCGTCCGCACCTCCTCACCGAGAATCGTGTAAAGGGTCAGCGCAACCGCTGAAGCCCGTGGGACCGCGACAGGTATCGTGGTCGTCGGGTTGAATGGATTCGGGAAGTTGGTCCCCAGAGCAAACTCCTTTGGCAGGAGATCGTCCAGTACTGTCTGTGTGGCTTCTTGTGTCCCCACGACAACACGGAACTGAGACACCGGTCTCGCAGGTGTAAAGCTATACACCGAGTCGTTGCGGAGATCCAGCAAGCGGCTGTGCTCATCGTCGATCAGAAGAATCCGGTATTCGCCCGGCACATCGCCCATTCCTGAGAATGACAACTGTGCCTGTTCCCGCACACCTGCCCGCACACTCATCGGCCAGGTCTCTATCGCGTCGACGGTTGTCTTGATGTCCGTTGCGAAGACGCTGCCATCAGGATCCCATCCGGTGCGTTCAAAGAACACCCCAGGTTCTTGTCCAACGCCCCGCGGCATTCGCAGGTCGAACAGATCTCTCCCGCGGTCTGCCTTCGGGGAGACGCCGATGCTCGTGGCCGCATCGGTGACGTCTCCGGATGAAAGCTGGATACGAATGCGCCAGGTTGCGGGATCGTCTGTCGCAGGGCTCTTCGCTGCGGCCCAGCCAAGCGGGATCCTCAATACAGCTCGGTTGTCAGCGTTGTCATACAGGTATCCGACACAGGGCATGAGAACCGAGGACCGGGTGAACGAGCCAGCGTAGGTCCAGATATCTGGCAGATCAATGGCTCCGTTGGCACTCTCCACCGATGACCACTGGATCGGTGAGAGGAACGGATTGGTGATCGTGTTCCACCCCGGATGCAGGGGGATCATCACGGATCGTGTCGAATCCAGCGGGATTGTCGGTATCGTGGTCTTGATCTTCATGGGGCCCCTGTTCAGAACCCAGAAAGCTCGTCCGGGAGTGAACGTGAATGTCGGCGTCCCATCAAATGGAACCAGGTAGTTGCTGGTGGCTCCATTATCCCAGTAGACAACCCAGTCGACCTCCTTGGTTCCCGGGAGGAGCGTGTTGATGGGAACACCGCAATTGCCCGGAAGTCCAACGAGCCGGTACTCCCTCGGTTTGTAATCTCCTCCGGACGCATATGTCGGGAACCAGATGCTATCCGCAACTTCAATCGAAGATGGATAGACAAAGGAAGGAGTAAACGACCTGGTCGGTGAGGGCTCGCTGGTGCCAACGGCGTTTCGGGCAAACACGCGCCAGTAGTGTTTCACCCCACGCGCAAGAGAAGTCACCTGTTTCGATGTGTCGGCGACCGTTGAATCATCGACGACTGTCGTAGCGAACGTCGAACTTGTCGAAACCTGCAGGTGGTATGTGATGCCTGTTGCGAGCCATGAATGCCAGCGGAACACCACCACGGTATCAATGCCGGGAGCGTCTTCCACGGGCGCTTCGGGAACCGGATAAGGCGTCACAGGCGCAGTAACAACAAATGCGAGACTTTGGGATGTGCCGCCTCCGGGGGGGTCGTTTGAAACGAAGACCTGACGCGTGCCGCCGGCCGCCGATGCTGCAATCTGGATGGTGGCTGTCAATCGTGTCGTCGAATCAAAGGACATTGAATCGACCTCGATTCCTGTTCCCAGGTTTAGCCGCGTTATGTCCTCGTAGAATTCGGTCCCAATAACGACCAGCTTGAGCTGCTGAAGCACCGTTCCGCTATTGGGGTTCAGCGATGTGAGACCTGGTGCGGGATTGTTGATCACCTGGAACGCATACGCAAGTGTCGCCACCCCTCCTCCCGGGGCGCCGTTGAACACGTGGACATCCCGGTTGCCGACAGTCGCGGCAGTATCGATGTCGATCGTGACAGTCATTGCGGTGTCTGAAACGACCGTTGTTGAGGTGGCGATTTTGTTTCCAAAACTTGCTGTTGTCACGCCCGTGAGGAAGCCTGACCCTGTGACTGTCACAGAAAGACTCTGCCCCCTTCTTCCGACCGACGGCGAGATCTTCGCGATGACGGGTGCCGGATTGAAGACATCGAACGTATCGGACCGGCCAATTTCCGCGCCGCCCGTCCGGGTTGCCATGAGCACGAAGCGCCCGGACTGCTGCATTGTAACGGTATGTGATGCCAGCACACCTGCTGAGAAGGTAGAGGTCTTCGTGCCTGCCGGGGCGAGGACTCCGTTCGATGAAATGTCAGCCGTGCCACTGAATGAAGTCGCGACATTTCCGAACCTGTCGTTGGCCCGGATCCGGATCTGGAATGGCACCTGTGCGATCTTCGTACCGATGCTGCCTCCCCCGGCAGCGTCAATAAGGAACGTATCCACGGATCCGGTCTGATTGGTCAGCACGAATGAAGCGGGCGATGCAACGCCCAACGCCTGTGCCAGCACAGTAAACGTTCCCACAACGCCATTCGCTGTCAACGGTGAGGCATTAGCCGTGCCAGTCGCATCAGTCATGGCGCTGTCAGCCAACCCCTTTACGAATCGTCCGGATGCACCGGAGGCAGGCGCGGTGAATATCACCCTGACTCCCGACAGGGGATTGCCGGAAGAGTCTTGCACAATGGCCTTCAGGTCCGTCGTGAATGGCGTTCCAACCACCGTGCTCTGCGGCGTTCCCGTTGCCGCGAGGATTTTGCCTGGCGAACCGGATGTGTTTGTCAGATCGAAAGCGGCACCATTGGGGATACCTGTGGCGGTTGCTACTACCTGGTATGTGCCGACAAAGCTGTTGGCGAAGAATGTGGGAGCAGTCGCGATGCCAGACGCAGCCGTGGCAGCGGTGGTGATCCTGTTTCCTCCAGAGAATGTCCCGCTCGGTCCGTTTGCGGGAGCCGTGAATGTTACAGTAACTCCGCCGACGGCATTCCCTGAGGAATCGGTAACGAGCGCTCCCAGAGGAAGCAGAAACGGCTGAGTGACCCTTGCGCTTTGGGGAGATCCTGCGGCAGTGCCAATCCGGGCAGGGACACCGTATGTATTGGTGAGGGAATAGGCCGCAGTCACCACGCCCGACGGGAGTGAAGCCTTTACGGTATATGTGCCTGCCAGAATGTTCGCGGTGAACAGGCCTGCAGTTGCGATGCCGTTGCTGTCTGTGGTCGCCGTGGATCCGCCGGCAGCAAATGTTCCACTTGCACCTGAATCCGGTGCTGTCCAGGTGACAGCGACTCCTTTCGCCGGGTTTCCGGCTGCGTCCCTGACACGAGCCGCGAACCGGGTCGGGAAAGCAGTTCCGACGTGCGCGCTCTGGGGTGTCCCGGCAGTTGCGGTGATTGTCGCTGCCGCCCCTGCAACAACGGTCAACGTGCCCGACGTGGTTGCCGTCAAAGTTCCGGATGTCGCCCTGATGCGTGCGGTGCCAAGCAGCCGGCCCGTGAAGGTCGCGCTCTTTTTGTCAGCGCTCGCGACGAGGTCTCCGTCGACGACACTTCCGGTCTTGTTCTGGAGGCTCCAGGAGTCTGATGCAAGGTTGGAGATGAAGTTCCCAGCCGCATCTCGGCCGACCGCGTATACTGTGAGAGCAGAACCGGATGTGACGTTGCGGTCAGTAACGATGGTCCCGGTCCCGTTCGCGGCTGATTCGACGCGGACCTGTGTCGGAGTCCCGGCGACAACAACTGTGAGCGTCCCGGAGGCCACGGTACTGAGACCGCTCACGACGGCTCCGACGACTGCCGTTCCCGTCAGCCTGCCTGTGAAGATTGCACTCTTCCGGTCGGCACTTGGTACGAGATCTGCAGGGACCACGCCGCCGGTGGAGCTGACCAATGTCCAGGACCCCGCCGCAATGTTCAGAACGAAGTTGTCGTAGGTGTCACGTGCTATGGCGTGGAGTGTGATGAATGTTCCGGAGGTCACATTCTGGTTGCCGATGACCACGCCGCTGCCGTCGGCAGCATTTTCGACCCTCACCTTTGTGGCCAGGCTTGATGTGACGGAAAATGCTGTGCTGACAACATTCCCCGGGGTGGTGGATACGGTCGAACCCGTCGCCGTGAGCGTGTATCCGACACCCGCTTTGTCAATCGTAATACCGCTGAATGTCGCACGGCCGGTGGACTGGTTGACTGTGACGCTTTTTGTGCCGAGAAGCGTCCCGCCTGGTCCCGCGTTATTCTGTATGGCTACTGTAACTGTCTGCGCGACACCGCTCACTGAATTTCCGAACGCATCCTGAAGCGTGACCACTGGTTGCACGGCAAAGGCCGTCCCTGCAGTTCCGCCTCCGGGGCTTGTGGTAAATGCCAGTTTGTTTGCCGCGCCGGGCGTGATCGTGAATTCGTTGCTTGCGACGGACGTCAGGCCGGTGCTTGACGGCGTAAGCTTCTTGGCCCCGATAAGATTCAGGATGAGGTTCCCAAATGTCGCGAGGCCGTTCGCATCCGTAGGCTGGACAAGAGTTCCCGTCAGCGTTCCTGTTCCAGACGTCAGCGCGATGGAGACTGATACCCCCGACGTGCGGACATTGTTCCCCTGTGCGTCCTTCACTTGGATGGTTACCGCGGGTGAGATCGAAGCGCCGGCCACGGTATTGGTCGGCTGCTGTGTGAACTCAAGCCGGCTGGCTGGTCCGGCCGCAATGGTGAATGAGGCGCTGGTTGTGCTCACCAACCCGGAGCTTGAGGCAGAGAGCGTCTTGGTACCGGAGAGATTGATGCTCAGATCAGCAAATGTGGCAAGGCCGGTTGCATCAGTTGAGCGTGTTGTTGTACCACTCAAGACCCCTGTGCCGGAAGCGAGAGCGAGCGTAATGGGCGTTGCCTGTTCGGTGACGATGTTGCCAAGGGAGTCCCGCAGCTGGACGGTTACCGCCGGAGATATTGTCAATCCCGCCGCCGCATTGGTCGGCTGTTGGACGAAGGCAAAGGTCTTTGCCGGACCGGCAGCTATCGTGAAGGCGTTGCTTACCGCCGCCGTGAGGCTGCCGCTGGATGCTCGTAATGTTTTCGATCCCGTGAGGTTGATGCTCAGATTACTGAATGTGGCAACTCCCGAAGATGTGGTTCGCGTGAGCGTGCCGCTCAGGACTCCAGTACCGGAGGCCAGGGCCATGGTCACGGTCGTCCCCGTCGTCGTGACGCGGTTGCCAAATGCATCTGTGAGTGCAACAGTCACTGCCGGCGAAATGATTGCGCCCGCGGCGGTATTCAAAGGCTGCTGCACAAATGACAGGCGCGCTGCCGCAGCCGGGTTGATCACAATATTCCTTGATGTGGCTGCGGTCAGTGCGCCGCTGCTGAAACGGATGGAAATGGTATCTGCCACGTTGTGAGAAAGGCTCGAATATCTCACGATTCCGCTGCTCGCAGTGGCGGTGAGGATTCCCTGTAGTGTTCCTGTCCCGGCCAATCGCTCTGCGGTGACAACAGTGCTGTTATCAGTCGTCACGCGGTTTCCACCCGCGTCTTCGACATAGAGGACCGGTTGCTGCGAAAATGCCACCCCCGCGGTTGCCGATGAAGAAGGTTCAGTTGCAATGCGCAGCCGGACTGCGGGACCCAAGGTGATTGAGAAGGTGCTGCTTGTGGCGGATGTTAGTCCCGACGCTGCTGCCCTCACCTGCTTTGAGCCGATAAGATTGATGCTTATATCGTCGAACGTTGCCCGGCCCGACGTATTTGTTGAACGTGTGGTCGTTCCGCTGAGAGTTCCAGTTCCCGATGAGAGGGTGAGAGTGACAGCGAGGCCGGCCTGGGCAATATCTTTTCCGGATTTGTCCCTGATCTGAACCGTGATCGCAGGTGTAATCAGTTCCGTAGCTCGGGTGGTCGTCGGTTGTTGCACGAAAGCGAGGTTGTTGGCGGTGGGCTCGAGAATAGTCTGGGCTGAATCCAATGAACGCGTTTGTGCATTGCTCTGCACAGAGCACAAAGGCAAAGATCCCTGTGGAGCCCTGAAGGCTTTTCATGTCATGGTTGTGTTGCTCTACAGCGAAAACGGATTACGGATTTGGAGGAAGGGAGGAGTCTGCAAGTATTCGGTCTATGGGCCGAGGAAGGATGCCTGGCAGTTGGCCGTTCTTCCCCCCGTGCCCAAGGCCGACCGGCACAGGTGAAATTTACTATCGTGAGGCGTTAATGTCAATATTCCGTTGAACCATGCGAAACTGTCAGCCCCCCTCGTCAACCCTCGGCAAGCTGTTTCTCGGGAAATTCTGCTCTTTTTGGACAAGTAGCCAGTCTGTCACTCATGTCTGCCTCTTTGCAGCAGTGTGTTCCACATCACAGGTTCAAGCCCGGCTTGAGGCTGGGCTCATTGAACCAGCGTGTTGCGTTTTGAGTTGTACCGTTGTATGTTGCTGCTCAGGCAGTATGATGCACCTTGGCTCCTGTTACAGCAGAAAGGAAAAACTCCATGCGCACAGCCCAGGTCGTTATCTTCTGGCTTGGGGTTCTCGCGTTTGTTTCCTCGGCATTCTTCATTGGGCAGGGAATGGGCGACACACTCTGGCGTGTCGGAGTGGCCGCAATGATGACTGATTTCGTGTGCACAAGGCTGTGGCCTGCTCCCAAAAACATGTAAGAAGTGAGGAGCTGCTCTGCCGGGAATCTTCGGGGACTCTGTCGCCAACACTCCTGTGAACTGTCGATGTGGTGCTTCTGCACTACATGAACCACTTCTTCCTGCCATGCACCACATCACCAAACCGCCGCATGAAGACCATCTCTTCCTCGTCGAGCGGACCTTTCCGTACAGCGGCGAGATTCTCTTCGAACTCCGCAAGTGACCGAGGGGCAGTCAGCGTGACCCCCACTGCAGGATTATTCAGCACGAACCGGTAGGTCATGCCTGCGGAAGGAACAGGTTGATCAGCGGGCCAGCCTTTCCCCCCGCGCAGGAGGTATGTCCATCGCGTGGCGGTATAGCTTACAATGCCGGGATTGTGAGTTGCGAGGTGCGGAAAGATATCCGTTTCCGCTCCCCGGTGCGCTGCATTGTACCGGATCATCAGCACATCCAGAACGCCTTCACGTGCGAGCTGGCCGGCAAACGCGCGGTTGTGAGTAGAGATCCCGATCCAGCGCGCTTTTCCCTCCTCACGCAGCTTCACCATGTCCTCCAGCACACGCAGAGGAAATTCCTTCGGTTTCATCACCCCGAGAAACATCAGCACATCCAGGTACTCGGTGTCAAACTGCCGGAGCCGCTTCTCCGTTGCCTTGCGCAGATTCGAGTGGGCGAAGATATAGTTGTATGCACCTGTGGCCAGGAGTACCTGTTCTCTGCGGGTCTTCATCACCTCGCGGAGCGCAGTGGTCATCTGGGAATCGAAGCCATAGGCGAAGAAGTAGTTCACACCCTCATCCACGGCGCGGAAAACAGTCTCCCGGCCAGGACGATAGGAGGCAGAGAGTCCGAGACGAAAAACGGGTTGATTGGTGCGGCCAAGGGTGGTGTGGAGATAATCGGAAATCACGGTACCCTCATTGAAGGGGTGGGAGGGAGAACGATCATCGTCAATCTGCTTGCAAGCTGTGGCAACAGCAATTGTACCTATCCCCAAGCCTATAATCAAGCGATTGGAACCCTGGGCCAATAGTAAAGCGATTGGAACCATAAGCCTATAATCAAGGATTGGAACCCTGGACAGTTAGTCTAGCGATTGGAACCATTGGCCGGTGAGCGCTGTTAAGCTATGGGTACAAGCTTGACTGTCACCCACGATTTCCGCATAGTGTGGGGTAACGTTTTCTCCTGTTCTCTCTATTTGAAAGCGCGATGTGATGCTCGGAGACACCCTGGCTCTTCTCCCGATCACTCCCCCCTTCCCGGGCATCGCATTCCTCCCATTCCGGCCCATTCGGGTCCGTTGTACTAGCCCAGCTCCAAACCGACATCCACTTCCCGAGGGACACATTCCCATGCGGATCACCCCGCCCGCTCTGTCACGACGTTGGTTGTCGTATGTGGTGCTCTTTGTGCTTTGCCTGATGGCCACATCCGGTCTTGCCCAGCGGAAGTCCATCAAGCAGTACGTCCACCAAACCTGGACGGCCGACGACGGCCTCCCGCAAAACTCCGCGGCGAGCATTCTGCAGTCCCGGGACGGATACATCTGGTTCGCCACGCAGGAGGGGCTGGCCCGCTTCGACGGAGTGGAATTCAGAGTGTTCGACCGGCGGAATACCAAGGAACTCCCCGCTTCCTGGTACGTCCGCATGAAGGAAGACAGTGCCGGGGCACTCTGGCTGCGACCCACAGGCTTTGCTCCGGGCATCGTCCGCTATCATGACGGGGTGTTCACGAGTTTCGATACGTCGAACGTGCTACCTCACAATCGCACCATCACATGGGAGATCGACAAACACGGGACGATGTGGATCGGCACGCTGGGCGGACTCTTCGAGTCTAAGAATGGAAAGTACCGGACTTACACCGTCAAGGATGGACTCCCCGGCGACACGGTCTTCGGACTGGGTCTGGACAGCAAGGAGAATCTCTGGATCAGTACCTCGCAGGGTCTGGCCCGGCTCACTTCAGGAAAGCTCGAGAGGATGACGGGGCTGAAGGAATTTCCCGACACAACGTTCCTGCGACTGAATGGGCCGTCCAACTGCTTTGAAGATCGCCGCGGCACACTCTGGATGATCAAGGAGGACCGCGAAGGAAGCCTCTGGCTTGCAACGGGAAAAGGGATAGCGCGTTTCTCAGACGGGGCGTTCGAGCGGTACGACCATGCGGATGGGCTTTCGGACAACACCGTTCAGGACCTCCTGATCGATCGGGAGGGCAGCATCTGGGTCGGAACGAATGGCGGTGGTGTTGACCGGTTTCGGGATGAGAAGTTTGTGACCTACTCATCCAAGGTGGGTCTCAACTACGACATGGTGAACACGACCCTTGAGGATCGCACCGGCGCGATCTGGATCGGGACTTCGTTCGGCGGAATCAACAGACTGAAGGACGGCGTCATTACCGTGTTCGACAACAAGAAGGGCCCTCCGCTCATCGGAGCCCGCGCACTCGGGGAGGACGCTGAAGGGACGATCTGGATCGGCACAACCCGGGGCCTCTACACGCTCAAGAACGAAACGATCACCATGCGGTCCCGAATAGTGAACGGCGAACCGGACATCTTGCCGGGCGCGTTCCTCCTTACAAAGGCGGGTCAATGGCTCATGGGTTCCCGGGATACATTGTTCTCGTACAAAAACAAGAAATTTACACGGATAGCAACCGTCGGCAAACCGGGCGTTCGCGGCGACTTCATCGGGCAGCTCTTCGAGGACAGGCAGGGCACGTTGTGGATCGCTACGGAGAATCAGTTGTACAGGTTCAAAGGAGGAACTCCTGAGGCCATCGGCCTGGACCAGGGATTCACCGGTGGTTCGGTCAATGCCATGTATGAGGATCAGGAGGGAGTGATCTGGATGGGTGCTTCGGACAATGGTCTCTTCCGGTACAAAGACGGGAAGTTCGCCTCCATCTCACCTCGCCAGGGACTGTTCGATTATCTCGCGTTCACGGTGTTTGAAGATGACGCCGGATATCTCTGGATGTCATGCAACAGGGGGGTATACCGGGTCAGCAAGCAGGAACTCAACAATGTGGCTGATGGGAAGGCCGAGTCTGTTACCTGCACTGCGTACGGGACAGCCGACGGGATGGAAAGCCGGGAATGCAATGGAGGATATTCACCATCCGGATGCAAGCTGCGGGATGGAAGACTCTGCTTTGTGACCACCAGGGGTCTTGCAGTCGTGAACCCTGCGGACATCCGTATCAACAACGTTCCTCCGCCCGTCGTGATCGACCGGTTCCTGGTGGAAGGGGAACGGCAGCCTTCGACGGAAAGCGTCCGGGTGCCGGCGGGAAAAAGCAGATTTGAATTCCATTATGCCGGGATCAGTTTCACCGGCTCGAATGATGTCCGGTACAGGTATCAACTATCCGGACTCGACAAAGGGTGGATCGATGCCGGTTCGCGCCGCGATGCGTACTATACGCATCTCGATCCGGGCGAGTACACATTCCGCGTCATTGCAGCCAACAGCGACGGCATTTGGAACGAAGCGGGCGCGTCCGCGAGCTTCGTGCTGGAACCGCACTTCTACCAGACCGCATGGTTCATCGGACTTGTGGCCTTCGCCTTCCTGACTGCGGGACCTTCCTTCTATTTTTACCGGATGCGGAGCATGAAGCGGAGGCGGGCGGAGCTGGAACACCTCGTGCAGGAAAGGACAGGAGAGCTTCAGAAAACCCTGAACAATCTCAAGGAGACTCAAAACCAGCTTGTGCTCTCCGAAAAGATGGCATCACTGGGGCAACTCACTGCCGGGATCGCCCATGAAATCAAGAATCCTCTGAACTTCATCACGAACTTTTCGGTGCTCTCGCACGACCTCACGAAGGACCTCCGCAAGGAGCTTGCCGCGGAGAGGGACCGTGTGGATCCCCAGAGGGCTGCCGAAATCGAGAGTCTCCTGAGTGATCTGGAACAGAACGTGGCGAAAATCAATGAACATGGGAAGCGTGCCGACAGCATCGTCAGGGGCATGCTGCTCCATTCACGGGGCAAATCGGGAGAACGGCAGGAGACCGATCTGAACGCCTTACTCGCCGAATATACGAACCTGGCGTACCATGGCATGAGGGCACAGGACCAGACGTTCAACGTAAAGATTGAGACCGACTTCGATCCCACGGTCGGCAAGGTGAGTGTCGTCCCGCAGGACCTGAGCAGGGCTTTCCTGAATATCGTGAACAACGCCTGCTATGCTGCGAACGACAAGAAGCGATCACTGAAGAATGGCTTTGTTCCCATTGTGCGTGTGAGCGCGAAGAGCCTTCCAGGAAGTATCGAAATACGCATCAGAGACAACGGAAACGGAATTCCGCAATCCGTGCGGGACAAGATCTTCAACCCGTTCTTCACTACGAAGCCCGCCGGCGCGGGGACGGGACTCGGCCTTTCCCTCTCCTATGACATCATCACGCAGGAACACAGGGGCGAGATCAATGTGGATACGAAAGAAGGGGAGTACACGGAGTTCATCATCACCATACCCCGGAACCCCACGAACGAGAAAGGAATTCGGGCATGAAGATCATGATCGTCGACGATGAGCGTGATGTAGAGATCCTCTTCCGCCAGCAATTCCGCAAGGAAGTCAAAGACGGACGCGTCGAGCTGTGCTACGCCTTCTCTGGCGAGGAGGCCCTGGATTACCTCCAGACCGTCAACCCTCCCGATGTCGTGTGTATTCTTTCGGACATCAACATGCCGGGTATCACCGGACTCGACCTGTTGAAGGCGGTCAAGGAGAAATACCCGGGCATCAGGGTCTCGATGATCACCGCGTATGGTGACGAGCTCAACTTCAAGACGGCCATGTCAGCGGGCGCGGAGCACTATTTCACCAAGCCGATAGACTTCGACCAGGTGAAGCGGAACGTTCTGATCCTCGCACCTGCTACTGCCCAGGGATCATGATCCATGTCAGGGAAGGATATCAGCGTGCCACCGAGAATTCTCGTTGTTGACGATGAGCCGGATCTCGAACTGCTCATCAAGCAGCGTTTCCGGAAACAGATTCGGGAAAACGAACTCGCGTTCGAGTTTGCACAAAATGGCGTCCATGCACTCCAGAAACTGGATGAGCACGGGGACATCTCCGTCATTCTGTCGGATATCAATATGCCCGAAATGGACGGACTGACCCTCCTGGAGAGGGTGAGTGAACGGAACAATCCGGCCATTAAGTCGGTCATCATATCGGCCTATGGCGACATGGAGAACATCCGGACTGCCATGAACCGCGGGGCCTTCGACTTTCTGACGAAGCCGATCGACTTTGTCGATCTGGAGCTCACGGTGCAGAAGACCATGCAGCAACTCGAGATCATAAAGCATGCGATGACGGTGAGGGATGAACTCGTGGCCGTGCAGAGGGACCTGAGCACGGCGACCCGCATCCAGCAGTCATTGCTTCCGAAGACGTTCCCTCCGTTCCCCCATCGCCCCGAGATCGATCTTTATGCGGAGATGATAACGGCAAAGCAGGTCGGCGGCGACTTCTACGATTACTATTTTATCGATGAAGAGCGTCTCGCCTTCACGGTCGGAGATGTCTCCGGGAAAGGCATTCCGGCTGCCATCTACATGGCCGTCAGCCGCACGCTCCTGAAGGCGATCGCCCATCAGGTCGTCAATCCGGGTGAGGTCCTCAGAAAGCTCAACACGCTGTTGATCCCGGAAAGCGAGTCTGCCACGTTCGTGACGGTGTTCTTCGGCGTGCTGAACATCCGTTCGGGAGAGCTGCAATACAGCAACGGCGCACACAACGCCCCATTTCTCCTGAGAGCTGGTGGCGGCATCGAAGAGCTTCCGCTGACAGAGGGTTCGATTCTCGGGAAGATTCCTCATCTCGATTTCGATACAAGGAGAGTGAAGCTCCAGAAGGGCGACACGCTCTTCCTCTATACAGACGGCGTGAGCGAGGCAATGGATCCGGAAAGCAATCAATATGGCGACGACCGGCTGAAGGGATATCTGGCGTCAACGAACGGGTCCAGCATCGAAGAACTGGTCAAGAACAACCTCGCAGATGTGAAGAAGCACACGCGTGACGCGCTGCAATCCGACGATATAACAGTTCTTGCGCTGCGCTATCGGGGAGTGCCGTGAGGTTCCCTGTGCATGGGGATCAGACGTGGTCTCCGCATTTGCCAACAGGCGACTTACCTGAGGTTCCCTCAGCATGGGGACCAGACACCTGTGCGCCTGTGAACGTGTGTATAGGCTTTGCCCGTCTTCCTGATCCTCGTATTTCCCTGAAGGTCTGAAGCAGGGCAGTTCTGCACTGCCACGAACAACCGCACTCCTCCCACTCTGATGGAATCCACCTGGGCATGCCGATATAGTGCCTGGGCAGAGGGATCCCGCCCGTTCGTCACCAGCATGGCTAATCCTTAGATTCCGCCTGGCTCAGACAAAGTCATGCTAAAAGTCTGAGATTATGTAAAATAGCGCAGAATCAGGTTTTCCAGGTCCGGGCGTTTCAATGTTTCCCACATATTTAAGTGAACGTTAACTCTTGACTTTCTGGATGTGCTATCTGTAAATTGAACCGGTTAGACCGTTCAATCTCGTTCGATTGCCGTTGTCCATACCCCGCCGAACGGCGCCATACGTTCACGATACACAATAGATTCTGCGCCCACCATGCCCACATGGGGAGGAGTCACTGCGAAATGGAACGATTGACAAGGGCGATTGCACTGACGCTGCTGCTTGCGTTGCTTGCCTCTCCGCCTCTCAAGTCGGGTGAAACCGGGAAGGTTGCCGGGATAATAACCGATAAAGTCACCGGTGAAGCCCTGACGGCTGCCAATATCTCAATCGTCGGCACCTCCATGGGAGGAGCTGCGAACCTCGAGGGACAATACACCATCCTCCATGTCCCGCCCGGCACCTATAGCCTGCGCGTTTCCCTCATCGGTTACACCACGGTCACCCTCAATGATGTGCGAGTGTACATCGACCAGACAGCAAGAGTCGATGTCGCCCTCGCATCCGAATTGATCGAAGGGAGGGAGGTCGTCATCGTTGCAGAAATGCCGACGATCAAGAAAGACGTGGCGACGAGCGTCGTTGCCGTGACCGCAAACGAGATTTCCTCTCTTCCTGTGACGAATGTCGTGAGCGCCATCGGCCTGCAGGCGGGCATTCGCGGCGGATGGGGAGGGCCCGCGGGATATGCGTCTGCGCCGTCCTTCATCTCAAACTACCAGAGAGGAACAGTCAGCGTCAACCAGGGACCCAGCATCCGGGGAGGCGGAGGAGACAATGTGCTTTTCATGGTCGATGGCGTCACCATGCGTGATCCGCGCAACAGCGAACCGATGACCAGAGTGCCGTTGAATGCCGTCCAGGAAATCTCCGTCGAGCGCGGTGGATTCAATGCTGAGTATGGCCAGGTACGCTCCGGTGTCATCAACGTTATTACAAAGGAAGGAGCCAAACGCGGCTACGCGGGAGGACTTCAGTTGCGCGTACTGCCGCCGCAACCGAAATACTACAAAGTTGACGGTGTTCGAGATGTCACCGACCCCTACTCCTTTGCATTGCGCCCGTTCTTTGATCCTGATGTGTGTTGGACAGGCACGGATAACGGGGCGTGGGATACCTACATGAGGGCGCAGTATCCGGAATTCTCCGGGTGGAATGCAGTTGCGCGGGTCATGAACACGGACAACGATCCGAACAACGATGTAACCCCGCTTGGTGCGCAACGCATCTTCATGTATGAGACCCGCAAACGGCAAATCAACAATGAGCCCGACTTCGACATCGATGCCGGCTTCGGCGGGCCGGTCCCGTTCATCGGTGAAGCACTGGGGGATCTGCGTTTCTACGGGTCATACCGCAGCACCCGCGAGATGTTGCTCTTCCCTCTTACCAGGCCGGACTACCGTGACTTCGACGCGAATCTGCGGGTGAATGCCGACATCACACCCACCATGAAACTGCAGGTCTCTGGTGCCTTCGGGAAGCAGTATACCATCAGGCACAACTGGGATGGCACCGGAACATACTTCTTTCCGCGCTACCCGAACGACATTGCGGGTGTAAGCAGCTACATCGGCAGCTCCACAGATCTCCTGCTCATGTTTTCCGATTTCGCCTTTGCGCTTGCCGATGTCGGCCATCAGTCCGCGGCGGCACGATTCACCCACACCATCAGCTCCAATACGTTCTACGAAGTCGCATTGGAACACTTCAGACGCGATTACTGGGTCCGTCCGCCTGCCGTAAGGGACACGTCACAAAAGTACGAAGTCATTCCGGGTTTCTGGGAGGACTCGAATCCGTTCGGTTATTGGCCGTACGACGTCAATGGAGTCCTGCTCCCGGGAGCTAGCCGGGAGTTCGTCAGTAGAGCCCGCGACAACAGCGTGATGAACACGACAACGATTAAAGGGGATCTCACCAGCCAGATCAACTTCCATAATCTCCTGAAAGCCGGTGCCGAGTTCGTGTACAACGATCTCGATTTCGACTACGGCACGATCGGCGGGGCCTCGCAGGACCAGGTCTATTCCGCGCGGGTCCAGAAGAGAGTCTTCCCGCTGAGGGGGGGGCTCTACCTGCAAGACAAGCTCGAGCTGGAAGAGTTCACGGTCAACGCCGGCTTGCGGCTTGAGTACACCAACTCGAACGTCGACTGGTGGGCGGTCAGCGCCTACGACCAGTCATTCTTCTCCTCCAAGTACAACTCGGTCACGGAATACGCCACGGAGGCATCCAAAGCACAGTGGACTCTCAGTCCCCGCCTCGGCATCTCGCATCCCATAACGGAGGACGCAAAGCTCTTCTTCAACTATGGCCACTTCAAACAACTGCCTCAGTATGAGACGTTATTCCGGGTGCAGCGGACATCGCAAAACGCGATGACGAGCTTCGGAGACCCGAACCTCATCCTGGCCAAGACCATTTCGTACGAACTGGGATTCGACTACCTCGTGTTCGATGACATCCTGATTCAAATGGCCGGCTTCTACAATGACATCACCGATCAGCAGGACTTCACGGTATTCTCCGGCACGGTGGGCGGCTTCTCGTACACGAAGTCTACTTCCAACAACTACCAGGACACCCGCGGATTTGAGCTGACAATCCGCAAGAACACCGGAAGGTGGTGGACAGGCTTTGCCAACTACACGTACCAGGTAAATACGTCAGGGCACTTCGGGAGTTCGCGGTATTTTGACTCAAAGGGAAGCCAGGCCACATGGGATGCGCAGACGTCGAATCTCTACCAGGACCGGCCGATTCCGCAACCCTATGCCCGAGTGAATCTCTATCTGCAGACACCGGAGGATTTTGGGCCGGAGATATTCGGCCATCACATCCTCGGCGGCTGGGGCTTGAATACGCTGTTTGACTGGCAGGCTGGTTACTGGACCACCTGGAATCCGAGTAGTCTGCCGTACGTCGCATACAACGTCAAGTCGGTGGACTTCTACAACCTCTACATGCGATTGGAGAAGATGGTGGATATCGGCAAGTTCAAGGTACAGCTCTTCATGGATATCAACAACGTGTTGAACACGCTCCGCCTGTCTACCACCAACGATCAGGAGTACATGAAATCGCTGCACCTGCCGACCAGCCCCGACTACAACAACATCCCCGGTGATGACAAGGTAGGCAACTACAGGGAGCCTGGTGTGGCCTATCAACCGATGGAGAACGGCGTGGATTTCACACAGGCCGGGCTCAAAGGCGTCATCTACTATCAAGGCTCGAGCGGCAACTACTACGAGTACGTGAACAGCCAGTGGCAGCAGGTCGAGCAGGGCCGGCTGAACAGGATCCTGGAGGACAAGGCATACGTCGACATGCCGAACGCGGACACATACTGGTTCCTCGATCCTCGAAGGGTCTACTTTGGCCTGAAGGTCTCATTCAACTTTGACTAATCGCAGACAAAAAGGGGCATCCATGATACGACGAACAGTCAGAGTGCGCGGTTGGCTCTCTCTGTGCGCGATAGTATGCTTGACAGCGCTTGTGATTTCCCTGGGCCAGGCTCAAGAGATCCGGTGGCTCCGTGTCGGCGACCTGCAGTCGTTTGTGACCGACATCGGTGTTGAGTATGAGGGCCAGCCAACGACGGGGAATTCAAATTTCCTCTCCTGGCCTGCGCTGTATAGTATCGACCAGAACACCCTCCGCGGGAGACTCCTCTGGATCGGCTGCAAGAATTTCAACGATCCGGTGGAGAAAAAGCTGAAGCCGGTCAAGATGATTGGAGCCGGTCTGCGTGATTTCGATGACCGTCCAAACCAGATCTTTGTCCAGGAGATCACGCTCGTTGGCCGGAGCACGCATCCGACAGTGACCGTGGACAATGCGAGTGCCACGGATCTCGACCAGTACGACGACCTTGATGAGCTGGATCCCTCTCTTCCTTGTGACCGCATGGTGCGAGTACGTTTCAACACCTCGATCGGCATCTCCGTCACGAAAAAGATCATGGCTTTCGCGAGTTCGCGGCACGGGAATTACTTCATTCACGACTACGTCTTCAAGAACACCGGCATCTACAACAGGGCCGGCGCAGTTCAATCGCAGACCCTTGACAGCACATGGTTCTACTTCGGGCAGAGGTACGCATTCGCGGGCGTCAGCTCTTCGGGATGGGGTTCATCCTGGGGAGCCTTCGCTTCCTGTTGGGGACATACCACGCTCTATCATACGTTTGGCGAAGATCCCACCTCTCCGGAATACACACACGCCGGCGCTCCGATGAGAGGATACATCTCGTACTATGGCCCAAGTCCCGAGAGCAATCAGTCACTCCTTGCCTACGCGGAGGACTGGGGCTGCCCGGACTTCACCGGCAGGACAGGGATGCTGGGCTCGGCGAAATATGCGGGCTGCATTACCCTGCACGCCGATGCCGGTCCGGCGAATTCAGCTGACGATCCGTATCAGCCGAGGACGACCTGGTTCATCGGGAGCGACATCCAGGCAATGCAGAGCAGCGGGTCGAGCCAGTATGATAATCTGCTGATGGCTGACCGATATTCCATAGTTACGGAAGGCCACCCGCCCGGAAGTTATGACGAGGCTGTCGGCGATGGCAACTATGCGAGCGCCTACGGTGACGCGCGGCGGCAGAACGCCTTGCAGGGCCAGGGTTTCGGTCCGTACAGGCTTGCTCCCGGCGATAGCATCCACATTGTGTTTGCCGAAGGCGTGTCCGGGATTTCCTGGGAGAAGGGGAAGGAAGTGGGGGGCAACTGGCTCAGTTGGAAAACCGCCACTGCTCAACCGACCCTCACCATGCCGAACGGCTCAACCACCACAGACCATAACGTGTACAAACGCCGGTGGGTGGAAACCGGAAGGGATTCTCTCCTCGCCACGTATCGCAATGCGATGGACAACTTCCGGTCGGGGTACACGGTTCCTCTGCCTCCGCCCCCGCCAAGCTCGTTCACCGTGGAATCCGGCGGCGACAGGATACGGCTAACGTGGGCAAGCAACGCGACCAGCGACCCGCACTTCGGTGGCTATGTCGTCTTTCGATCGAGGGGCACTGTTCAGGACTACCGGACTTCGTACGAGAAGGTATTTGAATGCGGCAAGAGTGGTGTGGTCCACGAATTCAACGATGTCACTGCGATTCGCGGGTTCAACTACTTCTACTACGTCCAATCGAAGGATGACGGGACGCAAGTTGCCGGGACGATACTGTACAGCAGTCCATTCTGGACAATCACTGCGACGTCGAGCCCGGCTACGTTGCAGCGGCCTGCGGTGACCTCAACGCTCGATTCCGTCCGCGTGGTCCCGAATCCGTTTGACATCCGCGGCAGGTTTTTGCAGTTCGGCGACCGTTCCCAGTATGACCAGCTCTCTGTCTACGGCCTGCCACCGGTGGCGACGCTGAAGGTGTTCACCGAGCGGGGCGATCTGATCTGGCAGAAGGAGCACACACGCGGGACCGGAGACGTGCTCTGGACCTCGCAAACCTCTTCGGGGCAGATCATCTCCAGCGGCGTATACATCCTGGTTGTGTCGACACCGGACAATCGGTCGGTCATTCGAAAATTCGTTGTGATAAGGTAGGGAGCGCAGCGATGAACTACCGTCAGAGTTTGCGTACGATAACCCTCGGCGTGCTGCTGGTCTGCATGGTGGCCGCTCCGGCATCCGGGCAGGAGAATCAGAAACTGGCGCAGAGCGGTTTTCAGTTCCTCGGCGTGGTGTCGGATGCCCGCGCGGCAGCGTTAGGGGAAGCCATGACCAGTCTCCGGTCCGGCTCGAGCGCGCTGTTCTTCAATCCGGCCGGGATGGCCGGGATGAACGGTGATTTTGATTTCACTGCGAGCACAAACAAGTGGATAGCGGATATCACGCATACTACGTTCAGTGCGGCGGTGAATCCATGGCACGGCGACTATGGGATCCTCGGTTTCAGCATCCAGCACATCGACTACGGTGAGTTCCTGGGCACACGCGTCAACAGTGCAAGTCCGAAGGGTTACGATGATACCGGCACATTCTCCTTGAGCGCACTTGCCCTGGGACTCGGGTACGCGAAGCAGCTTTCGGAGCGATTCAGCGTTGGAGCGCATGTACGCTGGGTGCGGCAGGATCTCGGAGAAAGCATGACAGCGGTGAACATCCAGACATACTTCCCGGGGACAGATTCGAGCTACCGGGTTGCGGACACGGTCTTCGTCAGCAACAAACTGTCGCCACTCGTGTTTGACTTCGGAACGCAATTCAAGACCGGTTTCAAAAGCCTGGTCTTTGGCATGTCGGTGCGCAATTTCTCCGGAGAGGTCGAATACGCGTCCGAAGGCTTTCAGGCACCGCTGGTGTTCACGTTGGGAATTTCCATAGATGTGATGGACTTCATCGAAGGTCTTTCGCCGGACCATTCATTGTACTGCAGCATCGATGCGAGTCATCATCGGGATCATCCAGAGCAGCTGAAAATCGGATTGGAGTACACGCTGATGGATCTGCTCAGTCTGCGGGCCGGGTATGCTTCGAGCAACAACGATGAGACGAACTTCTCTTATGGTATTGGAGTCTCCAAGTACGGTATCGCCTTTGACTATGCCTACACGCCATACGGAGTATTTGACGCGGTTCAGAGAATGACCGTGCGGTTTTCCTACTGATCCGGGGAAGGAAGAACTATGAAGAATCCAAGGCGCCTGGTGACAGCCGCGGCCATGAGTGTGACGGGCTTCCTTGTGCTTGCGGCGGGTTGCTCGTATGATGTAGCAGCCCCGCTATGGGAGCAACCGTATTCGGCCCCGCCAACGCCCAGCATTACCAGCATTCAACCGGCATCTGCCCCCGCCGGGGTGAACACCATCCTTATTGCCGGGCAGAATCTAAGCGGCGTGCCCATGAGCAACGGCGTGTACTTCGATATCACCCCTGCAGACATTGTCCAGAAGTCGGCTACGGCCATCACCGTGCGCAGGCCTTCCTTGGCGACGAGTTCATGCACGGTGAACCTGGTGTCTGACAGCGCACTTGTCGTTGCCAAGATCTCATTCGGCAACATCGACCTTGTGATGGATCGCGTGGGTAATTTCCTGGACAACGTCGCACTCGCTGCTGTCGTGGTGGACAGTGCGGAGAATCTCTTTGTTATTTCGGGAGTGACGCCGGTATCGATCTGGAAAGTATCGACGGGCGGCGACAAATCAGCGCTCATGACCAGCGGGATCACCGTGAGACCGCCGTTCGATGCAGCGCTGAGGAGCGGGGTGCTCTATCTGACGAGCAGCAACAGGGAAATACAGCAGGTCAACATTGCGACAGGGGTCGTCTCACGATGGACGCAACTCCCGGCAGGAAGGGTTGTGAAGGTGGGCGACTTCGACGCAAACGGATACTTCTATACAGGCGGCGCTGCTGGCGGCGATCTCTGCGTCATCCCTCCCAATCCGCCGACAACGCTCACGCTCGCTCAAATAACGCTGTCAGGATTCTATGCCGCCGACGAGATTCTCGCCGTCCGGGTCTTCAAAGGGTATCTCTATGTGGCCTCCAAAGCCACCGGGCAGACTGCGGGAAAGATCTGGCGGCACGCGCTTGGGAATGCCGGACAGCTGGGAACGCAAGAGCTGGTCCTTGATCTCAGCGCGCATGCCACCTTTGCCGCCCGGCAGGTCAAGGCGATCTCTCTTTCCGCATCGGGAGTACTCTATGTAACGACGGACGCGGAAAACCCGCTGCTCGTTTTCGATCCCGCCAACGGCAGCCTGGACTATTTCTACAAGGGCATTGTTCCTCCCTATGGCAAGCACGCCGGCTGGGGGCGCAGCGTCTATCTGTATATGATCAGCGGGGACATTGCAAACACCAACACCGCTCTGCGATGGAACGTCGCACGGGTGAATATGGGCACCCCCGGTGCCTCGAGCCAATGATCCCTGTATGAGCATCAGATTGCATCCGGGGCGAGTCTCTTAGAACAGCCAAAGGTTTTCACGCGAAAAAGGGTCGGAACGGGATTTCTGACCGTCCTTTTTTCATACCGTTCAGCGGGATGCAGCGTCCGTGCCTGTCACGTTGTGAACGAAGGGGTCAGCGCAATGGAGAAGAATCCCTGGTCCGCCATCCTTCTGGCGGCATGTCTGATCGCGCCACATGTCTCCCCGGCGCAGGAGAAACACGCAGATGGCATGCTGTTCGAACTCGTAGGGCAGAAGGAGACCGATCCCCGGTATATGAAAATCCAGATTTGCACGGAGAAGATTGTCCGTGTGATCGCCGCAAAGGAGAAGGACTTCTCTCTCCGCCCGAGTCTGATGGTTCAAAAGGCCTCATGGGACCCTGTCCCCTGGTCGGTGCGCGAGAAGACTGATCTGGTGGAAATCTCCACGTCCAAACTGATGGTCCGGGTTCATCGGCGCACCGGGGCGGTGTCGTTCTTCGATGCGGCCGGCCGGCTGCTCCTGAAGGAGAAGGACGGCGGGGGAAAAGTGCTTACTGCAACAGAGGTCCTGGGGGAAAAGACGTGGCACATCCAGCAGCTCTTTGACTCCCCGGCCGATGAGGCATTCTATGGCCTGGGTGCGCATCAGAGCTCACTGATGAACTACAAGGGATACGATGTGGATTTGCAGCAGCACAATATTGTCGACGTCATTCCCTTTCTCGTTTCGAACAAGCAGTACGGAATCCTGTGGGACAACTACTCCCGTACGAAGTTCGGAGACACCCGGGACTACCAGCCGTTGTCGACCCTGAAGCTTTTCAATGCGCAGGGCAAACAGGGCGGGCTAACCGCCGAGTATTTCCGCAATGCGCAGTTCGGCTCGCTGCTGACGTCACAGACGGAAGCGACCATTGCGCACGAATATGTCGATTCCATGGGCACATTTCCGGACGGGTTCAACCTCACTACAGGGAGCATTCGCTGGAGCGGTACCATTGGGTCCCATGAGGCGGGGACGCACAAGTTGCGGGTCTATTCCTCTTCGTACTTGAAACTCTGGCTGGATGGCAAGTTGATGGTCGACTCATGGCGGCAGAACTGGCTGCCGTGGATACACGAGCTGCGCCTGCCCATGAAACCCGGGAAACGATATCCGATCAGAATCGAATGGATACCCAACGGCGGAAATGTAGGGCTGACATGCCTCGGCCCTGAGGACCCCGTGTATCACAAGAGTCTTTCACTCTGGTCCAATGTCGCCGATCAGATCGATTACTACTTTATCCATGGAAAGAATCCCGATGAGTTGATCCGGGGATACCGTACGGTGACGGGCCGAGTCCCTCTGATGCCCAAATGGGCGATGGGCTACTGGCAGAGCCGCGAGCGATACCGCTCACAGGATGAACTCCTTTCCGTCGTGCGGGAATTCCGTCGGCGGCAGTTCCCCCTCGACAATATTGTGCAGGATTGGTTTTACTGGAAAGAAGACCAGTGGGGGAGCCATGAGTTCGACTCCACGCGATTCCCCGATCCGGCCGGCATGGTGAAGCAACTCCATGATACCCTTCACGCCCGCATCATGATCACAGCCTGGCCCAAATTCTATGTGGGGACGAAGCACTATGAGGAGTTCAGGGAAAAGGGATGGCTCTACATGCACAACATCGAGAAGGGTGTGCGCGACTGGGTGGGACCGGGATACGTGTCGACTTTTTTTGATCCTTTCAGCAGTGAGGCAAGAGATCTTTACTGGGCGCAGATCAACGATAAGCTCTTTCGCTTAGGAATCGATGCCTGGTGGCTTGATTCCACAGAGCCGGACCTTCAATCCAACGTGTCGCCTACCGAAACGCTCCTGCGCATGCACCCGAATGCACTGGGTACGGCGGCCCGATACGAAAACGCATATTCCCTGATGATGACCAGGGGTGTGTATGAGAACCAGCGCAAAACCTCGCCCGACCAGCGCGTCTGTATCCTCACCCGATCGGCATACGCCGGGCAGCAGCGCTATGCGTCCGCGACCTGGAGCGGAGACGTGGCCACACGCTGGTACGACCTGGGAGCACAAATCAAAGCCGGGCTGAACTTCTCGCTCTCGGGCATCCCATACTGGACAACCGATATCGGCGGATTCGCGGTCGAGCCGCGCTACGAGCATCCAAACGATGCTGACCTGGATGAATGGCGGGAGCTCAACACGCGGTGGTTCCAGTTTGGGACGTTCTGTCCGCTGTTTCGCTCGCACGGGCAGTTTCCACTTCGCGAACCATTCAATCTGGCTCCCGACGGTCATCCTGCGTATCAGACCCTGCTTGCCTATACCAGACTCCGCTACCGCCTGATGCCCTACATCTATTCCCTCGCCGGAATGGTCACGCAAAGCGATTATACCATCCTGCGGGCCCTTGTCATGGACTTCGGTAACGACAAACGCGTCGCGAACATCGGCGACCAATTCCTGTTCGGTCCGGCGCTGCTGATCAATCCGGTAACGTCCTACAAGACAAGAGCACGTCAGGTCTATCTTCCCGCTGGCGCCGGGTGGTACGGACTGAGATCCGGTGTGCACTACAGAGGAGGCCAGACGATCCGGGCGGATGCGCCTTACACGGATATCCCGATATTTGTGAAGGAAGGGTCCATTGTGCCGTGCGGTCCCGAGATCGAGTATACGGATCAAAGGCCTGCCGATCCCATCAGGCTGTTCGTCTACACTGGCGCCGATGGGTCGTTCACACTGTATGAAGATGAAGCGCTTAACTACAACTACGAAAAGGGCGCGTACGTGAGCATTCCGATGACGTACAGCGAGAAAGACACGCGTCTGACAATCGGAGAACGCAAAGGTGAGTTTCCTGGAATGCTCAGGAATCGCACGTTCGAAATCGTGTGGATCGGCAAAGGGAAGCCCGCCGGTATGGATTTTTCCGGAAAGCCAGACGCGGTGGTGAGCTACGATGGAACTCCACAATCGATCGGCATGAGGTGACAATGACACGAACATGGATGAGTATGATCGCAATCGGTCTGTTTGCACTTCCGGCATTCTGGATGACAGCATGCTCGGGCTCCTCTCCACGAGTCAGAAAGACTGAAGACTTTTGTGCGGGCTGGAAGTTTCATCTTGGCGACGTGACGAACGGCTATGAGACTGCTCTGGATGATTCCCCGTGGCGGTTGATAGATCTCCCTCACGATTGGAGCATCGAGGGAGAGTTCAGCAATGACCACCCCGCTACTCCCGGAGGGGGTGCGTTGCCTGGAGGCATCGGGTGGTACAGGAAGACGTTCACCGTACCGTCGGCCAACAAGGAAGGGCTGGTGTTCGTGGAGTTTGATGGCATCTACAGGAACAGCGAGGTGTGGATCAACGGTCACGCTCTGGGCAAACGTCCCAATGGGTATATCTCCTTCCGATACGAGCTGACACCGTTCCTGAAGTATGGGAACGAGATGAATCTCATTGCGGTCAGAGTCGACAACGCGCAGCAGCCCAATTCCCGGTGGTATTCGGGCTCCGGGATCTACAGGAATGTCCGGCTAGTGACGACAGGGAAGCTCTTTGTGGACCAGTGGGGGACGTGCATCACAACTCCTGAGGTGACGGGGAAATCGGCGACAGTCTCAATCAGGACCAGGGTCCGCAATCGCATGCCTCACGATCAATCCTTCACCGTGCACACAGAAGTGATCGATGAGCAGGGAAAGAGCGTAGCCAGTACGGAAGCGCAAGGCACTACGCTCAAGGATTCTGTCGGTGAGGTTGCCCAGACCCTCACAATTCAGAATCCTCCCTTGTGGTCGGTCGAACACACGCACATGCTCAAAGCGATAACAACCATCGTGGTAGATGGACGGGTCAGTGATGACTATGAGACGCCGTTTGGCATCCGCACGTTCAGGTTTGCCAGTGACAGCGGTTTCTTCCTGAACGGGAAGCCGCTGAAGATCAAGGGCGTGTGCAACCACCACGACCTCGGTTGCTTGGGCGCGGCCGTCAATCGCAGGGCCCTGGAGCGTCAGCTTGAGATCATGAAGGCGATGGGGGTCAACGCTATCCGCACATCCCACAATCCGCCGGCACCAGAGCTTTTGGACCTGTGCGATGTGATGGGTTTTCTTGTGATGGACGAGGCATTTGATATGTGGAAGAAAAAGAAAACAGACTACGACTACGCCCTGGATTGGGATGCATGGCACGTACGGGACCTGCAGGATATGATTCTCCGTGACCGGAACCACCCCAGTGTGTTCCTCTGGAGCATCGGCAATGAGGTGCTGGAGCAATTTCAAAAGGAAGACAGCAGCGGGACGGTTATCGCGAAGGAGCTTGCAGCGATCGTCAGGGACATCGATCCGACCCGCCCCATCACCGCAGCCTGCAACGACCAGGATCCCTTGAATCCTGTCATCAGATCCGGGGCGCTCGATCTGATCGGCTACAACTACTCGCACACGACATTCGCAGCATTTCCGCAGATCTATCCCGGGAAGAGATTCCTGGCCACCGAGACTACTTCGGGGCTTGCGACACGCGGCTCCTACGATATGCCGTCCGACAGCATCCGTCGGTGGCCGCTGCGATGGGATAAGCCTTTTCTCGAGGGCAACCCCGACAATTCGTGTTCGTCCTACGACAATTGCAGCACCCCCTGGGGATCCACACACGAAGAGACGTGGAAGATCGTGAAGAAACATGCATTCCTCTCGGGCATGTTCATCTGGACGGGCTTCGACTATCTGGGTGAACCCACCCCGTATTCCTGGCCTTCACGAAGCTCGTATTTCGGCATTGTGGATCTGGCGGGTATGCCGAAGGATGTCTATTATTTGTATCAGGGCGAGTGGACGGACACGCCGGTGCTTCATCTGTTCCCGCATTGGAACTGGAGCGACGGAGAGCTCGTGGATGTGTGGGCATACACAAATTGCGACGAAGTGGAGTTGTTCCTGAATGGTCAGTCTCAAGGAACAAAAACCAAGACGGGAGACGACCTCCACATTGCATGGCGGCTTGCCTTCACGCCGGGTGCGTTGAAAGCTGTTGGCCGCAAGGCCGGAAAAGAAGACCTCATTCGCGAGGTGAGGACGGCCGGGATCCCTTCCACAATCGTGCTGACGCCGGACAGGAAGGTGATCACGGCGGATGGCAAGGATCTGTCGTTTGTCACTGTCAGCCTCCTCGACGACGCTGGTACGCTCGTGCCGCACGCTGATAACCTCGTCACCTTTGAGGTGGAGGGTGAGGGCCGCCTGGTGGGTGTCGACAATGGCCTCCAGACAAGCCATGAACCATTCAAAGCATCATACCGGAAGGCGTTCAATGGACTCTGTCTTGCGGTTATCCAGTCAAGCAAGACTGCCGGACAGATTACGGTGACGGCGAGTTCTGCAGGTCTGAAGGGAGCAACAACTGTCATCACTGCGCGATAGGCCTGCGGATGGTGCGGGGGGAGATGAGATGAGATGAGATGAGATGAGATGAGATGAGATGAGATGAGATGAGATGAGATGAGATGAGATGAGATGAGATGAGATGAGATGATGAACGATGAGGGATTTCTGCGCATGTGTTGTTGTGGTTCTTTGTACCGCTCTGGTGGTGCCGGCGTACAGCCAGGACAGCGTGAATTGCTTTCTGACGGACTTCAACTCTAAACATGTCACCGTGCCTCCGTATGAAGATGTGCCAGCAGTTGCAGCGTCCTGGTCAGTGCAGGTTGTTGTGAACCCGACCGACACGGTCGGAAGAGTGTCGAAATACATCTTCGGCAATGCGGTGGCGGTTTGGGTGGGCACGAACCAGAACAATCCGACTCTGGTAGGGCATCTGAAGAAACTGTCGCCAACGCTCATTCGTTTTCCGGGGGGAAGCTGGTCAGATATCTACTTCTGGAATGGGAATCCCGGTGATCTCCCCACCACGATTCCCGATGGTGCAAACAATGGCCAGCCGATCGCGCTTTCACCTCAGATGGGCCCGTATCAAAGTCTCACGCCGGACGGTTACTATGCCATGCGCCAGGAACTTGGCACACAGGGGCTCATCACAGTGAACTATGGATATGCCCGTTACGGTTTGGGTGATAATCCGGTGGCAAGGGCAGCCCATCTTGCGGCAGACTGGGTGCGGTACGACAACGGACGCACCAGGTTCTGGGAAATCGGCAATGAGAACGGTGGACCCTGGGAAGCGGGGTGGCAGATTGACACGACCACAAACAAGGATAGCCAGCCGAAGATCATCACCGGTGAGCTCTACGGAAGACATTTCAGGGTCTTTGCCGATTCCATGAGAGCCGCCGCCGCGCAAATCGGTGCAACCATTTTCATCGGGGGGCAGGTCCTGCACTACGACGGCACGTCGAGCTGGAACGTCGCAGACCGTCAATGGAACGAAGGATTCTTCAGGGAAGCGGGTGGTGCGGCTGATTTCTATGTCATGCACAACTACTTCAGTGCAAACAATTCCACAAACCCGCAGACCATCCTGACCTGGGCTTCGGACGAGCTGAAGAGGAATGGCGATTTCATCCGCCAGGACATTGCAGCGAAGCAGGCAGCATCAAGGCCTATCGCCCTGACAGAGTACAATATGGGTTCTTCCAATGCCACCGCAGAAGGGTCGTTCATCAAGGGCATGCACGCAGTGGTGCAGTTCTGCGAGCTGGCCAGACAGAAATTCGGATTGTCAGCTCGCTGGCTCGTGGCAAACTGGCAGGCGGATGGCATGTTCTACAATGGAAGCACATCCGGCATCCCCGCATGGAACCCCCGTCCTGAGTTCTATTATGCCCATTTTGCACAGCGGTTCATGGGTGACCACATGGTCACGGCGACCGTTCCCGGCAGCCAGGTTATATCGGCGTGTGCGTCGACCTTTGCATCGGGCCATCTGGCGGTGATTGTCGTGAACAAGGGAGTGGGTACGTATGTGATGAGCCTTGTTCCGAACACCTACGCTTTCGGAGACCGGTACTACGTCTATTCACTCAAGGGCGGTACGGACAACGGGAGTTTCTCTCAGGAGGTGTATGTCAATGACGATGGGCCGAGCGCACCCTCGTGGGGACCACCCATCGAGAGTCTGGACTCCCTGAAGGCATATGCCTATCCGACCGATGGAACACAGATCAAGGTGCCGCTTCCTGCGCGGTCAGTGCAGTTCATCCTGCTTGAGCCCGGCAGCCACATCATTACCAGCGCGGAAGATGTACCGTCCGGGTCAGTGGAGCAATTTGAGCTGATGCAGAACTTCCCCAACCCGTTCAACCCGCACACCACAATCCAGTACTCGCTTCGGGAAGCCAGCACCGTATCACTGCGGGTGTACGACGTCATGGGAAGGGAAGTCGCGAGTCTTCTCAATGACGAGAGACGGCCAGCAGGGCGCCACGAAGTTGACTTCGAGGCGGAGAACCTCCCGAGCGGCGCCTATTTCTATACGCTAAGGACAGAGCGCTCGAAAGCGACAAGAGTAATGATGCTTGTGAAGTAGCTGGTGACTTCGCAGAACCAGGGACGGGCTCAAGAAAGGGCACAGTGCGCGTTCCAACGATGAACAACATCATAGACCGTTCAAGGATTTTGTTGGAACGGCACGAGTAATCAACGGGTAATCCGGGAGAGTCGACTACAAAAAGACGTCCGTGGCGGGAGAACCACGGACGTCTTTGATTTCTGATGCCTATGCTGTTGTCAACCCCTTACTTCGTCAGCATCATCTTCTTGGTGATCGAACCCTGCGCGGAGTGCAGGCGATAGAAATACATGCCGCTGGAAAATCCACTGGCCTGGAACGTCGCAGTGTGGACTCCTGCAGTCTGCACGCCGTCCGCCAGTACCGCAATCTCCTGTCCGAGCAGGTTGTACACAGAAAGGCGAACCTGTTTGGTCTGGTCCAGCGAATACGAGATTGTTGTGCTGGGGTTGAAGGGATTCGGATAGTTCTGGTCAAGGCCAAACTCCGCCGGGATGTTCTCGGTTGACGGAACACTTGTGGCCGTCGAGAGTCCGGCGTAGGATGTGGCCATGCGGATTTCATCGAAGATCAGGCGTCCATTGATGCCATCCCCTCCGAATTCCAATGCCATGTTGTCAATGCCCGCCGCAGGGACAGTACTGTTTCTCTTCACGATCGCAGTGCTCGTGTCGGGTTGCGTGGCGGGATTCGGATCGACCCACATATATGTTCTGCAGGCATCCGTGCCTGTGCCGGACATGCTGATACTCATGACAAGCCACTTTGGTCCAGCGGTGATCGGCACCGTGGAGACGTCGTCACCTGAGGCACCCGGCCATCCGCTGCCGCAGGTCCAGACTGGTGTTGTGGCTCCGCCGCCCTTGCCGAGCGCGAGGATTTCTGTCGTGCTGCTGTACAGCTTCACCATGAAATAGGTGTTCCCTACCGGGATGGAGTCTTTGACATCAATCATATAGCTGAGCCAGTATTTCTTCCCGGCTGTATTCGGCCACGCCGCCGCCAGCGGGCGCTTGTAGCGGTTGTGGTCCGACCATGCATTGCTCTTCAGCACCTGGAGATGAGTCGTGTCATACGGAAGGGTCCAGCTGAGATCGGCGTAACTGAAGCGAGTCCCCGAGAACGCCACGAGGCCATCAACGCCATTATCACCTGGGTCGGTTGCCCACGGTCCTCCATAACCATCCGTCGCCGTTCCCACACCGTTCAGTGTCGTCAGCTTGTAGGTGAACGACTCCCGTGCTATTGAGCCTACTGGTGTAGCAGCGGAAAGATCGGCGAAGGAATTTGCGAGGGTGATCTCATCGAACACTATCCGGACATTCGGGCCGTCGCCTCCAAACTCCAGTGCGATGTTGTCGATGCCTGCAGCCGGAACCGTGCTGTTCCTCTTGACAATTGCAGTGCTCGTGTCGGGTTCCGTGGCGGGATTCGGATCAACCCACATGTATGTTCTGCAGGCATCCGTGCCGTTGCCGGACATGGTGATACTCATGACGAGCCACTTCGGTCCTGCAGTGAGTGCCACCGTGGAGACATCATCACCTGATGCACCAGGCCATCCGCTGCCACAGGTCCAGACAGGTGTTGTAGCTCCACCGCCCTTACCGAGCGCGAGGATTTCTGTCGCGCTGCTGTACAGCTTCACCATGAAGTAGGTATTGGCAACCGGCAGGGGCTCTTTGAGATCTATCAGATAGGCGAGCCAGTATTTCTTTCCGGCTGAGTTCGGCCACGCCGCGGCCAGCGGGCGCTTGTAGCGGTTGTGGTCCGACCAGGCAATGCTCTTCGTCCACTGGACATGGAAGGTATCGTGGGGAACCGTCCAGCTGAGGTCGCCGTAGCTGAAGCGGGAGTTTGCGATGGTCACGAGCCCTTCGATCCCATTGTCTTCGTTCTTCACCCACGGGCCGCCAAAACCACTGGTTGCTGTGCCCAGACCCGCCAGCGTCGTATGAGGATAGCTGAATGCCTCCCGGACGGGTGTCTGCGACAGGGCAAGCGAAGTCATCAGCAGGAGAAGCAATGCAATAGTGCAAACTGTTTTCATGCGCATAGAATTGCTCCTTTGTGAATGGTGAGACTGCTGTGAATGTGAGCTGCAAAAGCGAACAGTCAATATTCCGTTTTACCGCTAACTGTATCGCTAACTATCGAGGATGAACGAAAGAAATTCGTTGACTTGGGAATCAATTGCTCGAGAGTTTTCCCAGGGATCCTGCTGACCGAAAATGAGGTGTGGGGATCGAATTCATGTGAATCTTGGATAAATCTATTAGAAAGTCAAGTCTTTTTTCTGGAATTGGCCACATTTAGCCACATTCGGTGATCGCCGCCCGGTCTGCACCAGTTGCGTCGTACGAGGGTCGATGTGAAGGGCGGGCGGAGCGGCAGGTGAGCCGTGAGGGCTACACTCCGTTGAACCGCCGCTTAAACCTCTTGTCTCGAGGTGCTGTCTAATTACGAAGCTTCCTAACAAATCACCAAGGAGGTACAGATGATGAAAGGTAGTGCAATCCTCTGTCTGGCATTCTTTGTAGGGCTCACAGCTTTTGCTCAGCCTCAACGAATGACCCCCCAGGAACGAACCGATCAGCTGGCGAAAGAGCTGTCGCTGACAGAAGAACAGAAAGCCAAGGTCCTCGAACATTTCACGCAAGAACAGCAAGTCTTCCAGAAGCTGCGCGAGGAAAGTCAGGGCGACCGCGAAGCGATGCGGGCGGCTATGGGCAAACGGCGTGAAGAGTCGAACATGAAGATGAAAGCGATTCTTACAGAAGAGCAGTATGCAAAGTACGAAACACTGAGAGGCGGCATGCGCCCTGGCGGAAGGGGACAGCAGCCTCCTCCGGGACGGGGTGATAAACCCGGTCCGGGGAAAGGCGACTAACTCGCTGCGTAAACGAAAGAACCCCTTGAATCCCAAGGGGTTTTTTGTGCCTCTTTGTTCTCCCGGGATTGCAGTTCCGTGTGAGCACCTTCAAGGGATTTAACCATACCATGCTTCGTGTCGTATCATCACTAAACAGTATCACCCCCGGCTGAAGGATGCGCTCATCCAAACAGTATGATGCTTCAGCAACACCTCATCTGCCCGGTCTCATCGACCGGTCGCTCCGGCATGAGAGAAGTGCATTCCGCCAGCTCGTGGAGGAACACCAGCACTATGTCTTCGCTCTTGCCTTCAGGGTAGTGCGGGATGAGGAGGACGCCCGGGACGTGACCCAGGAGACATTCATCCGTGTGTGGAAGCACCTTCACACATACGACATGCGGACGAAATTCACGACATGGCTCTACACCATCACCATGAATCTGGCGTATGATCAGCTCAAGGGAAACAGGCGCAAGCGGCACCGGCTTTCCGTCATTGAGTCAAGTGACCTTGATAATGTCGCGGCGCCGATGGAAGAGGAGGCGGGCATCGTGAACCGCGATCTCGCTGAGAAGATTGCAGAACTGGCCGGAGGACTTCCGCCAAAACAACAGAAGGTGTTCATTCTGCGAGATCTGCAGGATCTGAGTGTGGACGAGGTAGCCCGCGTGCTTTCCATGTCGGTGAACTCGGTGAAGACGAATCTCTGCTATGCGCGCCGGTCAATACGGGAAAAGATGCAGCAGATGGATGGTACGAGGAGGAGGTCTCCATGAAGTGCCGCGAGGTGCAACACCAACTCTATCTCTACCGGCCGCCTGGCGAATTGACAACTGAACATCAGAAGGCGGTTGAACGCCATCTCGCCGTTTGTCCCGACTGCGCAGCCATGCGGGACTCCATGCTGGAGCTGGAGAAGCGAATTTCGGAGATCCGCGGGATGGAACCGAGGACTAAAGACCCAGCCGGCCTTACCGACACGGTCATGCGCGCGGCGCTTGATGCCGATGGTCCGGCGATGCGGTCTGCGGGAGTACTGTTTGACTGGTCGGTCTCGCCGGCTTTTCGCGTCGCAGCCTGCCTGATTCTCTTCCTTCTCAGCGGACTGTTTTTCGCGCAGACTGCTGTTGACGCAAGGAAGGTGACGGCGCTGGAGTACCGGCTTAAATCGGAACGTGTGTCCGCAGGAGATCGCTGGCCAGCAGCCGCCCGGAAGGCCGGGCTGTCTCCCCCAGTCTTGAGCCTGCTCACATTGCCTGCCCATGTGCGGAACAACGCTGCGGGCTATCTGAGCGGAATCACGAACGAACCGGACCTGGCTGCAGTGCTGGGGATGCTGTTCGAACGACAGCGCAATGAAGGGGATGCACTGTTTGAGTATCTGGCAACGCGCTATCCACGCCTCGCCACTGTCCGGATCGATGACGGCGTCGATGCTCGTGAACAGGAGATTCTCTCCTCAGACGGAGAGGCGTGTATAAAAGAGATTTCACAGTTGATGCACAAGACAGGAGTTCGTCATGACCGACCGTAGATCGTATGTCCTTGCCATGCTGGTGTCCGTGTTGTCACTGTGGACCACCGGCTGTCTGGAGCATCAGGTGAAGACCACCATCAATGCCGACGGAAGCTGCGAACGCACGATCACGCTGAATGCAGACGCAAAAAAAGTTCCCGAGACGTCGTTTCCGCTTCCGACCGGTGCGGGCTGGGACACAAGCTGGGCTCAGGCAGGCGATGCACGGTACGCGGTATCCTTCTCAAAGAAGTTCAAGGATTTTGAAGGCCTGACGGGAGAATACACCCAACCCATTGACTCCATGAAAATCCACCTTGCGCTTTCAGTGAAGAAGTCCTTCAGGTGGTTCTACACATACTATGACTATGCGGAGACCTATGGACGCTTCACGGATTACACGCTCGTTGATCCGCAGACGGTCCTCACCGAAGAAGAGATCCGCATGCTGACGTACGGAGATACAAGCAAGACCCTGAAGAACACTGCAGGACTCTCTCCTGACGCCTGCCAATGTGGCGGCGCACAAAGAAGAACTGTTCCGGACGCTTGTAGGGTATGCCGGTCCGGGGCTTGAGATGAAGGATCCGGAAGACCTTCTGAGAGATTTGTCCTCATATCGTGGCACCCGGGCAGAGATGTTCTCTGAAAGCGGTGTCACCGACGAGGGACTGAACGCCTTTGCCGAAATAGCGGCCAGGATACTCAAGAGTGACGCAACCTGGAAGCTTAAGGATTCCGTTCGTGCCGGGTGGCAGGATGTGCTCACGATGGTGGGAGGGAAAGGCACAAAGGGAGAGTCATTCACGAATGACGTGATCCTTCCAGGCATTCTTCTGGAGACCAACGCGCCGGAAGTGAAAGGGAGTACGGTTTCCTGGAAGTTCAACGTGGATCAGCTTGCGCTACGCGAGTTTGAAATGCGTGCAAGATCCAGAGTGGTGAATGAGTGGGCGGTTGCCGTTACCGGTGTTCTCGTGCTAATGTCCTTATCTCACAAGAACCATTCTCACCGTTTGCCGGACGCTGCCTATCTGCAACTGGCAGACATACACTCCGCTTCCGACGGAAACGCCCGAGGCATTGATGCCATTCCAGATCATGGTATGCCTGCCCGGTGCCCGCTCGCCATCCACAAGCACCTGCACAAGTTCCCCGTTCATATCATAGACCGTCGCACGCACAGCACTCTGTTGCGTGATGCTGTATGCAATGGTGGTGCTTGGATTGAACGGGTTGGGATAGTTCTGGTCCAGCCGGAATTCATGAGTGATGGCTTTGCTGAACGGCGGTTCCTTAACCACAGAGGTGGCTGTCTCAGCCGGATAGAATGTATATGCAACACCGCCCTTGTCGAACCACGAATGGGACAGGTCGCTCTTGTTGAAGACGTACGAATAGCCATTGGATCTCGCCGGATCGTGCACGACCGGATCCCCATTTGCCGTGAATCCGGCCAGCATCATCAAATGTCCTGAATACAGCGGTGCTCCCACAGACATCGCAATACGCCCTCCCCGGGCAAGGACATCCCGCGCCTGGCTCCAGGTTCTGTACCGTGTGACCGCGCCATCCAAACCGTATCCGGCGGCATTCTGAACGACCCTCGGCCAGATACCGAAAATCCTGAAGTAGGGGTCGCGTGTGGTCTGGGCAAACGTCAGCGGATTAACGGGGATGTTGTAGCTGAGCAGGATCATTGAGACCGACGTGGGAGAACAGATGCTCCCGCCGATGTCGGGATCCACACCGTACTGGTACACAAATGTTGTAGGGATGAGTATCTGTGCGGGCTTGTCCGCGAGAATCTGAGTGAAGTTCTGGGCCGTGGTCGTGGCGGTATCGCTGACGAAAAAGCTCAGTTTGTGGAGCGTTGGTGATGGCAGCCCGGCGCTTGCGCGCGTCATGATCACCTTGAATTGCCATGCGCCGGCATATGAGCTGAGCTTCACATAGTCGTAATCGATGTACCCGCCGGAGTAACTTGTAGCACCGTAGGAGCTCCAGATGTTCGCGTTCCAGAAACCGACAGTTAACCATGGTGACCACCCGGTGCCTGACGGGAAACGCATCTGGATTTTGAAAGCGCTGGAGTTGTCAGGTGCGGAGCCATTCCAGGACGGCAACCCGTGATTGAACGGATACTGCGCAAACTGGGGGGTGAAGATCACAGATCCATCTGTGCGGTTTGACTGCAGCTGCAGCCGCTTCCCGTCACCGCTCAGCTCCAGCCCGTCATTGGTTTCTATCCTCTGGACTAGGGAGTCGATACGGAGGACGTAGTGCTGATCAGGGTAACTTTGGCCGGAAGCGGAAAGGACGAAGAGGACATGCAGTGCGACAAGGACAGACAGTATTCGTGAGATCATGCAGTAGCCCGGTACCGGTTTGGATGAATTGCCCCTGAAATGTGTCCACAACAATATATGAAATCCCGGCCAAAGAATGGAGAGCTCGTGTGCAATGATTCGTTGACAGATCTCAACCGGATTGATCTGTGTGCAGAGTCCCATGTGCAATGATCCATGTGCAATGATCCGACTCGGGCCATTTGGTTTCTTCCCGCAGTCACAGTATATTGAAATACGTGGGGATTGCCGCTTCCAGCGCGGGATACCCCATGAAAGGCGGGGCACCGGCACGATCGACGGCCGCCCGTCACTAACCGTTGACTCCCTTGTGCTGAGGAGGATGAATCGCATGAAACAAACACTCCCCGCTCTGCTCGCTTTCCTCCTGCTGTACGGATGCGCCGCCTACAAAGAGCTGAGCCCCGAACCGCCGATCACCCCGGCCGAGCGCGGCTATGTCCAGCTCACGGACGGCGACGAGAATTTCCAGCTGGAGACGGACACCAAGTACTTCATGGTGGTCCCCGGCCCGGGAAAGGACCAGTTCTATCTTGTGATCGCCACCGACAAGAAATGGGCCATCGAGCCACTGCTGACGCGCATCTTCGATAAAGGAGACGGGCCCGGTGAGCGCATCCCCGATGAAGCTGCGGCAGATGATTCTCTCCTGGTCTATCCCGTCGATGCCTCCAGCGCCACATACTTCTGGGTCCTGGAATCGGTCAAGGCAGACGTGGAACTCACCATGCGGTATCGGTTCGTCCCCCGCTGGCGGTTCACTTTTGAGAACAAATCCGCCGAATACCTCCGTACCCTGGAACAGAACACGGTCGACCGGACGACATTCAACGCCATCGACGGCCAGTTCTCATTCAGCGGATTCGATTTTGCCGGCAGACGTTCCATGCTGAAGAACACGACCGCGGCGGTTACGACGATCAGCGATGACCTGAAGAGACTCGAAGGACTGTTCCCGCCGGATGTCCGCGGCTCACAGGACACCGCCTACCGCCGGCTCGTTGACCTGCAGAGAAAGGTGGCGGACGAACTCGATTTCCAGCAATCGTATGCTGCGGGGCTTGCGGCCTTTCAGCAATTGAACGACACGCCCGGAAAAACCCGGGAGTTCCTCTCAGCCGCCCCGGATTTCGTACGGCTGCTCCGCGACCCCCGGATCCCCGACCGGATCAGCACGCGTGCACGCCGCGACATTGTCTCCCGCTTTCCCGAGATATTCCGCCACTACGATGCCCAAGTGCGCTCGCACAAAGACCCTGTCGCATTCACGCTCACTCCTCCACTGGAATCCGTGAGGCAGCTCTACGAGGCGTGCGGGATGCCATACCCCAAGGAGTTCGGCACATTGAAGAACTATGTTGATCAGTTCAACAATGAAGCCGATGCCGTTCGGAACGCAGCGTCATTGCTGAAGAAGCTGGAACAGATGCCGGCAACGGAAGCAGAACTTCTGTCGGATTCCGCATATGCCGGTCTGATCACAACCGCGTCGACAGCGGTCGGGATGCTTCCCCGGGATAGCCGGCTGCCCGAGTTTGTGCAGTACAGGGATTACCCTGCGGCTGCCGCCCTGCAAAAGGAAGTTGCGGATGCGGCCGGACGCGCCGAAGGGTTCCGGCAGCTGTACACCACGGCGAGAGATCTGGCTGCCTCCACCTCCGCAGGAAACTGGTCCGCGTCGGAGTCCCTGTTGCAGATGATGGATGTCAACATGCAACTGGCGGAGTATCCCGTTGTGAACCGTCAGAGGAACCGCCTCATCGAGGTCTTCGAGCGCACCATCTTCGAACGAGTCATGGCGGCCACGAGAGCGCGGGCAGAAGCGTTTGCCGCAACCAACGTCACCACCCTCGAGCGGGTCCGGGAAATGTATTCGGACAGTGCGTTCATGCCGGCGTACGAGCTGCGCTACAGTGCTGCAGGGACGGCCGAGCTCTCCCGGAAACGCCAGCAGGTGCAGAACGAGATCGATCAGATCAAATACTACCGCTTCCCGGAGAGCGCCATACGGGCGTTGTACCGGATGTTGACCGAAAACATCACTGACCGTGGAGTGGAAAAGGCGCGGGCCATTGTGACTCACGGTGCGAACTACCGGGGAACAGACAAGCAAATCAAGGGCACCGTCAGTGAATGCGATCCCACGGTGCCCAAAACCATCGTGCGTCCAAAGGAATACCGTCGCGTCCTTGCCTTGCCGGTCACCAGCAATCCCCGGGGGACAAATGAGTATATGTTCCGTCTGCTCCTCCAGATCCCGTCGGATGCGCAGTTCCCGGTGTTTGACGTGAACATCAAACTTCCCGCTGACGTTGCACGGAATGCCGGCAGTGCGCCCTGGTACTCGTCCATCACCATCAACAAGACACCGATCAAGAATGAGGGGCGCTACCGCATCACGGCGCCCACAGAGGCAAACGGATACGAATCCATGGTCACGCCCGTCCAGATGGACAAGGGAGGCCGTAACATACTTGAGGTCCGGTTCACCTATCCCGGATTCCGCGTCTTCGAGGTAAGCGGCATGGCGCAGGTACCGATCATCCGCAAGAACTGACACCGATTACCATGACCCAGCACGAAGGAGATGAATGATGGCAGGCGAGACTCCAACGAACAGCGTTGAGACTCAGAAACCCGAACCTGTGCGGCAGGCAGGGGGCAGGCGTAAGTACTACTTCATCGCGGCCGGGGCACTCCTCGCCGTGGCCGCCGTCGTAGTCTATCTCCTGACCCGCCCCGGCCTTGCCGATCAGATCGTCATACCATACATCGCCCACCAGAAGCCGGCGGTGGATCCGCATCTTCCGAACGCCAACGCCCTTGCGGACAAGCTCGACGAGGTCGTGTTTGACGGCCTGTTCAACGTTTCCGCAAACCCGAGCGGCGTTGTGTACGAAGACGGGCTCGGAGAGTTCCTCGGGATCGACGACCAGAATATCGTACAGGTTCGGTTGAAGAGCGATGTGCGCTGGCACGACAGTTATACGGTGACACGCGATGGCGACGAGGTCGTCATTGCCGATGGGCGCCAGCACCTCTTCTCGGCACGTGACCTCTCATTCACGCTCCGCCGGATTCAGGCGCTCGGGTCGCTCTCTCCTGACTGGATCCTTGTGTCGCAGGCCATTGACCCTGTCGCATTCGAAGGCCCGGACCAGGATAACATCATCCGGTTCCGTTTCAAATCGGACAGGATTTGGACACAGGCCGACATCAAGGAGGTGCTCTCGTTCAAAATCCTTCCAGACGATTCACCCATGAACGCCCTGATGTACACGGTGGGGACCGCATCCTTTCTCACCCTCCCTCCTGACGAAGGGAAAGCAGAGTACCACAAAGTACCCGGGTCGCAGGCATCGATCACCAGCGTCGTGCTTGCTCCTTTCATTGACAACAGCACATACACAACAGAATTCAGCAGCGGGAATATCAACGTACTTCTGGAAACACCCTTCGGCAGCCTTTCTCCCATCCTCGGCGATTCAACGGAATCGTTCACCAAGTCCAGCATCAGCACGACGTTCTTTGCCGTACTGTTCAACACCGAACGGCTCTCTCGCGAACAGCGCATCGAGCTGCGAAAGCTCCTGGACAGCAGGATCCTCGCAGACCGGTTTTTCAAAGTCGGCACTCCGCAGCAACGGCACATTCTTGACTACAAAGGAAACCGGGACAACTACGCCGACTACATCAACAGCAGTGTCTTCCCGTCCAGTTCGTATTACGTCGACGAGGAGATCGTCGTTCCCGCAGGGGACTCAACCCTTCCCAACCTGTCTCTCCTGCCGGACACGGTACAGATCCGCGCCTGTGTGAACTACGGCTTCCGTGAAGAATACGCCGACATGCTCACCATCCTCAACGATCCGTCGGTCACGCGCGGACGGGTTCGTGCGCTGGCCGTGGGAAACGATGACATCATCCAGGGCAAGTACGACGCCCTCCTGATTGCCATCAGCGGCTACCGCAGCAACTTCCTGTTCGATCTCTACGACGTGTTCATGCGGGAACCGGACCTTGCGACGTACACGATTGCCCTTGTTGCCGGCACTGACGGCACCGGATCACCTGTGGCGCAGCCGGCTTCGTTTCAGAGCACGAAGAATTTCTTCCGGCTCGACGCCACACGGGAAGGGCCGGAGCGTGCCGACATAGCGACTCTGCTCCAGTATGTTCACGGGTTCATGTCCACGCGCTTCATCGGGGACAAGCAGGAGTACGCACGCCGCGTTCATGAGATCGAGCATTCCATGGCCCTGGGAGCCTGGCTCTTCTCGATGCCGTCTCTGGCGTACTTCCGGACACAGTTTGACCCGAATTCCATCGACCTGTATGGTGTTGCCTCACAGCTTTCAACGATCGAGAAATGGCGGGAGAAGACGGACGATTAGCTGTTTCGGGACATCGGCGGTGATGCAGGTGCGCGGTGCAGGGCATCGTCCGTGCCTCATGGGAATTCACGTACGGGGTCCGTGGATCCGGGTGCCGATGTCCCTCTGGCTGCTCCTGCCGTGCATCGTGATGCTTCACGCAGGCCGGGCAGAGAATTCTCCCCGCCGGGCGGATTTCTTCATCGTCGAACGTGCCGGCGCCCTGCGAATCTACGACCACTACCAGCAGCCTGTCCGCGATCCCGGACTCCAGGGCATTCTTCCGTTCACACCATTCAGGATCACTGCCTGGCAGTCCATGATGGGCGACGGCCTCACATCCTCTTCCACTGTGGAACTCCACGGCCGCCGCTTTTTTCTCCTTCGGGATCCGGAGACCCGGTTGCTCGTCGGAGAACACAGTGCGGGGTACACGCTCACTGTCCGCGACGCCGAGATCCTGGATGATACACTGCTGGTTACTGCCCCCCGCGGCGTCGAACTCCTCGCCCCCGGCAGGGGTTCGGCAATCCGGCTGACCAGGGGGGACCGCCTCATCCTCCTCTTCCGCTGGCAGGGCAAGACCTATGGTTATACAGACCGCGCCGGGGGCTCCTTTGGCTGGATATCCCTGCCTGCGGGCGCTGCACGCACTTCAAGGTCAGCCATCCCTGGATCGGCCGGGACTGGAGCTTCTCCCCCTGCCGAGATCATATCACGCATTCGTGGCCCGGTCGACGAGCTGAACTCGACGCTCCGGCGTCTGTACACATTTCTCGATGCGGAAAGTGGCATACGCCGGCAACCCCCTCAGTGGTCCGTGGAACCCGAGGGCAGATCACTCTTCTGCCTGCTTCGCTCCGAGCTCCCGGCAGCGACGTATGCCGAGAGCTCTGCCCAGCTGGCAAAACGGATCGAAGGACGGCTGCTTGGTACAGGATACAACGTACGCCACCAACCGGGACGGATCGAGATCCAGCCATGACCCGGCAGCTCCTTGATCACGTCTATAGTGTTGTGGTGGTTCTTGCAGTATTCTTCGTCATCCTGAAGATCGTCGCACCCTCTCCGGACGCCGCACGGCAATCGCGCGAATCGGAGATCGCCCCCTATCTCGACCTCGACATTCTGGATTACAGCTCCCCGCTCGATCGTGCGATTCTGAAAGAGGCCCTCACAGCATACTATCCCGGTGAGCCCGGCCGGGGAGATTCCCTGCTTTCTGCCATCGACGCCCATCGCCGTGAGGCCTTCACAAATCCTGCGCTCAAAGCGGGTGCGGAGAAACCGGGTCTGACGCCGCGCACGCTTGCCCGGCTTGCCCCCATGTACGTGCAGTTCGTCCTTCTGTATGCCGTCGTACTGGTTCTGACTGTGTACGGTGCGCGGATGATGGGGACCTTCAGGTTCATCCGGACGCAGCAACGGCGCCTCCCCGCACTTCTGGAATTCCTGTACACCCCTGGCGGCCCTGATGCGAAGCCTCGTGAACGGGATGCTGTATGCTCTGCTGTTTTCCCCTGCCTACGTCATCGCATACTCCTTCAAATCACACATGGAAGGAGGGGCCTATCTGTTCATGGTCGTCCTGGGAGTCGTCTCCAACGGAATGCTTGTCACCTCTGCAAACAGGTTCTACACTTTTCTGGTCCACGAAAGCGCCAGGGGATACGTGGACACCGCCATTGTCAAAGGCCTGAACGCATCCTACATGTGGAATGTCCCGGATGGACTTCCCCGCAGGGCCATTCTGCGGCCCGCGGGAGCTTCCCGGGGCCACGTCTTTCACCATATCTACGAAAACGCCAGGTACCTGTATATTCCCGCAGTCAAGCAGCAGGCTTCGTTCCTCATCACCGGTCTCGTGATCATCGAGATGGCACTGAACATCCAGGGACATCTCTGCTATGAGCTCATGCAGAACATCCTGTACCGCGACTATGAAGTGGTGGCGGGGATTGTGATAGCTATCTTCCTGGTCGTCAAGGCAACGGAAGTCATGGTCGACATCTGGTTCATCCGGGAATCACGGCGGTACGAGAATGCCAATGCGTGACTTAGGAAGCCGGCAACGGATCCCATGGCTGCTCGTACGGCTGACCAGGCTCGTTACGGATTCACCCGACAGGCTCTGGGCGGGACTCTGGATCCTCGGGATCGGCGCGCTGTGGGCATGGGATGCGGCCTTCCTCAACCGGCCGGCGTACCTCCGGCTCCAGGCGGCATTTGTCAACACGATGGCCGGCGCCACACTCACGGTCCTGTTCACGCTCGTGCTGGGCTGGTCTGCGGGCCTCGTTCTTGACAGCCTGTCGCGGCGTTCATCCCGCATTCCCTACCTGCTGCTCACGTTCACGCTGAGCCTGATCCGTTCCCTTCCGCAGATCGTCGGTATCCTCATTGGCTACGTGCTGCTGACGATCTTCATCGAGCGCGACATCGTGCGGAGCACATATCTCCATCTGATCTGGACCGCCCTGCTCATCAGTGTCTTTACCTTTCTCGAATTGACCGATCTTCTCCGGGAGCGCATCGATCAGTACCGGAAGACCGATTTCTTCAACGCGATGCTCTGCTGCGGGATTCCGGAGCGGCGGATCATCAACGTGGATGTGCTCTGGAAGAACAGCCTCGCGCACATCTTCCAGAAGCTCATCGCAACATTCGGCATGGCGATCTTCCTCCAGTGCAGCATCGATTTCATTATCTCCGTCGGACTCTCGATGGATGTCAGCCTCAGCAATTTCTCCCCGACACTGGGCAGTCTTCTTGCCTCCCTCGACAGCAAACAGGACATACTTGCCATCGGTGTGGCGCTCGGCAGGCCCGGCTACGCGGGTGAGCTGCTGTTCCGTCACCTCCAGGGCATCAGCGTGGCGTTCCTCATTGTGTTCTCGCTGGTGTGCATGTACAAGATTTCGAACGGCATCGTTCGCAGGTACCGCCTGTGACGCACACCGACTACACGATCACCATCCGCAAAGGCGGGACAGTCCTCGTCGACATGCAGGGGTTTGTCCTTCCTCCCGGCAGGATTACGTTCCTGTTCGGCGAATCCGGAATCGGCAAATCGTTGACCGGCAAAGCCCTGTTCGGACTTCTCGATCCTGACGATCTGACTGCCACCGTCAACGGCCAATCCTACGAAACCTATCGGGCATCCGCGGCGGCGCGGAAGATGCGGGCGAAAGGGTTTTTCGTCTTTCAGGAGCCTTCGTCCCATCTCAACCCGCTCATGACACTCCAAGAACAGCTCGACGAAGCGCATTCCGACACGGCCGGCCTCTCCCCGATTCTGCGCGCACTCTGGCAGGGCTCTGAAGATGACGATCTCCGGGACCTGCTCCGTGTCTACCCGAAGCCGCACCGCCCCAGCGGCGGGGAAAAACAACGCATCCTCTGTGCCATGGCCCTGCACCGGATGATGACGACGCCGGATCTCGGCGGCACGGATGAGGCCCTCTTCGTTTTCGACGAGCCGACGGGGAGTCTTGACAACCGGTACCGGGACGTCGTCCTCGGACTGATCGCCGAGGCCTTCCGCCGCCGGCCGTGTACTGTACTGATCATCACCCATGATTACTCCATGATCAGCATGGTCACCGAACACTGGCATGACATCAGAGACCGGGTCGCGTTCACGGAAATGACGCTCACAGAGGAAGGGCAGCGGCAGAAAGCCTTCGCACCCGACACCTACATCTCGTGGATCAGGAAGCTGCAGCCACTCCGGCCTACGGATGCGGGTGAGGCCGCGGCTCCGGCGATACTCCGGGTCGAGCCATCCCATTCCGTCTTCGGGCGTGACCTCACTATCACCGGCCGGGACTCGCGATTACCGCATCCCCTGACCATCGCACCGGGAACAATGGCCTACCTGAAAGCTCCTGGAGGAATACATCTCTCGGAGAAAACGCACCGCTCGACGTGGGAACGGGAGATCTGGGGACGGAAGGCAGCCATGGTCTTCCAGCATGCCGATGAAGCGTTGAATCCGCGATCGCGTGTCAGCGAGGTGTTCGACGGGCTGCCAGGGCTCACCATCTCTCGCGAGGAAGTAGGCAGGCGGGTGCTTGCATTCATCGGCGGGGATTCAGAAGCCGGATTTCTGGAGCGCCGTGCAGGCTCACTCAGCGGAGGTCAGAAGCAGAGGCTCAACATCCTGCGGAGTCTACTGCTGGAGACTCCGTTGCTGATTCTGGATGAGCCGCTCAACGGTCTCGACTTTGCCAGCATGAAGAACGTGTTGGACCTCCTGCACGAGCGGCTCGCACGGGGCCAGGGAATTCTGCTGATCTCGCACAACGAAGAGGTGTTTGACGCGTTGATCCCTGCGAAAGATCTGTACTATCTGACCGCAGAACCCTCCTGACGCCGATGTTCATTATTGTCTTTCAATGGGCCTCGCTGTGGATTGCGCTCGCAGTGGCAATCACGGCGACAACGAAGAAACGCTCAGGAAAGGAGTCGTCGACAACAGCGATCGTGTAAACTCGCGCCGGATGCGCCACCGGTGGGCTCAGGGCGTGAGGAGCTTCTGTTTGGCCTGAAGATAGTAGCAGTAATTGCTGTACGTGACATCCATGGGGACCCTGTGATCGACGCAGGGGATGAACCGCCCCTGCTCGATGAGGGGACGCAGGCGATCGATCTCTGCATCAATTGCCGACCTGCCCGCAATGAGAGCGCGTTTGTCCACGCCGCCCAGGAGTAGGACCGAAGGAAGGTCTCTCCTCAGCTTGAACGCATCGGTGTGCGCCGCTTCGAGCGGAAACATGCAGTTGATGCCAGCCTCCAGCCATCCCGGTGCGAGCTCATGGATCCGGCCGTCACAGTCCAGGACGTTGATGTCGATGCCGTGCTCGCGGAGAGCACCGGTGATGCGCTTGTAGCGGGGGACCATGAGCTCTTCAAAAAGACGGGGCGAGATCAGAGGCCCTCTGTTGTAGCACATGTCTTCCCACCACCACGCGATGTCCACTCCGCTTGCCGGAAGGGCCCGGTCGATCAGCGCGAGCGTCAATTCCGTGATGTGCTCCATCATCTCTTCAACCCATGGCCTGTCGGTCATGATTGCCACGGAGAACTCCTCGACACCCATCCAGTTTCTCAGCCAGCCATACAGTGCCCCGGCGTGAAAGAATGTCGGACGGCCCGTCTGTTTTGCCTTGTGGAAGAACGCTGCCAGGTCATCTATTCTTCCTTCTGTATTGGGATCCAGACGCTCGCTCCGGAGGCGTTCCCAGTCTTCCCGCGTCTCAAGCCCGAATTTGATGTAGCGCGGCATCGTCGAGGTCTTTATAAACGCTTCGGTGATGTTTCCTTCGTCGTCTCTGACAATTTCCCGTTCGCCGTCAGTCGATAAGACCTTCCGCTCGAAGCGGGGATAGAGGCCAGTCCGGATCGGGATTTCTTCAAACAATGTAATGCCATCAAGGCCGAAGTACTCCTCGGCTTCAGCATCTGTCGTCACGTCTCTCGGAAGGCCTTGAGTGTGCCAGGCTGAAAGGGTGAGGGTCCAGTAGCCGAATTCCACGTTTGGGATCCGGTCTGTGTACTGGCCTCTGAACACGTTAAGGAGTTGTTCTCGTACGGTCACGGATTCTTCTCACTCCCCGGACAGCACCACCGTGGTGACCTCCGCGCGGGCATGATACCGGATGGGTGCAAGTGAGAGTCCTACGCCATCGGTGACCACCACCGCTGTTGAGCCCACTGTGTACGTGCCGCTGTAGAACTCCGTCTCCCGCATGCTCGGCGTCACCGGAAAGCCGAGCGGATGCAGGACAACCTGTCCGCCGTGCGTATGGCCTGCCAGCACGAGGTGGTATCCCCGCTCTGATGCAAGGCGAATGAGCCACTCTGCGGGTTGATGGACCAGCAGCATCTTGAGGTCCGCCTCCGGAGCCACATCCAGAATGCTCCGCAGCTTCGCTTCGTTCAGTCTGTTGCTGTAAATGTGCGTGAGCCCCGTGATAAGTACTCTCTTTCCGTTTCGATGCAGGATCATGTGTTCATTCTCGAGGAACATCCAACCGCACTCAACCTGAAATCTGCGTATTGCATCAGGGTCAGACCATTGATCGTGATCTCCCATCACCGCAACGGATGCAAGGGACCCTTTCATGGAGCACATGACTTTTTCTGCTGCAGTGAGATAGTTGGTTCCGCCTGTTACCACGTCGCCAGAGGAGAGAAGGAGTTCCGGATTCTGACGTCGGACGATCTCCAGAACCTGGTTGACCTTCGACTCGCCCGTGTATCTGTCAACCTGGATATCGCCAACAAGCGTGATGCGCAGATTCTTCAGTCCTCCAGGCAGGTGCTTGACACCTACGGTCACCGTGCTGTCACGTACCTGCGTGGTATCGATCAGGATGCGGGCCGGGACGTAGAGAATGGCGCATACGGCGAGGACGAGCCGTACAGAGGCAAGCACCTTGCGCCACTGCTGGACCCGGGCCGGAACAAGGCGGCCGGCGAGCGACGCGATATCCAGAAGAAGGAACGGGGCAATAAGCTCACCGACGATAATCAGGCCGACCCACTGGGGATACATAAGCAGATAGTCAGCGAGCCACCCTGCATTGAACAGCTCCCCGCGGGGCACAGGATGTCCAATGAAGTGAAGGACAACGACGAGGAGGGGAAAGCTGAAGAGCCAGAGAATCACGAGGAGAGCGATCCTCTTTGCGCGGCGTTTTGCGCCGGGACGCAGGAGCCCGACGGATGCGGACACCCGCAAGGCGACGTAGAGGGTGAGCGGCAACGCAACCCACAATTTCCGGGTGCCCGCAAAGCGATTTGACTTTGATGGTGCGTTGGGTATCTTCTTGATGTGATCACCACCGGCACCGCGGGGACGCGACCAGCCTCAGACAGCCGAAACGGAACCGGTGGGAGCACGTGCCTGACCCCCGTTCTGTGTACCGCATCCCTCCTGACCGCAAGAGAAATCCCGGTGTGGAGATGTGTTTGAAACGGCGCGATGCCGCTCGCTAGTGAAAACCAAGGATAGCCTTATGGCAGCACAGCCAGTCACCTGCTCACGCTCCAGCATGGTCAGCTATTCGGTCGGGGAATGTGCCAACTCCCTGATCATGAACTCGCTCTTTGGCTTCGCGATGCTGTACTACACGGATGCGCTGGGACTCAAACATTCCGATGCGGGCATCGCAATGGCGTTGGCTGTGTTCTGGGATGCCATCACCGATCCCGTGATGGGTCATATCACAGACAACACGAAGAGCAAATTCGGGAGAAGGCACCCCTGGTTGGTGGTGGGTGGACTCGGAGTGATTGCCGCGTATGTGTTCCTCTGGTACGTACCTGCCGTCTTCAGGGCCGATACACAGCTGTTGTTCTGGTATCTGGTCGGCATCAACCTGGTGCAGCGGACTGCGATCACGGTTTTCTATATTCCGTTTACGGCCCTGGGATTCGAGATGTGCACGGACTACCGGGGGAGAGTGACGCTGCAGGGGATCAGATCCGCAATGAATATGCTTGCAAACCTGCTTGGCCCTGGCCTGGCCTGGGCCGTCTTCTTCGCCAACAACGACGTTGTCCGGGCGACATCAGTGGAGGACAACTACCTGCGCATGGGTCTGAGTTTTGCCGCCGTCTCACTCCTCTGTATTCTCTCCGTGATCGTTCTGACGAGGAAGTACATCAAAGACAGCAGGCAGATGGTCACCGAAGGGAACAGCATCGGAGGATTCATCACGGATATGAAAGAGATTGCCGCCGACAGCTATCCCCGGTTTGTCTTCATCTTCATCACCGTCATAACCGTAGGAATTGCGCTCGTCAGTTCTCTTCAGATGTACCTCTATGAACACTTCATGAGGCTCGGCGGTGTTGAGAAATCGATAACCCATGGCGGATCAATGGTAGGTTTCGGGATCGGCGCGTTGATGGCAGCGTTTGTGGCCCGTAAGCTGGACAAGAAAGGTGCGGTGCTCTTTGCGGGTTCTCTCAGCGTGACATGCAATTTCATCCTCGCTGCACTGTTCCTTCCTGCCATTCTGATTCCGGGGCAGTCCGTTGTCCTTCTCTCGTGGCCAATCCCGTATGCGTTCATCATCTTCGCGATACTTCATGGCACGTACTGGCTTGGCAACGGCATCATGTTTCCCACGGCCACATCCATGATGGCTGATGTGTCGGAGATCAACGAGATCAAAACCGGGATCAACAAGGATGGGGCCTACTCTGCGGTGTTCAGCTTCTCGCAGAAATGCGCAATTTCTCTGGGCGTGCTGATCAGCGGTTACAGCCTTTCTCTGATCGGGTTTGAACCGGGGAAAGAAGTGGCGCAGAGTGCTGATACACTGTGGAGGCTGTGCGCGGTAACATTGCTCGCGGGCCCGGCGATCTCGCTGATATCACTGGCCCTGATTCGATTTTATCCCGTCAACAACGAACTGCTTGAGAAGTTGAGAGCCAGCCGGATTCCCGAGAGTGTCCCCTCTCAGCGGGAGCCTCTTCAAGGCACCTCGAACACAGAGTCCTGACGTGGAGGACGCGTCCGGATCGAACGCCGGACATCCACGGACTATGGATGGTGTCTCCGAATCTCCACCAACGACAGGCTACAGCCTCCCCGGGCATGCAAGCAGAAAGTGACGCACCATAAAGCAGGTGCGCCACCTGCTGTCGACTCTCACTTTCCGCCGACCGTCATCTCCGCGACCTTGATCGTCGGTCCTGTGATCGAGTCCTTGAACTTCAGATCATTTCCCACCATCTGGATCCCCTGGAGGATCTGACCGAGGTTGCCGGAGATCGTGATCTCAGAAACCGGGAATGCAATCTCTCCTTTTTCGATCCAGAGTCCGAACGCCCCCCGTGAAATGTCGCCCGTCGTCGGCACAAGCCCGAACCCGATCGTTCCCGTGAGGAAGAGCCCCCGGTCTACGGATTTGATGATCTCCTCCGGAGTCGAGGAACCGGCGGCCAGGTACAGGTTGTTCGGTCCGGATGCATTGCCTGTGGACTTCATGCCGAGTTTCTTCGCGGCATAGGTATCCGTCAGATAGCTTCTGAGCACCCCTTTCTCCATGACGACGGTCTTCCGCACCGGAACCCCTTCAGTGTCAAAAGGCCTTGTTCCGATGCCGCCGGGAATCAATCCGTCATCGATGATGGTCACGAGATCATTGCCGACTTTCATGCCCACTTTCCCGGCAAGGAACGACTGCTTCAAGTAGACGCTGTTCCCGTTGATGCAATTGTAGAAGAAACTGAGTAAACTCGACGTCATGGGAGGTTCGAGTACGACCGGTACGTTTTGCGTGTCGACTTTCTTCCCTCCAATTAGCCGCGTCACCCGGTTGATTGCCTTCCGGGCAATCTCCTCCGGTGTCTCCAGTCCGGCGAGTGAAGGCGACTCATCTCCCCAGCCCTCGTCGAAGAGATTCGCTCCCTCACCAGCCTGAAGGTAGACAGAGGAGGAGCAGTTGGTACGATTGTAGGATCCCGAGAATCCGTTGGAATTGGCCAGGTGCAGGGCCCCCGTGTTCGTACGGAATCCTGCTCCAAAGCTCTTCTTGACGCGCTTGTCCCCGAGGCAGATCGCCTCGGTTTCCCTGGCTGCGGCGATTTTCTTCTCAGGTGACATCGCAGGCACTGCGGGGTCAGAGATCTTCAGCGATGCCAGATCGACCGATAGCGCCTCTTTCACTGGAAGGCCCGCAAGCGGATCAGCACTAGAGAGTTTGGCCCGCTCTATCGCATTTGTTACAAGTCGCTGGAGAGTGTCCTTCGACAGATCCGATGAACTGGCGCGGGCCATCTTTCCCTCAACAAACACCCTGAGGGAAAGGCCCTTCGAACCAGCCTCTGTCAATTTCTCGATTTCCCCTTCCCGGACATCAACGGAGAATTCCGTTCCTTCCCGGACAAGGACCTCGGCCTGAGTGGCGCCGTTCTTCCGGGAAAAGTCAACGAAGTCTTCTGCGAGGTGAAGAAGCTGCTCTGAGTTCATGACCGGCCTCCCACCGTCATCTGACGGAGTTTCAGCGTGGGCGTTCCTGCAGTCACGGAAGCAGACTGACCGTCCTTACCGCAGCTGCCGAGGAAGAACTGAGTGTCGTTGCCGATCATCTCCACCTCATTGAGGATCTGGACGTT
>JAGDMK010000375.1 GCA_017860635.1 Bacteroidota bacterium
CCGCGGCAGAATGTCGCCGAGGTAATGAACATCATCGGCGATGTCCAGGGGAAGAACATTTTGATCGTCGACGATCTGGTGGACACGGCGGGGACGTTATGTAACGCCGTGGAAGCATTGCACCGCAGCGGTGCGGCTTCGGTGTATGCGGCCTGCACGCATCCGGTTCTGTCCGGAGGCGCGTTCGAGCGCATCGGCACCTCCCGTCTGGAGCGTCTCCTTGTCACCGATACGCTCCCTCTGCGGGCGGAATCGTCGAAGATCGATGTGGAATCCGTCGCCTACATATTCGCAGAGGCGATCCAGCGGTCGTTCAACCATGAATCGATCAGTTCCCTTTTTGATGTTGACAAGCATGAATCGATCAGTTCCCTTTTTGATGTTGACAAGAGTTAATCCAACGCAGTGATGGAACGAGGAGAAGCACACAATGTCTGAAGTCGTGGTAAAAGCCGAAATCCGTCAGTCGACGAAGAAACATGCGAAGTACACCCGCTGGAACGGAATGGTTCCCGGCGTGTATTACTCCCGCGGTGAAGAGAATATCAATATCCAGGTGCCGGTACCGGCGCTGCATCAGCTGGTGTTCACCTCGGAGGCGCACGTTATAGATCTGCAACTGGCGGACGGTACGTCACGAAAGGCCATCCTGAAGGATGTGCAATACGATCCGGTCAGCGACCAGCCCGTGCATTTCGATCTCCAGGGATTGAAAGAGAACGAGAAGCTGTCGATAGAGATCCCGATCGTGCTGACGGGCGGCATTCCGAAGGGTGTCCGCGATGGCGGCATGCTGCAGCATTTCATCCACAAGCTCAAGATCTCCTGCCTCCCGAAAGATATTCCGGAGAAGATCGAGATCAATGTGGCGGACCTTGGCATCAATGACTTCCTGCATGTGAGCTCCCTGCAGCTGCCGAACGTGACGATCGTGGAATCGCTGGGCAGCGCAATCGTCGGCGTCATGCCTCCGGTGCTCGTGAAGGAAGAGGAAGCAGCGCCGGTTGAAGAGGCCGCGGCAGCCGAACCCGAAGTGGTCGGCAAGGGCAAGAAAGAAGAGGGCGAGGAAGAGGGAGCTGCACCCGCAAAGGGAGCCGCTCCTGCGAAAGGTGCCGCGCCGGCAAAGGGCGCTGCCCCAGCCAAGGGCGAGACGAAGGCCGAGAAGTAAACCCGGCACGGGGATCCCGTGGAGTGTCTGCTGGTGGTGGGTCTTGGCAATCCCGGTCCCGAGTACCGGGAGACCCGGCACAATGTCGGTTTTATGGTTTTGGAAGAACTCTGCACCCGGTGGCGTTGCGTGCTCCGCGAGGGCAGAGGTGAGTACTACAGCGGGACCGTCCGCCGCGACGAGCGGGAGATTGTGCTGCTGGCACCGACAACGTACATGAACAACAGCGGCGTCGCCGTCAGGCAGGCCATGGACGTGTTCACTGTCGGACTCGACCAGTGCCTTGTGATTGCTGATGATTTTGCGCTGCCGCTGGGAACGCTGCGGTTGCGCAGGGCGGGAAGCGACGGCGGCCACAACGGATTGTCATCAGTGGTGTATCACCTGGAGAGCGATGCGTTTCCGCGGCTCCGGTGCGGGATTGGATCACCGGCAATGCCCGCAGGGGAAGAAACCGCAACATTTGTCCTCTCCCCCTTTGAACCCGGAGAACGTGAAGCCGCCGCGGCAATGGTCCGGCGGGCAGCTGACGCGGTGGAATCGGTTGTGCAGGCTGGCATCGAGAAAACAATGAACGTATTTAACAAAGCACCGTAACTCACATCAGAACCCCTTTACTCTCAGTCTCGCCACCCGGCGACTGGCGGAGGGTCGGGATTCGGTATCCGTCCACAAGGAGGAACTTCCATGAGCACCATCAGTAAAACGTACGAGACGACGTTCATCGTCAATGCCTCGCTCGATGACGCGCAGGTCGAAGCCGTCATTGTCCGCGTGCAGGAAACGATCACCAAGAACGGCGGCACCATCAAGGCGGTGAACAAGTGGGGCCGCAAGCGTCTGGCCTACGCAATCAACAAGCGCACGAACGGTTTCTACGTCAACATCGAGTTCGAAGCCCCGGGGACAGTGCTGGCACATCTGGAACGCGCATACCAGCTTGACGAGATGGTGTTGCGGAATCTGACGATCGTGCTGGACCGCAAGGCGCTTGCTGCGCGGGCCGCCGCCCTTGCCGCAACACCTGTCGAAGAGAAGCCGGCCGCGGCAGCATCGACAGCCGGCGGCCGCGAGCCGCTCTTCACTGAAGAACCCAAAAACGCCTGACGCATCGACGAACTTATCAAGGAGATCCTACAGTGTTTACACCCCGTCGTCCCCGGCGTGACCGGGACAATCAGACACCTCGCAAGAAGCGCACATGCAGATTCTGCGATGCAAAAGAAGTGTACATCGACTACAAAGACGAAAAACGGCTCCAGCGGTTCGTCACCGAACAGGGAAAAATCATCCCGAAGCGGATTACAGGCACCTGTGCGAAGCATCAGCGCCAGCTGGTCAGCGCGATTAAACGCGCACGGCACCTGGCCCTGCTCCCCTTCGTCTCTGACGCAATCCGTTGATCCCGAACCTGAATGAGGCAGACACATGAAAGTCATTTTGCGCAAGGAACACGATAAGCTGGGACAGATAGGGACCATCGCCGACGTTAAAGACGGCTATGCCCGGAACTACCTTATCCCCCGCGGTATCGCCTACCCGGCAACCGACGGCAGCATGCGGGCCCTCGAGGAAGAGAAGAAACAGGCAGAACGGCGCTCCAACAAGGAAGTGAAAGAGAGCGAAAAGCTCGCCGCCAATCTGGACAAGGTCTCCCTGACCATCAAAATGAAGGTGGGCGAAGACGA
>JAGDMK010000175.1 GCA_017860635.1 Bacteroidota bacterium
TCGTTGATGGCGATGTAGTTGTCGAGCGACTTGCTCATCTTCTCGACGCCATCCGTGCCCGGGAGAATCGGCATGGTGAGGGTCACCTGGGGATCCATGCCGTATTCGCGCTGGATGTCGCGGCCGACGAGAAGGTTGAATTTCTGATCCGTACCGCCCAGCTCAACGTCCGCTTCAACCGCGACCGAATCCATGGCCTGTGCAAGGGGGTAGAGCAGCTCGTGGACGCTGATCGGTTCGCCCGCTTTGTAGCGCCTCTCGAAGTCGTCTCTCTCCAGCATGCGCGCGACCGTGTACTTCGCACCGAGTGCGATGACATCCGCAAACGACATCTTTCCCAGCCAATCGGAGTTGTAGACCATCTGCACCTTCTTCGTGGAGAGGATGCGTGTGGCCTGTTCGAAATAGGACTGACCGTTTTTCCGTGTTTCTTCGATCGTCAGGGGAGGGCGCGTTTTGCTGCGGCCTGAAGGGTCGCCGATCATGCCGGTGAAATCGCCCACGATGAGGATCGCGTGATGACCCAGATCCTGAAATTGCCGGAGCTTCCTGAGGACAACGCTGTGGCCGAGATGGAGATCGGGACGGCTGGGGTCACACCCGAGTTTGATCCTGAGGGGCTTACGTGCGTGCAGTGAGCGTTCGATCTTGCGTGCGAGGTCTTCTTCGCGGATGATCTCGGCGCTGCCACGCCGGATCAGATCCATCTGCTCATTGAGGGGTGGAAACAGCTCGGTCATCTATCGTGCATATTTCCTTCTGATGTCACGTTCTGCCTCGCGGCGCGCGATGTCGTCCCTCCGGTCGTACGCTTTCTTCCCGCGGCATACGCCCAGCAGGACTTTTGCGATGTTCTTCCGGAAGTAGACACGGAGCGGTACCAGTGTGATACCCGGCTCTCCGGTTCGCGCGATCAGTTTTCGGATTTCTTTGCGATGGAGGAGGAGTTTGCGTTTGCGGAGCGGGTCGACGTTCGCATAACTCCCTTGTTCATACGGGCTGACATGCATTCCCATCAGCCAGACTTCGCCGTTCTTGATCTGTGCGTAGCCTTCGGCGATGTTGGCGTTGCCAAGGCGAAGCGACTTCACTTCTGTTCCCGTCAGCGAGTACCGTGTACTCGTGACGCGCCTTGCGATTCGTGCTGACAACCTTCTCGTCCGCCGCCTCCTGTTGTGCCATCGTCCCGTGTTTTTTTGCCCGATCAGTATACCGAAAATCAACAGGAAAAGCAATGCACCCTTGCACCCGATTTTTCGATCAGCAGGCAACACGGGCTATGGCATCGATGGATGGGAAAGTGTATATTGCCCCCGACCAGTGGATGACCCTTCATGATTCTCCCGCCATCGATCCATCGGGCAGTGCTCGTTCTGGACATCCTTGCCTTGCTGGTCTGCTGCGCGGGCATCGTCCAGATCTCACGCAAGGCCGGCCTCGGGATCGGTCTGAAGGCTGAAAACGAACGCGTGTACTGCACCGACGTGCGGGATCTCGCCGTGGCGCAATTCTTCAACACCGGCGATTGCCTTTCCTCCCTCGCAGGCCAGGAGATACACCACGTCGATGATGTGGAGTTCGTTCTGGACAGCCGGAATGTCGGCGACACGGTTCAGTGCACGATCGAACGGGCCGGCAGGCCGTCTGCTGTTACCGTGGCGGCTGTGCACTACTATGGACCCTCCTATCTGATCATCGTCGTTATTGTCGCAGGGTTGTTCTTCTTCGTGGGTGTGTTCGTGTTCCTCCGCCGTCCCGACGACCCGGCAGCACGCATCTATCACTTCGGTTCCATCGGTACGGCGATCATGCTGTCGACTACCTGGGGCCAGTATGCGACCACCCCTGCTTTCATAGGAATCTCTTTACGCGTTGTGTTCTCCACGATGTATGCATTCGTGCCGGTTCTGTTCTTCCACTTCACGGAGCTGTTCCCCCGCAAGAAGACAGCGGGTGGACGACAGCTTCGCAATGCGGGACTCTATCTGCTCGCCGCGATTCTCGCCATCGCGAACGGCGTGACGTTCGTGAACGCGGCAGCCACAGGCCGGGTTGCAGACTTCCATCTCCCCCAGGAGGTGTTTGCGATAACCCGGTGGTTTATGGTGATCATCGTAATTGCGGGATTGTTCATGATCCGCCGCTCCTTCCTCGCCGCCGGAGAAGAAGCGGAGCGCCGCCGGCTGCGATGGGTTGTCTGGGGGCTGTTCGCAGGCTTCGTGCCCTTCGTCGCGCTCTGGGTGATCCCGTCGCTGGTCCTCTCCTATGGATTTGTCCCGGAGGAGGTGATGCTCCTTGCATCAGGAGCGATTCCTGTGGCGTTTGGCATTTCCATCGTCAAATACCACATCATGGATATCGACCTTCTCCTGAACCGGAGCGTGGTCTACACGGTGGTGATGGCAGTCCTTGTGGCAATGTATGCCGCGGTGGTGGGCGGGGCGGCAGCGGTCGTGACCTCGCTGACCGTGGAGCTTTCGGTCATTGCATCAGCCGTTGCGGCGATTCTCATGGCGCTGGCGTTTGAACCGTTGCGACGGGTCGTGCAGCATTGGGTCGACCGCCGGTACTTCAGGGTGCGGTATGACTACCGGCGCGTAGGAAGGGAACTTCTGGATCAGATCAAACAGGCGCCTTCGGAAACCATGCTGGCGCGTCAGTGTGTGGACCGGCTCGGCGCGGTCATTCCTGCGGAGAAAATCGGGCTCCTCGCAGCCCGTGCTGATACGCTTGAGTTCGAGGTGCTGGCGCAAAGCGTGCCTCCCGATGCGATTCCCCCCCATTTTCCTGAAACGGCAAAGACGGTCTGGTCCGGTGAACGGGTTCCGTTGACACTCGAGCAGTACATCGAGCCTGGGGTGCCATATCGCAAAGCCGACGAGGAAGTGTTCCGGCAGTGGGGCCTTGCTCTGGTCATACCTCTTCTCGCCAAAGATGCGCGGCTCATGGGCATGTTTCTCCTTGGCCCAAAGAAAGCCGGTACGAGATTCAGCAGCGAGGATATCGACCTGCTCATGACGGTCGGATCGAGCGCGGGAATGGAGATCGAACGCATCCGCCTTGTCCACCAGCTTCTTCTGAAGGAAGAAGAAGCTGGCCGACTGCAGATCCTGAACTCGCTCAAATCCGATTTCGTGTCATATGTGTCGCATGATCTGCGCACGCCGCTGACATCGATCAAGATGTACGCAGAGCTTCTCCGGCCCCGTGTCGCCAGGGGAGATCGAAAAGCAAAGGGCTTCCTGACCGTGATTCAGGGGGAAGCTGACCGTCTGAACAGAATGGTCACAACGATACTGGATTCCGCCCGTATCGAGGAAGGGGCGATCCGCTACGTCATGCAGGAGACCGATCTGGTTACGATCGTTCGCTCTGTGTTGCAGCTGATGGAGTACCAGTTCCGGAAAGAGGGTTTTACGGTCGATGCCCGCCTCCCGAGAGGGAAGGGCAAACTGCCGCTCCGCGCCGATCCCGATGCCGTCAGCGAAGCGTTGATCAACCTCCTGACCAATGCAATGAAGTACTCAGTCCAGAACCGGAGCATTGTCCTTACGGCCGGACGGAAAGCAGCGTTGGTCTACTGCAGCGTGCGCGATCAGGGGACGGGCATCCGGGAGGAGACGCTCCCGCATCTGTTCGAGAAATTCTACAGGGATCCCACGCTTCCCAGAAAACTCCAGGGTGTGGGGATCGGACTGTCCGTTGTGAAACATATCGTGGACGCACACGCAGGCACCATTGAGGTCAAGAGCGAATTGGGGAAAGGATCGGAGTTCATTCTTCGGTTTCCGGCATACACCCGTCAAAGAGGGGGAAAGACACCATGAAGACGATTCTCGTCGTCGAAGATGATCCTGCCATACTGCGGGGTCTCCAGGAACTCCTCACCGCCGAGCACTTCCACGTCCTGACGGCACCCACGGGAACCCAGGGCCTCATGCTGGGGAAGAAAGAGAATCTGGATCTGATCATTCTCGATCTGGGCCTCCCCGACGTCAATGGGGAAGATGTCTGCAAACAGCTGCGGGAGGCAGGGGTTCCCACGCCGCTGCTGATGCTGACCAGCAAGAGCCAGGAAATGGACAAGGTTCTCGGCCTGGAAATGGGGGCCGATGACTACATGACCAAGCCCTTCAGCGTACGGGAACTGCTGGCGCGCATCCATGCGATCCTCCGCCGGGAGCACGCCATCAAAAAGGATCTGGATGAATACGCGTTCGGATCGGTGGTCGTCGATTTCCGCAAACAGGAGACCACCCGGAAGGGGAAGGCAGTCAAGCTCTCCGTGCGCGAATATGCGGTCCTGAAATTCCTCATCCTGCACGAGGGGGAGGTGGTGACGCGCGATATGCTCCTGAACGACGTGTGGGGGTACGAGACATTTCCGACAACCCGGACCGTCGACAACTACATTCTCGCATTGCGGAAAAAGCTGGAAGGGGAGACGACAACTCCTCGACACCTCCTCACGGTCCATACCGCGGGATACAAGTTTGTGAAGTAGAATATGACGCTCTGCTACGCCACCTCTCGAATCCTCTCCTGGTCACGGTCAGGCGGTGCTGCGTCCGATCGAGCTTCTCCCTGGTGTTTGCCAGACGCCTGATGCCCCGCGGAAGCCTGAGTCTCCGCGCAAGCCTGAGTCCCCACGCGAGCCTGGTGTTCTGAAGAAACGCGCAGATCGTGCGCGCCCGCGATCCGGATCTGTGCATGATGCCGCTGGAATATCGAGAGCTTCAGGTAGATGGCCGTCGAGATCAGGAGCCTGAATGCGAATCCCGGGAGAGACTCCGTCCGCGCCTGTTTCCGCATGAACCGCCACCAGCGGCGCAGGATGTTCCTCCATGTGTAGAACCCCATCGTCACGTTCTCGTACGCGTTCCAGACCTGTTCGGCCGAGAGATGTTTGTGCCGGAACACGAGATGGTCGCCTTCGTAGTGCGAGAGGTCCGTGTCTTCCAGCCGGCCTTCTGCCACGACTTTCTTGTAGAGCGGTGTGCCGTACAGCGGGATGGCGATGGAGGGGAGAATGACCGTGGTTCCCACCTCATCCAGGAGTCCGGGCAGCTGCTCATAGTATGCGGCTGAGTCTTCATCCAGTGCGAACATCAAACCGGTGAACGTCAGAATGCCGAGCCGGTGCAGCTTGGCGAATGCCTCTCTGTATTCCTCAACGTTGTTCTGCTTTTTCTGAACGTCGGCCAGGCTCGCTGGTTCGAGTGATTCCATGCCGATGAACGCCATCCGGCACCGCGCGGCTGCCAGGGCATCGACGAACGCATCGTCCCGCAGCGCATCGATGCTGAACTGGGCGCCGAGTCCCCACAGGCGAAGCCGTGCGATCTCGTGAAGAAGTTCCTTCGCGTATTTCAGGTCTCCTCCCAGGTTGTTGTCCAGCAGCATTGCCATCTTCCGCTTGTGCCACGGGAGACCCCTGGTGTTTGTGAGATCCCTGATAACGTCCCCGATCGGGCGCGTGCGATGCGGGGCCCGGCGGATGTTGAGCTGGCAGTATGTGCAGGGGTGCGGGCACCCGCGTGTGGCTTCTGTGACCATGGGCGTGGCATAGACCCGTTCTGCAAGATCGTACCGCGGGGGAGGAATGTTCTCGAGCGAGCTGTTGAGAGGCGCATCGTACCGCGCCTGGAGGCGTCCGGCTACCAAGTCCTCCACCATGCGCGGCCAGACCTCCTGCGCTTCGCCGACAAGGATGGAGTCGAAATGCGGCTGGACCTCCTCGGGAAATGTGGAAGCGAACTTCCCTCCGCCGATGACGACTTTTCCCAGTGACCGGAATCGTGCAGCCACGGCATAGGCATGAGGGGAGAGGTAGTCCATGAAGCTCAGAGCGATGGCGTCGGCATCGGTGGAGTAGTCGATGGGCCGCACCATCTCGTGAAGCACTTCGACGTCCACGATGGGCGGCGTGAGGGCGGCCAGCAGCAGGCCGGGCAGGGGAGGGGCCGGACTCTGTGCATAGTACGGATTGTTCTCGCCGAGATTCTGGAAGAGAACGATGATCTGGAGTTTCTTGCGCTTAGGCTGCATGGAGGTGCTCCCTGGCGTCAGTGTCCTGCTGAGAAGTGGTCCGGCATGTCGCCCATACGCGGCCTACGACATCGACAAGACGGTCGATGTCGCGCCCCGTGTGCGTTGCCATGATGCTGATACGGAACCGCTGCTGCGCAATGGGTACGGCAGGGTACTCGATGGAGTTCACGAAGATTCCCTGTTCGTGAAACAGGCGGGAAGCCAGGCGGATATCCATTCCTTCCGGTACGCGCAGCGGTATAATGGCGGCTTCGGGATGAACATCGAAGCCGAGTTGGCGGAGCCTGGCCGCGGCATACTGGACGTTCTGGCGCAGGTGCCAGAGGCGCTCGGGTTCCTGCTCGATCACATCGAGTGCGGCCAGCACGGTGGCTATCGATACCGGCGAGAGCGATGCGGAGAACATGTAGGCGCGTGCGAAGAATCTCAGGTAGTCGATGACGGGTTTGGGGCCGGCAACGAATCCTCCGGTGACCGCGAACGTTTTGCTGAACGTCCCCATGGTGATCGGGATATTCTCTTCTACACCGAAATGTTCTGCGGTCCCGCCTCCGTTTGCACCCAGGACACCCGTACCGTGTGCGTCGTCCACCACCAGGATCGCTCCGTATGCCCTGCACAGGTCGCTCAGCTTGTCCAGGGGGGCCAGGTCGCCGTCCATAGAGTAGACACCTTCGACCGCAACATAGGTGTCGCCGGTCTCACGGCCCTTGTTTGCCTCGAGCATGCGATGGAGCTGAGCGAGATCGTTGTGTGCGAATTGCTGTGCGGGCACTCCCGCCATCTTGATGCCATCGCAGAAAGAAGCGTGACTGTATGCGTCATAGAACACGAGATCAGTCTTCTGCATGAGTCCGGTCACGAGCCCGACATTTGCCGCATAGCCGCTTGAGAAGATCAGCGCGTCGTCTGCTCCCTTGACCCGGGCAAGACGCTGCTCGAGCTCCCGGTGCAACGCCGTGTAGCCGTTCAGCAGCGGCGGCCCGCCGACACCTGCACCATAATGCACGAGTGCTTCCTGCGCCCGCACGAGCAGGTGCGGGTGCGTGGCCAGGCCGAGGTAGTTGTTCGAGCCAAACATGAGCATTGGACGAGTCTGGCCGGTCACCGGGTCGATGACCTCGACTTCCCGGTCTGCCGCAGAGGTGACACACCTGAGGTGCAGCATTTCCTGGTTCTCCTGCAGGTCCGCCAGAAACGCCCCGAAAACTTCCGTCCTCTCGGCAAGCCGCATGTGGCGTCCGCGTAACATCATTTCGCGAAGATCGAAATTCTCACCTCCCCGGTACTCTTGCTCTCGTGTCATGGCCGTTTCTCCTTTCGTCTCAGTGACCGTGTGCAATATAGAGGATCGGAGTGGCGCGCCTGTCACGGATTTGTCATTTGGTTGTCCGATTTTGGGCCGCCTGGCCGATATCCAGAATCGCCCGGATGTATGGCAAAGTGGTGTTTTTTGATGGCATTTCGAGGTTTCGGATGGCCGCGAGGTCTTCCGGAGCCAGCAAACCGAGTCCGGGGATGGCAATCCCCGGGGTTGCCGTGGCGCGGGCAATGAGAACGCACTCCCCTGACAAAGGCCGGAGTGATTCCCGTACCGCAGGGGCCTGTTCCTGCGAAGCCGAGAAGATAAGCTCGAACTCCCCGTGGGGTCCTGCCAGGAATACCCAGGGCGGAATGCCCATCTGCACGGCTGCCGCGGTGGCCGAAGGAGCGAGGCGCGATGCCCAGTCCGGCACAAGCAAAAAACCCACATTATTGAGACGGGCAAGCTGATCCAGTGTCGCCAGCACTCCATCGCTCGTATCCATGCAGGCACCCGCGCGGGGCCGGATGGCGAGTCCGTGCCGGAGGCGGGCGATCGGACGGTACTGAGCCGTCAACCCCTTCACCGCCGCGAGCGTTGCTGCAGCAAATGCGTTTCCCTCGCCCAACGGTCCTGTGCTGAAGATCAGATCATCGGGACGAATGCCGACCCGGGTGAGCGGACGGCCGCTGGTGATAATGCCGACAGCCGTTCC
>JAGDMK010000376.1 GCA_017860635.1 Bacteroidota bacterium
AACATCGCAAATCCTGCAGCCGTCATCCTGGCCGGTGTGATGATGCTCGACCATCTCGGAGAACAGAATGCGGCAGCGCGTATCGAGTGGGCGGTGCGTGAGGTGATCAGGGAGGGAAAGGCGGTCACGCGCGATCTGAACCACACGAATCCGGTTGGAACGATTCAGATGACCGACGCTATCATCGCGAAGATGCAAGGTTGAATCAAGGCTGCAGAACTGACATGAGGGAGAAGCAGTGAGGAAGCGAAAACAGTTCCGGGGGAACTCCTCTCCCGGGAACTGTTGAAGAAAGATCGGAGCTCCGGGGATCTACGCTGGCGACAGCATGTGAAAGAAGGGAAGTCGTGTGAACATCGGTGCACTGACAATTGAGAAGGGCATTCTGCTCGCCCCCATGGAAGATGTCACGGATTTGCCGTTCCGGGTCATCTGCAAGCGCATGGGCGCGGATATTGTGTACACCGAGTTTGTCAACTCTGATGGCCTGATCCGCGGGAACGCGAAGACCAGAAAAAAGATGGCGTTCCGGGAAGACGAACGTCCCGTCGGAATTCAGATCTATGGCGGAGTTGTCGATGCCATGGAGGGTGCGGCACGGGAGGCAGAGGCTTTCAACCCTGACCTGATCGACATCAATGCCGGTTGCTGGGTCCGCGATGTTGCCATGCGCGGTGCAGGGGCGGGACTGCTCCGGGATATCCCCCGGCTGGAACGTCTGGTCAGCACGGTCGTGAGCGCGGTGAAAACACCGGTCACGCTGAAAACCCGTCTGGGCTGGGACTCGAAGAGCATACGCATCGTGGATGTTGCAAAGATGTGTGAGCAGGCTGGTGTGCAGGCGCTCACCGTTCACTGCCGGACGCGGGAGCAGGGACACAAAGGTGAAGTGGATTTTTCCTGGATCCCCCGCATCAAGGAGGCGGTCTCGATTCCTATCATCGTGAACGGAGATATCGTCACTCCTCAGGATGTCCAGGAAACGTTTGCCACAACCGGATGCGATGCGGTCATGATCGGCCGCGGAGCGATCCAGAATCCCTGGATATTCAGGCAGGCCAGACATTATCTGAACACCGGAGAGCTGCTGCCCGAGCCCACGCTTGAAGACCGCGTGGCGTTGTTCCGTGAGCATCTCCGCCTGGCGATTGAATACAAAGGCGAGCGCACGGGTGTGATCGAGCTGCGCAAACACTACGCCGGGTTCCTGAGAGGCATGCCGCACGTTTCAAATTCACGGAGGCCGCACCAATCCTGGAGCATCTCACGAAATTCCTCGAGCTCTACTCTCCGCAGGCGAAGAGCGAACCAACCCTACTAACGCAGTAGCCCGCGTTTCCTGCATGCAGGACTGAGTTTCCCTGTTGAAACAAAGCCGTAATTTTCGTACATTTCCACACTTGCTCTTCTTCCCCCGCAAGGATGTTCATTCCTATTCTTCTCAATCGGAGGTTGGTATGTGTACGCGTGCTGGCCGGCGGCCCTGGCTGCTGGCCCTACTGGCGGTAGTGTGTGTCTGGGGTGCGATCGCGGACGACGGGATGTGGACGTTTGACAATCCCCCCCGCAAGCAGTTGAAGGAGCTCTACGGCTTCGAGCCGACACAGGAATGGCTGGACCATGTGCGTTTGTCCAGCGTCCGGTTTAACGATGGGGGATCCGGTGCGTTCGTGAGTCCGGACGGACTCGTCCTCACCAATCACCATGTGGCGCGTGGGCAGCTGCAGAAGATGTCGTCCCGCGAGAAGAACTACGTGGCTGATGGCTACCTTGCGCAGACACAGGCCGACGAGATCAAGTCCACTGATCTGGAACTCAATGTGCTCGTCGGGATGGAGAACATCACAGCGCGGGTCCATGCCGCGGTGAAACCCGGGATGTCTCCGAAGGAAGCGCTGGATGCCCGCAAGGCTGTCACCGCGCAGATCTCCAAGGAGAGCAAAGAGAAGACCGGCTTGCGTGCCGATGTTGTCAGTTTCTATCAGGGCGGCGAGTACTGGCTGTACACCTACAGACAGTACACCGATGTGCGCCTGGTGATGGCGCCCGAATCGCAGATCGCTTTCTACGGCGGCGACGCAGACAACTTCACATACCCGCGGTACGATCTGGATATGGCATTCTTCCGTGTGTACGAGAACGGCAAACCCCTTAAGACGAATCACTACCTCCGGTGGAAAACCGCCGGTGCAGTGGATGGCGAGCTTGTGTTCGTGTCCGGCCACCCGGGCTCCACGAACCGGCTTCAGACGTATGCCCAGACTGAATACCAGCGCGACTATGTATATCCCGTCAGGCTCAGAAGTCTCGAGCGTCGTCTGGCCACGCTGAAGGCCTACAGCGCAAAGGGTCCGGAACAGGCGCGCCGTGCAGCCAGCAACATCTTCGGGATCGAGAATTCCCTGAAGGCCTCGAGGGGCGAATACAACGGCCTCCTGGACTCGGCGTTGATGGCGAAGAAAGCTACTGAAGAGAAGGACTTCCGTGATCGCGTTGCTGCCAACCCCTCCTGGAAAGAGCAGTATGCCTGGGCATGGGATACAGTAGCTGCTGCGGTCGGGCGGTCGAAAGCGTCGTCGAAGACGAAGACCTATCGCCAGGTCGGCGGACGCACGTTTGGCTTTGCGACCACGCTCGTGCAGTATGCCTCTGAAATCAAGAAGCCGAACGGCGAGCGGCTCGCGCCGTATCAGGATGCCAATCTGGAGTCGACGAAGTTCCGGTTGTTCTCGCGTGCCCCCGTGCATGCCGATATGGATGAAGCGCAGATTACGGACGCACTCACGGAGGCTCTGGAATACCTCGGCCCGGAAGATCCCTATGTAAAGACAGTGCTCAACGGCAAGACCCCCGCTGACGTCGCTCGAGAGCTGAGCCAGGGATCCGGGCTGGCGGACCCGGCGGTGCGGAAGAAGCTCCTCGAAGGGGGAGAGAAAGCCATTGCGGCTTCGACAGACCCGGCCATCGTGCTTGCGCGGAAGCTCGAGCCGATCAACCGTGAGGCCCGGGAGTGGGATGAAAAGAATGTTACCAGCACGCTCACGAAAGCGAGCGAAAAGCTCGGCGAGGCTCGCTTCGCTGTCTATGGAAAGTCGACATACCCGGATGCAACCTTCACCCTGCGTCTGTCCTATGGGACGGTGAAGGGATATCCGATGAACGGAACAGTTGCTCCGTCCAAGACGACATTGTACGGTCTCTATGACAGAGCCTACAGCTTCGATAACAAAGGGGATTTTGCCCTCCCGCAGCGGTTCATGGACCGCCGTGCCGCGCTCGACCTTGCGACTCCAGCGGACTTTGTCAGCACGTGCGACATCATCGGCGGCAACTCCGGCTCACCCGTGGTCAACAAGGAAGGGGAGTATGTGGGATTGATTTTCGACGGGAACATCGAAAGTCTGCCCGGTCGTTTCCTGTATTCGGATGAGGCCAACCGGGCCGTTTCCGTTCATTCCGCATACATGATCGAAGCGCTGCGGAAGCTCTATGACGCCACGACACTGGCTGATGAGCTGGAAGGAACGCGTTCAGGAGTGCACCAGGGTGCGGGCAGCAAGTAAGCAGAAAGCAATCGGCAAGTCAGCGGTAAGCAGATCGGTGGCAAAAGAGAAGTGAACAACCAGCAAGTGGTGGAGCCAGGTTGCTGTGCGGTC
>JAGDMK010000377.1 GCA_017860635.1 Bacteroidota bacterium
AAGCCGTCGTGCTGCTTGTTGCTGTAGCCGTGGATGATGGATGCCTCTACTTCTCCTCCCACCTTGCAGACCGGGCCGATGGAGGTGTGTTCATAGATCTTGGCGCCGACTTTGATCAGCGATCCGTCTCCGATGGATGCGGGTCCCTCGATCACTGCGTTGGGCAGGATCCGGACATTCTTCCCGATCACGATGGGGCCGTTTTCCGCATCGAGCACGACGCCGGGCTTAATGCTGGACGCTGTCCCGATGGCAATCGCGTCCGGATTGAGAAGATGTGACCCGGGATAGACGGTCCCCTGCCGGGCCGCGGCACCGTGCGCGATGCTGCTCTCGAAATCCGCAATGATCTGTCTGCCGTTGTTGTTGACCAGATCCCAGGGGTATCTGATGAGCGTCTCGGTGAATTCCCTGTGCGGGAGATGCCGGAGGCCGGAGAAATCAGGAAGCTGGGAGCTGTCGAAGCGGAGCTGTTGAATGGATTGTGCGCTGAGACGCGCGGCAACGACTGCGGAGCCGGACACACACAGGGTGTCGGCTGACAGTGCCGCCAGCTCGCGCGCGATGTCAGCGTCTGCCAGCACCCTGCCATTGATGAAGAGTACGTCCCCGCTGAGAGAAGCATTCACCGTCCTCTCCGGGTGCTGTTCACGGACAAGATCTGCCAGGTAGCCGCGGCAGAGGAACTGGATTGTCATACCCGGAAACGTACGTTCGATCTTCTCGCGGAGCGTGACGATACCGCACCGGAGGTCCCATGTCGGCCGGAGATACGCCAGTGGCAGGAGCTGCGTGTACTCCTGATCTTCAAAAATGCAGAGTGTGTGGACCATAGTGGACTGAAGGTACCCAGAAGCCTTCAGAAAGGCAAGGGGGACGCGTTGCGCCTGTCTGCTCTTTGTGCTACTTTCAATACATGGCTGATCAGACCGTAGCTCCTCCCCGCGAACTCTCACTCCTCCAAACGTCTTCGCTTGTCGTCGGCACGGTCATCGGATCCGGTGTGTTTCTGAGCCTCCCGATTGTGGCCCGGATCGGACTGAACCCATGGCTCACCGTGCTCATCTGGTTCCTCGGCGGAGTCGTCTGGATTCCACAGATTCTTATCCTCGCGGAGATGGGCACTGCATATCCCATTCAGGGAGGCCCCTACTTCTATCTCAACAAAGCCGGTTCACCGTTCCTTGCCTTCTTCTATACGTGGACAGCTTTTCTCACAAGCGATACTCCCACGCTGACCATTGTCGCACTCGGCGCCATATCAGCCCTGAAATTCTTCTCACCGGTGTTCGGGGATCCCGTCATTGCACGTGTGCTGGCTGCGGGACTGATTATCGGACTGGCGTTGCTGCACTACCGCAGCGTACGGACGGGCGGAAATCTGCAGATTGTCCTCACCGTAGCCAAACTCACACCGCTGTTTGCCATCGTCATCATCGGTATGTTCTTTTTCGGATCGGGAAACCTTGCAGGCGGAACAGCACCTGCAGCTGCAGCAGGGCTCTTCGCCGTGATTACAGCGGGGATTTCCTCAACACTCTGGTCCTATGCCGGGTTCACCAATATCCTCTATATGGCCGGCGAGGTCAAACGGCCCGAGCGCACACTTCCGATTGCTCTGATCGGCTCTCTGGGATTTGTGATGCTCGCCTACGTTCTGATTGCGCTCTGTACGTCCGCCATTGTGCCGTATGATGATCTGATTGCGGCACGGGGGGACTTCGTCAATCCGTTCCAGTACATCGGGCTTGGTGCAGCCGTGGCCGGAGGGGTGTTTGCCGTGGCGGTGTTCATCTCCATGCTGGGCGTCCTGAATGCCAGCATCATGGTGCAACCCCGGCTGGAGTATGCGATAGCGCGGGACGGGTTGTTCTTCAACGCGTTCGGCCATCTCCATCCGAAATACCTGACACCCGACTACTCCATCCTCATCCAGAGCGCCCTGGCCATCGTCCTCTTCCTCCTCGGGGACATCGAGAATATGATCGGGTACTTCACGGTGTCGTATGCTCTCCAGAACGGCATCGTGTACGGAGCGATCTTTGCGCTCCGGAAGCGCGATGACTACCGGCCGTCGTACCGGTCGCCGTGGTGGAAGGGCATGGCCATACTCGCTATCCTCACGCAGATTTACGTCGCAGCAGGGACATTCCTGGCGTACCCGACGGGTGGTCTGCTGGCATCCCTCTTGCTCATTCTCTCCGGACTTCCGGTCTATTTCTACTACAAATCGCAAAAACGTTCATCAACGGGCCTGACATCATGAAATGCTTTCTGAATGCCAACGTGTACACGGTGGATTCCTCTCTGCCGCGTGCAGAAGCCGTCGTGGCAAAGGGAAACAGGATAGTCTACGTGGGAACCTCTGCCGGTGCGCGCACTTTTGCGGGAAGCAGTGCAGAGATCATCGATGTTGGCGGAAGGCTGATGGTTCCGGGATTCATCGACGACCACGTGCATTTCGTGCTCGGGGGCGGACAGGTCGATGGCCTGGATGCCCGCATGTGCGCAAGCAAAAATGAGTTCATCGAAAAGCTGCGC
>JAGDMK010000378.1 GCA_017860635.1 Bacteroidota bacterium
ACGCTCATGCGCGGGCTGCTGCAAGAACTCCAGGGATTTGCAGGCAATGCTGCCCCCGCTGACGATACGACGATTGTGGTTGTAAGAAGGGTCCACAGCAGTCACGGGTGATGCCGGTGCACCCGGGCTGCCTTCCACGCGAGCAAGAGCATCTGACTGCTTCAACAGAACCCCGCGGTTTCTGAAGCGACGGTCGGAGACCTCCGGGCGGGACTTCGGCTAACTCCCTGCAATTTTCTCCCGGCTCCTTCTCCGGACTCCGGCCTAGCACCTCCGGCAATTTCGCATTTTCACTCCGAAGGTTCCGCGCTCTGCTCTCGGCGCCTTCTCCGGACTTCGGCCTAGCACCTCCGGCAATTCCACATTTCCACTTCGAAGCTTCCGCACTCTCCTCTCGGCCATCCCATTTGCCCCCCGTGGTTCTTCATGTGCATATGCTTCATCCTACCGGAACGTCCACCAGAGAAAGATCAGCGCCATCACCAGGATCACCGACGCAACCGCATTCACGCCGTTCCACCTGGCCTTGAGCGGAATCGATCCATCAACCTCACCGACTGTAAGGTTCACAAGTTGTGCGCGAGAAGGGGGAGCCGTGGACAAACTTACAATGACCAGCACCAATGAGCTGACTGCGAACAGGAAGGCGGCATAGTGCAGGAAGTTCACGGTCGCAACAAACGAGAGAAACTCGTTTTCCAATGGAACCATTTTGTTCCGGATCTCCAGCACGAACCTTGCAGAGCCCAGCCCCAGGCCTGTAAGGAGCGCTGACATGGCGCCGTACTTGTTAGCGCGTTTCCAGAGGATGCCGAAGAGGAAACACGCCGAGATCGGCGGAGCGATATATCCCGATACACTCTGGAGGTAGACAAACATTCTTTCGTCACTCATCTTGCCGATAAAAGGAATCCAGAGGAGACCCAGCAGTACCATACCCCCCGTCGCCATCATTCCGAACCTGACAACGCTGGCATCACTTGCGTTGGGCCTGAGACGCTTGAAGATATCGATCGTCACAAGCGTGGAGGTGGAATTGAACATGGCACTCAATGACGACATCAGTGCGGCCAGAAGCCCCGCCACCACCAGCCCCCGTAGTCCCGACGGAAGCAATGTCGTCACCATCCACGCATACGCCCTGTCACCGGTCACTTGCCCGTTGGTCAGCGCGTAGGTGATCACGCCAGGCAGCACCAGAATAAAGACCGGAAGGATCTTGAGGAAGCCTGCAAAGATTGTTCCGCTTCGGGCATGATCCAGGTTTCGAGCGCTCAGAACCCGCTGCACGATGTACTGATCGGTGCACCAGTACCATATCCCCATGATGGGCGCACCGAGTACGATGCCCGTCCAGGGGAAGTCCGGATCGGACATGGGTTTGAACATGCTCCAGAACTCCGGCGGCGTTTGCGCAACGACCGCATCCCAGCCGCCTGCCTGATGAAGTCCGATCAGTGTGAGCGTCGCCGACCCGATGATGAGAATGAACATCTGCACAAGATCCGTGTAGATGACGGCCGCGAGCCCTCCGAGGATCGTGTACACGCCGGTTGCCAGCACGATGATCACCGCAGACGTGTACATGTCCAGGCCTGCAACCTCACTCAGCAGAATGCCGCCGGCGTAGAGCGAGATGGACACTTTCGTGAGGACGTACGCCACAATGGATACCAGGCTGAGGTAGTAGCGTGACGCCGGACCGAACCGCCGTTCCAGAAACTCCGGCATCGTGAAGACGCCCGAGCGGAGATAGAACGGCGTGAAGACCCATCCCAGGAGGAGCAGGATGAGGATCGCCAGCCACTCGAACTGTCCTACGGCGAGTCCTGACTTGGAGCCTGTCCCGGCCAGCCCGAGAAAGTGCTCGCTGGAGATGTTCGTGGCAAACAGGGATGCGCCGATCGCGATCCATCCGACGTTCCGCCCTGCAAGAAAATACTGCGTGGAGCTTCTGGCGCGCTTCCGGAAATAAGAGCCGATGGCCATGACCGTGACGAAGTACACAGCAATGATGATGAGATCGACGGCAGAGAGCGCATGCATGTGGAAGACCTTCCGGTTCAGGGAGGACGGGATGGACTGATTGACCACGGTACAAAAAATACTTCGGAGTCACAAGAACTGTTGACCTTCTTCCGAAAATGGACGATGTTATACCGGGGGCCGTTCACTCTCGTCTCGTATCCTCACTGGAGAGACCATGCTCGAACAGTTCACTTCTGCGTTGGAGTTCTTCCGGACTGCGTGGAGTCAGCTGACGATCCTTCTCCCCAAGCTGTTTGCCGCGTTTGTCCTTCTTCTCGCAGGCTGGCTTGCAGCCAGACTTATCCGCAAAGTGATTATCAAAGTCCTGAGATTCATCAAGGCGGATGTACTCGCCGAAAAGGCAGGTATTGATGACTTCCTGCTTCAGGGAGACGTGAAATACACGGCCGTAACCATAGTTGCAAGCGGAGTCTACTGGATCCTTATGTTCGCGGTCATGCTTGCCGTGTTGAACGGGTTCGGACTGAGCGCCGCTGACGCGCTCTTTACCGAAATTCTTCCGCGGCATCACCTACACATACCTCAACAACATTGGCATTACCGGCGCGGAAATCATGAGCCATGTGGCACAGTGGGCGGTTTTGCTCTTCGTCGTGTCCCTCGCGCTGGAGCAACTCTCTCTGGGAGGTCAGGTACTGGTATCAGCGTTTGAGATAGCGTTCGGCGCCGTCTGCCTTGCACTGGCCATTGCATTTGGACTCGGTGGACGCCATTGGGCAGCGCGCATTCTTGAACGGTATTGGAAGTAATAGGCAGCGGCATGATCATCGATTGCCATACCCACGTCAATAACTACCACAACGAACAGGTCGCCTCCCTGCAGCAGAGCATGGACGACCTTCTGCTTGCGATGAGGCGGAACAGGGTGGATATTGCCCTCGTGCTGACATCCTACAAGATCACGCCCGGGCGGCCAGCCACACGGGATGTTGTGAAGATCACCTCAGGCATGTCAAACGTGTTCGTCGTTGCGGGGATCAGCTATTCGACTTTCTCACCCGATCAACTGAGCGAACTCAGGGAGTACATCCAGGAAGGCTTCGTCCGGGGTCTGAAACTGTATCCCGGATATGAACCCTTCTATCCGAACGACCCGAAGTGCGAGCCGATCTACCGGCTTGCTGCGGAGACCCGTGTGCCCGTCATGCTGCACTCCGGCGACACATTCATACCCGGGGGAAAGTTGAAGTACTCACATCCGTTGCAGGTAGACGAGGTTGCCGTCGACTTCCCGGATGTCAACTTCGTGATCTGCCATCTCGGAAGCCCCTGGTTCCGGGATTGCATGGAAGTGGTGTACAAGAACAAGAACGTGTACACTGATCTGTCGGGCCTTGTCCTGGGGGATTTTTCAGATCGCTTTGAGAGCTATATGCGAACGCAACTTCAGGAGATGCTGATCTACGGTGTCGAGCCGGACAAAGTGCTGTTTGGCACCGACTGGCCGAT
>JAGDMK010000176.1 GCA_017860635.1 Bacteroidota bacterium
AAGCATCCGTCCCCAGGGGTGGCTGCAGAGGATGCTGGAGCTGGAACGGGAAGGGATGACGGGCCGGCTCAGCGAGATTTCCCCCTGGCTGGACAAGACCAAGAGCGCATGGGCGGACCGCGAGGGGAAAGGGGCCCGCGGATGGGAAGAGCTGCCGTACTGGCTGAAAGGGTACGGCGATCTGGGGTACGTTCTGGGCGACACGGCGATACAGAGAGAGGCGAGGTTCTGGATTGAGGCCATGCTTGGCTCACAGCGCGAGGACGGCTGGTTCGGTCCGAGAGAGCTGCTTACATCGCTCAATGGAAAACCCGATCTCTGGCCGCACATGGTTGCGCTCAACATCCTTCAATCATTCTATGAGTATACCCATGATCCGCGTGTAGTGCCGTTCATGATCCGGTACTTCACATGGCAGCGCGGCCTTCCGCCGGAGTCGTTTGGCGCGGGGTACTGGCCGAAGCTGCGGATGGGGGACAATATTGAGAGCGCACTCTGGCTCTACAATCGTACAGGTGAGTCATGGCTTCTCGCTCTGGCTGATACGATGCACGCGCACATGGCCCGCTGGGACCGCGATGTCATCAACTGGCACAACGTCAATATCGCGCAGGGTTTCCGTGCTCCGGCAATGCTCTATCCCGCCGCTAAGGATTTTGCGTTGTATCACGCTGCCGAGCGGAATTACCGCAAGGTCATGGGTGAGTACGGACAGTTTCCAGGAGGCGGATTTGCCGCTGATGAAAATGCGCGGCCCGGGTTCATCGATCCGCGGCAGGGATTTGAAACATGCGGAATCGTGGAGTTCATGCACAGCTTCCAACTGCTCACCAGAACCGGGGGAGAAACAATCTGGTCGGACCGCTGCGAAGAACTGGCGTTCAATAGTCTGCCTGCGGCAATGACACCCGATCAGAAGGCGCTGCACTATCTGACGTGTGCCAACCAGGTGCAGCTCGACAAAGGCCTCAAGACGCCAGGCATTCAAAACGGCGGGACAATGTTTTCCTACAGTCCGTTCCAGACTTACCGCTGCTGTCAGCACAATGTTGCTTTTGGCTGGCCGTATTTTGCGGAAGAGCTCTGGCTCGCGACGTGGGACGGCGGGCTGTGTGCTTCGCTGTACGCTCCCTCTACCGTGAAGACAACGGTTGCGAACGGTACGGATGTGACGATCAGTGAAGAAACAGGTTATCCGTTTGACGGAATGGTGAGGATCGGTGTCGCTTCTGACAAGCCGGTGAAGTTTCCGCTCTATTTGCGGATTCCAGGATGGTGTGAGGGAGCCTCAGTGACCATCGGGGGGAAGACGACAGCCATCACCTCCCGGGCCGGTTCGTTCATCCGTCTCGACCGCGTCTGGTCACCTGGTGATGTCGTCTCGGTCACATTTGAAATGCCATTGCGTACGAAGCGGTGGGAGAAGAACAACAATGCATTGTCCATAGCGCGCGGCCCGTTGAATTTCTCCCTGAAGATCGATGAGCGGTGGGAGCGTTACGGGACGAATGCTGATTGGCCCGAATGGGAAGTCTTCCCGGCCTCGCCGTGGAATTACGGGCTGGTGGTCGACTCGCTCCATCCCGTGAACTCATTCACGCTGGAGCAACGCAAGCCTGATCCTTCGGCGCTGCCATGGACTGCTGCCAGCATGCCGGTAGTCGTTAAAGCGAAGGGCAGGAAGATTGAGGGATGGCAGCAGGATTATCGCGGACTGATCGGGCCGCTGCAGAAGAGTCCGGCACGGACGTCGCTGCCGGAGGAACCCATCGAACTGATACCGATGGGTGCAGCACGGCTCCGCATCAGTGCGTTTCCGACAGTCACGACCGGACCCGGGGGGGTCGAATGGGTTCCGCCGAGGCGCCCCAACCCCATCCCGTTTACCATCAGTTACTCGTACATCAACCGGTATGAAGATCCGGAGGCAGTAGCCGACGGGTTCATACCGAAGTCCTCGGATGATGAGAGCGTCACCCGGATGAGCTGGTGGGATCACAAGGGGACTGACGAGTGGATCCAGTACGATTTCCCGGCCGAGCGGGAAATCTCGGGGGCTTCCGTGTACTGGTACGACGATGGCGAAGAAGGTTCAACCCGTGTTCCAGAATCCTGGCGGCTCCTCTACAAGAAGAAGGACAGGTGGATTCCGGTCAATCCGAAGACGGGCTACGGTACAAACGTGAACATGTTCAACACGGTGACATTCGAGAAGGTGGAGGCTACAGGCGTGCGGCTGGAGGTAAAGCTGCAAAAGGGCTTCACAGCGGGTGTTCTTGAGTGGGAAGTCAACTGACCAGAAAGGCGTGACAGCGGCTGGCACAGGGATTGAACGTATCTATCCGGTGCAAGTAAAATAGTGAGTTAATCGCCCCTTCTCCGCACTTCCGGCGACGGAACGCGGAAAGGTAAGTTGAGCTGGCCTGCGCGATATTGGCCAGCCGGCGATTTTCAGCCACCGGACAGGTTCAGTGCATGATTCTGGGTCAGATTGACGTGTTGTTGGCGGTCCAGGGTCTTTCGTCTATTCTCATGGCGACAGTTGCCTGGAGCGCGGATGGGGGGAGGGCGGAGGCCCGTTCCTGGCGCTGGTTCGCCGGGTTCGGGGTCGTCTACGGTCTGGCATCCTGGCTGGAAATGCTTTCGCTGAGCATGACGGAGGCGTTTCCTCTGCAGACTGCATGCAGCCTGCTGTACGTCGGGGCATTCATTCTGCTCTTCGAATCTGCGCGCGTTCGCCTGAACGCACTTCTCCCCGCGTGGGGCATCTGGATCTTTGCACCTCCTCTTGGTGCGTTCATCCTGTGGTACTTCACCTCGCTCAACTGGTTGTTGTGGATCGCATGGGGCCTGCTCGTCGGTGCGAGCAGCGGTGCGGTCGCGTCTCTGCTCTGGCAGAGCGCAACTCCCTCCAAAGGTCTGCTCAGATCTGCAGTCCGGCTCTCGGCTGCCTGCCTCGGAGTGTTCGGTTTGTGGAACATGATACTGGGACCTCACGTCCCGGTCCATGGACACGCCCTGGTCGGCAACAGCGGATTCATTGAGCTCACCGGCTTCTCGGTTCGATTCTTCCCGGCTTCGCTGATCACCCTGTGCGCCGTCGGACTCTGGATTGCCTATCGCCAGATCCCGTTATACCGCACGATGGACAGGACTGCCGCGATCTGGGGTGTGCACATAGGCGCGGTTGTGGTGCTCATAGGAACGCTGTGGGGTGTTACATGGGTGGGGAACTACACGGACGAAGCGCAGCGAGAGCTGATGCTGGTCCACGCCAAGGGGATCGCCCAGACGATCGAAGTCCAGGAGATGAAGACCCTCTCCTACACAGCGGCTGACACGACTCATCCGCTCTACCTGCGTCTGAGCAAGCAGATGCATGCGTATGCGAAGGCCTTTGACCTCTACGATATCTACACTGTCATCGTCCGTGATAGTCAGTATGTTTTTGGTCCGGAAATCGGACGGGAGGAGGGTTCAACGCGGGCAATTCCCGGTACCATTTACGATTCAGCCCCCGTGGAGATGGGCCAGGTGTTGCAGAGTCACGAGGGGCGGACGGCGGGCCCGTACGAGGATGCCTATGGCGCATTCGTCAGCGCATTCGTGCCCGTGTTGGATGCACGCACGGACGAGGTGTTCGCTATTGTGGGTGTCGATGCAAAAGCGGGTGCGTGGACGTCGGAAATTGCCGGCGGCCGGCTCACCGTCATCTGGTTCATGCTCTTTCTCGTCTGCGTCCTCCTGTTCGGCGGCACCCTGCTCGAAGCGAGACAATCCCAACTCCATACCGGACAGTGGTGGCAGCGGCATATCGAAGCGGTATTGATGGCAGTGCTGGGCCTTGCCTTCACCTTTGCTGCCGTAGTGGTAGCACACAGGGTGGAAACACGGTCCCGCAACGCCATGTTCACGCGGCTGGCAGAGGCTCACACCGCCATGTTCGAAGAGACAGTTCACGAGGTCCGCGGACAGCTCGCCGGCCTTGCCCGTTTCTTCGAAGGGAGCGAGGAGGTGACCCGAAGTGAATTCCATCACTACGCAGAACCTCTCGGCCGCAACGATGCCGTACAGGCCTTTGGATGGGTTCCGCGTGTGCCCTCTGTGAAAAGGAAGGCGTTTGAATCCAGGGCGCGGCGGGAGGGTCTTCCAGACTATGCATTCACGGAACGAGGTCCGGACGGTACGCTCGTTCCTGCCGGCCGGCGGGAAACGTATTTCCCGATCCATTTCGTTGAGCCGGTCGCGCACAACGAGAAATCGCTCGGCTTTGATGTCGGGTCTGATCCGGATTACAGAGTCTGGCTTGATCTCGCCCTGAGGACGGGCCTGGCCACAGCCACTGCCCTGGTGGAGCTGGTCCAGCAGCCTGATGAAACAAAGGGGATCTTCGTGTTTCAGCCGGTGTGTGCCGACACGACCGGGGCAGCCGCTCAGCGGGAGGTTGCGCAAATACAGCAGGACGGGCTTGGCTACATCTTCGCTGTCCTCCGGCCATTCGTGACCATGCGCGAGGCGCTGCTGCGCACAGGCCAGTACGAAAGCATCCTTTCTGTCGAGCTGTTCGATGTCCTGCCCGGCGGCAAAACGGTCTGGCTCGCCTCCTCCTCACTCGACCACGACTGTCCGCTGATCGATCCTGAGAAACTGCGGGTATCGTTGCATGCTGACCTGCATTCCGTGAACCCCGTCTTCCTGTTCGGGCGGACCTATCTTGTTGCCGTTCATCCGGGACCGCAATTCGTCTCCACACATCCCGTCCGGGCGGGGTGGATTGCCGGTGCGGCCGGAGTCACTCTGACACTGCTGCTGACGGTCTTCGTGGGATATTTGAGCACCCACCGGGCAGTGCTTGAGGATCAGGTGCAGGCGCGGACCGCGGCATTGCAGGACAGCGAAATCAAGTATCGAAATGTGGTTGAGCGTGCGAACGACGGCATCGTCATCGTTGACAAGGGAATTCTGGTCCTTGTCAATTCCACGATGGCCAGGATGCTGGGATACAGCGTCGATGAAATGCAGGAAAGATCATTCCTGGAGTTTGTCGGTCCGGTCCAACGCCAGGCAGTGACTGAACGGTATCGCCGGCGTGTGGACGGTGAGGATGTGCCTGCGATCTACGAGACCTTGCTCCTTCACAAGAATGGCACGCTGGTCCCGGCGGAGTTGAACGCCGGATTGATCCGCGACGAGCATGGCATGACCGACCTGGTGATGGTGCGCGACATTACAGAGCGGAAGAAGGCGGAGGCCGAGCTGGCCAGGCTCGTTCAGGGCATCGAAGTCGCGCGCAGACGCGCAGAAGATGCCACCCACGCCAAGAGCGAGTTCCTGGCAAATATGAGTCATGAGATCCGGACACCGATGAACGGTGTGATCGGGATGACCGGCTTGCTGCTGGATACGACACTCAATCCGGAACAGCGGCAGTATGCGGAAGTTGTGCGGTCGAGCGCCGAGAACCTCCTCTTCATCATCAACGATATCCTGGACTTCTCCAAGATCGAAGCGCGCAAGCTCGAGCTGGAAACTGTCAACTTCGACCTCCGCCTGCTCATTGAAGACACGGCGGAGATGCTTGCGGTGAAAGCATATGAGCGGGGACTTGAGCTGGCGTACACTATCGATACCGATGTGCCCACCGATCTCTGCGGCGACCCTGGCCGTCTGCGGCAGATCCTGGTCAACCTCGGGGGCAACGCAGTGAAGTTCACAAAACGCGGAGAAGTCTCGATCCGCGTGCAGCGGCTCGAAGCGACGGAGTGGTCCACCACGCTGCGGTTCTCCATCACTGATACAGGCATCGGCATCCCGAAGGGAAAACAGTCCATCCTGTTCACACCGTTCACACAGGCCGATGGGTCCACGACGCGGCAGTTCGGGGGGACGGGCCTGGGACTCGCAATCTCCAAACAGCTGGCCGAACTCATGGGGGGGCACATAGGCGTGGAGAGCACGCCAGGCGTCGGGTCCACATTCTGGTTCACCGCCGTCCTTACACGTCAGGTCACTGAACAACGTGCGCAGGCGGAGCCATCGGTGGATCTTGAAGGGGTGAAGATCCTTTCGGTGGACGACAACGAGACAAACCGTCTGCTCGTTTCCACACTCCTCAGGAGATGGGGATGCCGGCACGCCGAAGCAGGCAGCGGTGATGCGGCCCTCGCGGCTCTGCATGCGGCAGCCGCTGTGGGTGATCCGTTCCGTGTCGCACTCCTGGATATGGTCATGCCGGAAATGGACGGCGCAGAGCTGATGCGACGCATCAAGATGGATCCGGTGCTGAAGCACACGATCGTTGTTCTGATGACATCGCTGGGTCAGCGGGACGAGGGGAATCATCTGCGTTCACTCGGCTTCGCCGGGATACTGACGAAGCCGTTGCGCCATGCGCAACTCCATCGGCTGCTGAAGACACTGCTGGCCAGTGTGGCGGCACCGGACAACGACGCGACCCGTGCTCCCCTAGACCTCGCTGAAGACCGGATCCCATCCGACCGGGGACAGCTGCGCGTGCTGGTCGCAGAAGACAACCAGATCAACCAGATGGTCGCCATCAAAATCCTGAGAAAGTGCGGTTACAGGGCAGATGCCGTGGCCAATGGCGCCGAGGCGATCGAGGCGATCCGTCAGATCCCCTACGACCTGATTCTCATGGATTGCCAGATGCCGGAAATGGACGGTTTCGAAGCCACGCGGCGCATCCGCAACGGCGATGCGGGAAGCCGGAATGCCGGACTCCCGATCGTCGCCATGACTGCTCATGCAATGAAGGGGGACCGTGAGCGATGCCTGGAATCGGGTATGAATGACTATTTACCCAAGCCCGTCCAGCCAGCCGTGCTTGGTGAAACCCTGGCAAAATGGCTGACCAGCCCTCCCCTGCGCCAGCCGTCGCACTAGAGCTCTTAGCTATTCCCCGGGGCCTCCCCCTACCGAGTCATAGCACATCTGTCCGTAATGAGTTGTCTGCCCTTGCAACTCTCCCACATATTCGGTACTCTTTATAGTGTTTGTCCTACCATTCGCCATGTGATCCATGCTT
>JAGDMK010000036.1 GCA_017860635.1 Bacteroidota bacterium
TCTTTCTTCACATACACTGCGATCGTTCCGGCAATGAAGAATGCCGGGACGAGACAGGTCAGGACGTGCAGCCGGGCGTACTCGTGAAGCAGGGCAAGTCCTGCCCCGATCGATTGCAGCACGATGGGCGCATCGATGGGAGCGAAGTAGAAGATCAGAAAGGCGGCGGCAAGCAGCGCGAACTTCTGCCACTCTTTCATGAGGTGGCTTTCATGCCGGCGGTGATCAGCTCCTTGATCTTCTGCACTGTCGGCACACCGCCCTGCCAGACGAGTTTCTCGTCAATCACCAGGCCTGGTGTCCGCATCACACCGTACGATGCAATGCCCTCCAGATCGGTGACTTTTTCCACCGCCGCCTCCGCGTGCATCTGTTCCAGGGCTTCGTGAGTGCGCTTCTCAAGCGTGCGGCAGTTCATGCATCCCGGTCCAAGTACTTTGACTGTCATGTTTGCATTCTCCGTTTGTTATGCTTCCTTAAATGCCCCGGCTCTCTTTTTGATGTCCCTGCGGGCAAGTGCCCTCGCAGGATTCAGAATTCTGAAAATACTATAGTTAGCGACCTAGAAATTCACACGAAGACCGGCCTGGAAGACAGCTGGCCCGGAACAAGACCAGTCCTCAAGGACGAAGCAGGGGAGAGACGAATTCCCGGAACCTGTCACGGATCTGGTCACGAATCCGACGGAACTCGGAACGGATCTCTTCGTCAGTGCCTCTGGCATGCGCCGGATCTTCGAAGCCGAAGTGCAATTGATGCCGTACTCTGCCTGTGAACACGGGACATGTTTCCTTGGCTCCGTCGCACACGGTAATCACGTAATCAAACGGTTCCCGGAGAAACTTATCCACGCTCTTCGGGTGCTGGCCGCGCAGGTCGATTCCAACTTCCTGCATTACAGCCACCGCATAGGGATGCACCGCCGATGCGGGGCGCGTGCCGGCGGAATAGACTTCAAGTGAAGGATCGAATGACCGGAGGAAGCCCTCGGCCATCTGGCTGCGACACGAGTTCCCCGTGCACAGAACAAGGATGCGCGTGCGGGTATGCCTGCCTTCGCCCGGAGGGGCGGAAGTCATCGAACGGCTTCCAACGTGATGCTGAATACCCCGAAAGGCATCGGTTCAGGAAAGTCGTAGGCTTTCTCGGTGAGGATGCGGATATCATGAAAGCCCGCCTCACGGATAACGGCCAGATACTCCTCTTTGTCAACGGCACCGGAGATGCAGTCCGCCCACAATCGCATATTCTCGCGCATCGTGTCGGGCACAGTGCCCGTTGTGACGATATCTGAAACGATGAACTTGCCGCCGCTCTTAAGGACGCGAGATATCTCTGCGAACGCCCTTCGCTTGTCAGGAACAAGGTTGATGACACAGTTGCTGATGATGCGGTCGATGGAAGCGGAATCGACCGGGAGGCTCTCGATTTCCCCCTTCCTGAATTCCGCATTGCGGATCCCGAGTTTGATACGGTTCCGCTCTGCCTTCTCAAGCATGGCGTCTGTCATGTCAACTCCGATCACATGTCCTGTCGGACCTACCGTCTGTGCAGCGACGAACACATCTATGCCCGCACCGGACCCGAGGTCCAGCACTGTCATCCCTTCCTCCAGCCCGGCAAAAGCAGTTGGGGTTCCGCACCCCAGACCGAGATCAGCCGTCGCCACGATACTCGAGTCGACGCCCTCGTAGCGCTCGTTCATCTTCCGGGAAACGCTGGTCTCGGTGTCAGTGCTGCCGCAGCATCCCGGTCCGCAGCAGGACGTCGCCTGTGTAACGACACGCGTGTACTCCTTCCGGACAGAGTGCTTTATTTCTTCGTTCGTTTTCATGAGAGACATTCCTCCTCTTGATCACACCGCTGGTACATCGATTTGGCTATACGTTTGGTTCCGGGTTTGACCCGTTCGAATGTTGCACAGCACCCGGCAGAAATCCTGGACTCCAGCCTCCGTGCATCGCGCTGTGCAACAGTGTTGGCTTTGAGCAGGGTGCCGAGGCAGTTGATGACACGGCGCTGGTCCTCGTTTTCCGGACGGGGGATGGAGTACAGCATCCAGAGACTCGATGTCGCAGACACACAATTCTCCCGAATGGAACAGGAGATTCAGGATGCGGAGGCGCGACGTATCCGCCAGGGCTTTGAAGAGTTGGGCAAGGGTATCCATGGAGTATCCAACTATATTCGTGTATACGAATATAGTGGTTTCAGGTTGCAGTGTCAAGCTGGGCGCACCGTCGCCAGCGTCGCTTGCAAATGCACAGTACGCGCGGTATCTTTTCGCATCTTCCCCCCCCCATGTACATTGACCATGAGGATCTTGCCATGGATGCACATAACCCTCTTACCCGCCGTCAGTTCGTATCGTCCACATCTCGCGCACTTGCTGGGGCGATCCTTGTTCCGACGCTCGGAACGACAATGGCCTCCGCCACGCTCGCTGCAAAGTCACGCATGGCAATGGTCGGCACCGGCATCCGGGGCATACGGATGTGGGGAAAGGACCTCATCCAGGAATACCCGGACCTGTTCGAATTTGTCGGTCTCTGTGACAGCAACCCCGGCCGTGCGGCATTTGCCAGGAGTTACATGGGCGTCACCTGTCCCACGTTCACCGACTTCGAGGAGATGCTCCGGAAGGCCCGTCCCGACACGGTCATCGTGACAACGGTGGATGCGACGCATCACACGTTTATCGCCAAAGCGCTGGCGATGGGATGCAATGTAATCACCGAAAAGCCCATGACGACCGACGAGATGAAACTGAAGGAGATTCTGGATGCGCAGAAGAAGTCCGATCGGAAGCTCGTCGTCACTTTCAATTACCGGTACACTCCACACCGCGCGCGCATCAAAGAGCTCCTCATGCAGGACCGTATCGGCAGGATAACCTCTGTGGATTTCCACTGGTACCTGGACACCGATCACGGGGCTTCGTACTTCCGCCGCTGGCACGGGATACGCAAGCATTCGGGATCGCTCCTTCTGCACAAGGCGACGCACCATTTTGACCTGCTCAACTGGTGGATCGATTCCGATCCCGAGCGTGTGCATGCCTTTGGAGCGCTGGAGTTCTATGGTCGGAACAACGCGTTCCGTCACACGCACTGCCGCACATGTCCGCACACCGCAAAATGCCGGTTCTACTTCGATATGACGAAGGATCCGCTCCTCATGTCGCTCTACGCAGATCAGGAGAAATACGACGGGTACATTCGCGACGCCTGCCTCTGGCGTGAGGAGATTGATATCTTCGACAAGATGGCGGTGCAGATCAAGTACGCCAACGCCGTGCAGGTAAGCTACTCACTCACGACCTACTCGCCGTATGAGGGGTACCGGATTGCGTTCAACGGGACAAAGGGGCGGCTGGAGGCATGGATTCATGAAAACCAGCCGTGGCCGTTGGAAGGGTACGATGAGCTAAGGATCACCGACATGTTCGGCAAAACCGAACTGGTGCGCATTCAGCAGGAGCCCGGCGGGCATGGTGGGGGAGACAGGCGGATGAAGGAGCGGATATTCCGGGGCCCTGGTCAGGCCGACCCCCTCGGTCAGGCCGCAGGTGTCCGTGATGGGGCGATGTCCATCATGATCGGCATCGCTGCGCGCCAGTCTATCGACAGCGGCATGCCTGTGGATATCAGGAACCTGAGCGAACTCATCCCGCAGGTAAAGCGGCCGACCTGACCGTAGTCGACCCGTCCAACATAGCCGCTGACAATGTGGCAATCCGACCGCAGACGGCAGCGACCCCTGTCGCTCGCGCTGCATGTACAACACCGCCTACCATAAGGCTTCCATCGTTTAGGGGCGTCGAGACCTCGCTCCTGACGCCGGACCGACGTCGATTACTCCAGCAACCCGATATTGCCGCAGAGTCGTCGTGCTGAGGGAATCAAGGTGAGGGAATCAAGTGGCCAAACCTTGCATCTCTGACTATTTGAGACTACTTTTTGGCATCCTCTATTTCTCTTACGGTCGATCAGCACATGGTCAAGCGCCGACAGTTCATCGTTTCGGGCCTCGGAACCATCGCCGCACTGAACAAGCGCTTCGCTTCCGATCCATTGGAGATTCAGGTTGAGAGGAGGGGCGGCAAGATACCGCTTGTCCATATCACGGACCTCTACCACCCGCCGCAGGATCCGGACGACCATATCGATCTTGCGACAGTCGTTGCGCTGGAGGAATTCGACCTCAGGGGAGTCATCCTCGATTGCACGCAGAAGTTTCTGGATGCGGCGCCGGCCGGATTCGACATCCGGCGGGATCCGGGTTATGTCCCCGTTCTCCAGCTCGCACACATACTCGGAAGGCCCATTCCCGTTGCCGTCGGCCCCTTCAGTCCTCTCTCAAGCCCGACGGATACTGCTGCTGACCGCCCGCTGGCAGAACAGGGAGGGATCACACTCCTTCTGAAGATTCTGGAGGAGAGCGATGTACCCGTCGTGCTCTCCCTGGTCGGATCGGCGCGGGTGTTGACAGCTGCCTTCAACCGCAACCCCGGATTGGTGCGCTCCAAGACCCGCAGAGTTCTCCTCAATGCCGGCTCCACGTCAGGCCCCAAACGGGAGTGGAATGTCGGCCTGGATCCCGCCGCCACCATCGGGCTCTGGAATTCCGGTCTCCCGATCGACTGGTATCCCTGCGCAACGGAACGGAGTGCGTTCAATCCCGACCATGAACGCGGGACATACTGGAAAACAACACACGCGGTGCTCTTCCGTGCACTGTCTCCCGCCCTTCGTTCCTGGTTCCAGTACGCATTCACCGGAAGTACGCGGGGAGACTGCATCCGGGCTCTTGAAGAGGATGTTGAGCCAGTGGTATGGGAGAAGATACTTCTTGAAACCAGGAACCTCTGGACGACGGCTTCTCTCATCATGGCAGCCGGGCGCGTGCTGTGCAGATCTTTTGCGGGGTGGAGATTCCTTCCGCGTCAGGACGCCGAGGGATGTGAGCTCTGGCCCTTCTCTCTTGAGCCCATCGTCGCTTCGGTGAATGCCGAAGCGGAGGTGCAATGGCATCTTGCGGAAGGCGAATCGAACATCCGGCTCTTCAAGCGGCGCCGGGGGGCGGAGTATGGTGAAGCGATGGGAGAAGCGCTCGGTGCGCTGCTCGCATCTCTCCGCACATGATTGTTCCGAACACACTTGTGCAGGTCACTCAGCAGCTGATGCATTGCGTCCCGACAGGATCTGCTTGTTCACTCACTCCGGAGGTTACCCCATGACGCTCACCCTCTATCAGGTTGATGCCTTTACGGATACGCAATTCCACGGAAATCCCGCAGCAGTCTGTCCGCTCACGGCATGGCTCTCCGATGATCTCCTTCAGGCTATCGCAGAAGAAAACAATCTCTCGGAGACTGCATTCTATGTCCCGCAAGGTGACATGTTTCACATACGATGGTTCACGCCGGTCTGTGAGGTCGATCTCTGCGGCCATGCGACACTTGCGACGGGCCACGTGCTCTTCCGGCATGAGGGATATGCAAAGCCCGTGATCACATTCACATCGCGGAGCGGCCTGCTGAGAGTGCGGAACGAGGGGGAAGAACTCATATTGGATTTCCCTGTGGACCGGTTGAATCCGGTTCAGGCTCCTGCCGGTCTTGCCGAGGCGCTCGGCTCTCGCCCTCTGGAAGTGTATCAGGGTAAGGATGACTTCATGGCGGTCTATGGCACAGAGGAGGAGGTTGCGTCTATGCAGCCCGATTTCACTCTCGTGGCAAAGATACCTGCCCGGGGGGTCATTGTCACGGCGCCTGGACGGACCGTGGATTTTGTTTCCCGGTTCTTCGGGCCCCAGTCGGGCATCGCCGAGGACCCGGTCACAGGGTCTGCGCACACAACCCTCGTTCCATACTGGTCGCGGCGGCTGGGCAAGACACAGCTCCGGGCCACGCAGGTGTCCAAACGGCGTGGAGAACTGCGCTGTGTCTTGAAAGGGGAGCGGGTGGAGATCGGAGGCCGCGCCTGTACATACCTGATCGGCACTATTACTCTTTTATAGTGCGCCTGAGCAGCCACCCCTGCTTGAGCGCCTGCATCCTGCTTGGGCGCCTGCATTCCGCTTGGGCGTCTGCATTCCGCTTGGGCGTCTGCATCCCGCTTGGGCGCCTGCATCCCGCTTGAGCGCCTGCATCCCGCTAGGGGGCCTGTATCCAGCTCAGTCGCCTTTATTCCGCCGGAACCACCCCAACTCTCGGATATCCCCTGTTTGCGCCTCAACGCAGCAGAAGGTTTAGGCGAAAAGCAGGGGATTTCTGGGAACCTCTTTGCAAACCCCTGCGTTACCTTTGTACACCCTCAGGATATGATCTCAGGCCCTGGAACACGTCGCGGATGCAACCAGGATGCCGGACTCATCTCCTGGACAGGGCTTCTTCGCACAGTCGATGCGTGGTGGACTTGAAGAGAGCCAAACCAGTGCTATGAGCTATCCAGAGTGAGAAAAGGTTTCAGATGAAGGCGCGGACAATTCTCGAGACAATAGGACACACCCCGGTAGTCAGGATTAACCGGCTCTATCCTGACAATGCCGAGGTATGGATGAAGCTTGAAAAGGCTAACCCTGGCGGCAGCATCAAAGACCGCATAGCGCTCTCCATGATCGAAGACGCAGAACGCAAAGGCACCCTTCGGGAAGGGAGCGTGATCATCGAGCCTACGTCAGGGAATACGGGCATTGGTCTGGCGATGGTTGCGGCGGTAAAACGATACCGTCTTATCCTGGTCATGCCCGAGTCCATGTCAGTGGAACGCCGCCGGCTGATGCTCGCCTATGGTGCTGAATTCGATCTCACACCACGTGAAAAGGGGATGAAGGGAGCGATCGAAAGAGCCCGGGCTCTGGCAGATTCCATACCCAATGCCTGGATCCCGCAGCAGTTCGAAAACGAGGCGAATGTGGAGATTCACCGCACGACCACCGCCCGGGAAATCCTGGATGACTTCCCGGAAGGAATTGATGTGCTGATTACGGGTGTGGGGACAGGGGGACACATCACGGGTGTGACCGAAATACTGCGGCAGAAGTTTCCTCATCTCAAAACGTATGCTGTGGAGCCCGCCCTTTCACCGGTGCTGAGCGGCGGGACTCCCTCCCCCCATCCCATTCAGGGTATCGGGGCGGGATTTATTCCGGCAATCCTGAAGCGGGATCTCCTCGATGGCGTCATTCAGGTCACCAAGGAGGAGGCGTATCAGTATGCCATCCGTGCGGCCAGGGAGGAAGGACTCTTCATGGGCATCTCCTCCGGTGCGTCACTTGCTGCCGTGGCAAAGAAGCTCCCGGAACTCAAGCCGGGGAGCAGGGTGCTCACCTTTAATTATGATACGGGAGAGCGGTACCTGTCGATTGATGGGCTGTTTGCGTGATGAAATAGATTGAGCCTCGTCGTCGGCGCTCCACCGAATCAGAACCGGAGGAGACGTCCCCCGAGGGGAGGCGAAAAGGCTTGACATTGAGGACTGGTTTTTCTAAGATGGTCGAGCCGTAACTGTTCTTTTCGAGTATCACTTTTCTTTGCGAGGGGTACCGTTCCATGGCCATGCGCCCGGTCGTACGTTCGGATATTGCCAGGTCTACCCTCTCTTCTCCCCTCGCTTTCCCTCGGCATGTCCGTTCTGCATTCCGCAAGTCATCCGCCCCCCCCGGCATCTCCATTCCAGCAGCCATCCTTCTTCGACGTTTCTTTAACTCCACAAGCATCTACACTCCGGCGGTTAGCCAAATCGGACCGTCTCCTGAGTCCGCGTGTACCTCCACTGCGACAGTGCTCCGATTCCGCCAGCCACATCACTCAGTCAGAACGATTATCCATCTCGATGTTCTTCATCCATACGGGAGGTTGTCACCATGAACATCCGCCTCAGCAAGGTTGCCGCGATCGGGACCATGCTTGCTTTGACAGGTTTCACGCACAGTGTCTGTGCTCAAGTGGAACACAAGTCCATGGATGAACTGACACGGCAGGCCGACGTTGTGGTCGTGGGGAAGGTCGCCAGCATCAAGGCCGGCTGGAACAAGGAAAAGACACGTATCCTGACAACCGTGTCGATAGAGGTCGACGAGACACTGAAGGGAAAGGGCGGGGATGGGACCGTGACCATTCAGACTCCAGGAGGAGAAGTAGACGGTGTTGGAGAGCTGTATAGCCACACCGCAAAGTTCGTCAAGAACGAAGATGTTGTTGTCTTTGCCGAGAAAGACAAGAAAGGGGATCTCCGGGTGACCGGAGGAAGCGAGGGGAAGATCGCCATCAGGAAGGACGCCTCATCGGGACTCCGGCGCGTTTCGGAAGGAATGAGCCTTGACGAGTTGAAGGCCCGCGTCAAGAACGCCGTTCATGTGCAGGAAACAGAGTAGTTGCGTTGAGTCCGCAGCCATCAAACCACCTGACAGAGAGTACCGTATGAAGCCTTCAATACTGATATTCGCCCTTCTCTCCTGGTTCGTTTCCCAGAGCGCGTTCAGCCAGCCCAACATCGACTTCGTCAAGTACACGGGTGAAACCTATCAGGTCGCCTGGGTCAAATCGAACGACAAGGGCCTCTCGAAGCTTCCGAGCCTTGCCGGTTACACACTTGGTCCCGCCGTCGGTGCCTTCGGCACCCTCAACAATACCAGCTCACCTCCCTGTCCGTTGAACGACGCGGTGAATGTGAAGACAATATGGAAGTCATCACTGAACCTGGTCATGCGCAAGACGTTTTCGGTGCAGGCTGGCGCAAGAAACGTGAAGATCTCTGTCGCTCTTGACAATGACATGAAGCTCTGGTTGAATGGCGTGCCGCTCAAAACCAGTTCTGGCGGAGAGGTCTTCTCCAATAACAATTGCGCAAGCCAGGACCCGGCGAATTTCGTCATCCCCGTAGACGGACTTCTTGCGCCCGGAGGCGGACAGAACGAGCTTGTCGTCCTCGGGATCTGGAAGAGTTCGAAGAACTATCTCAACGTGAGGGTCAGCGGGGATGTTCCGTACGTCATTACCGCTTCGACTCTGCCCCTTGGCACAACCAACGGTGACATCATCGTTCCCCCATCCGGGACGCCGGTTCCTTCTCCGGCAACAGTGTTCGTCTATTCCGGCCTCAATCAGGATATCACGTTCCAGGCCAGGCAGCACTACCATGTTGCATCAGTGGTTATTGACAATGACGCTCCCTGGTTCACCGCATCCTCCACCTACGAACCGTCAGCGAAGACGTACACGTTCACCGGCGTGACAGCCAATCACACCATCAAGGCCGCATTTGCTCAGAACACCTACCCGCTGCAGGTCCAGACACTGACGTACCAGCTTCTTTCGTATATACCACCAGCGACAGGTACTGGAGAAGCTACCGTCACATATGCAACGGATCCGATCACCGAGGTCGGCGGCGCCGTGAAGATTGGAGGAACGACCACCGGGCTTCCGTACGCGCAGTCATTCCAGGCCCTCCAGTCCGTGAGTCTTGAGGCAGTCCCGGCGACGGGGTATCATTTCAGGAGATGGAAAGTCATCAGTGGCGAGGGCGCAGCTCAGACGGTGGAGTATGTCGGCGGGTACCAGTATTCGGTCGTGATGGACAAGGTGAAATCCGTTGAGGCCCAATTCGGCAAAAACTACAACCCGGTTATTACGGTGAGCGACCCCCGTGACTACAATCCGGCGATAGGACCTGTGATTGTGGGGTCATTACGCTATGCTCTGAACATTGCGAATGGCAACCCTGGATTGGATGAGATTCGCTTTGCAGTCACTGGCTCTGACCCGCAGGCGGTGGTGATACAGCTGTTTCAGCCACTCGTCCTGGCCGGCGAAACGGTGCTGGGAGGTTCGTCCATCGCCGTGGAACCGCGGTCGGGTTTTTCCGGAAACGGGTTCGAGCTGGTTGGCGGATTCTCGACGCAGTATGGTTATGCTCCGGGAGGGAGTACGATCCTCAACCTGGAAATCCGCAATTTCCCCGGAGCAGGAATCTGCATTCAGAGTGACCACAACGTGATTCAAGGGAACCGGATTTATGGCAACCATGGCGACGCCATCTGTATTGTCGATGGAAACAACAACCGGATTGGCGGCACCGGTGTGGGCGAAGCCAATCAGGTCTATCAGAACGACGGGAACGGCGTCAGTGTTCGCAGAGGTTCTGCCGGGGCTCCGCCCGCTGGAAACGCGATCCTCAGCAACCGGATCTATGCTAACGGCGGACTGGCGATCGACCTCGGGGGGAATGGCATCACGGAGAATACATATCCGCCCGGACCGAGCAGTCCGCTCGTTCGACCCTCTCCTCCGACCGCAGTGAACGAAGGAGTGAATTCTCCGATGCTGTCGTTCGCATCGGTACCGGGCATAGCCCCTCCGTACGGGCTTGCCCTGCCGTATTCGGTTGTGGAGGGATCACTTCTCACCTGGCCGAACACGACATTCAGGGTACAAATCTACCTCACCGACGGCAGCGCCGACATCCGTGGCGAGGGGAACATACTGATCGGCGAAGGTACCGTTACAACAGACGCGAGGGGATATGCCTCGTTTGCCCTTCCATCAACCGACAATCTCGCGTACGGTCAATTCGTAACAGCCACTGCGACCGATCTGGATGCATCCACCCTGCTGCCGAAGAACACGTCAGAGTTTTCCACGAATCTGAGCGTCGGGGTGAAGACAAAATACTACGACAATGGCGAGAACCCGGGAGGCGGGCATTTTGTAGTCAACCTCACGAATTCAGGGATCCCCCTCCACTGGCGCGATGGGATCATGCAGTACCGTCTCAGCTCAACGATTGCGAGCACCACTCTCATGGAGGCCGTGCGCAGATCGTTTGCAGCCTGGAATCTGGTCGCTCCGATCAAACTCAGTGAATACGTTGATCCGGCAGGGGGATCGGTGTCTCCCGCTGCGGACGCGAAATGGGGAGATCTTCCTGACGGGTTCAACAATGTCGTCCTGATCAACGGATCCTCCACAACCGGGACGTGGGGTGGCGTCACCACCGCTCCCGGCAATGTGATCGCCGTGACCCGGCTGCGCTATAACGCAATCACGGGAGAAATCACGGATGCCGACATTGCCTTCAACAATGACAAAACCGGGTCTACTCCAGGCAATCCAGTGGGCTTTGACTTCGATGTCGCAACCATTACCAGGACCGGGGCCGTAGACGGTATTTTTGAGGATGCCGGCGCGTTCGTTCCCGATGACGGGTGGACAAGACGGAAAGACGCTGAAGCAACCATTACCCATGAAGTGGGCCATGCCCTGGGTTTGGGTGACATATACAATCCGGGATATCCGCAACATGTTCAGGACATGCTCGACGGAAACCAGAATGTCACGATGTACGGTTTCATCAAGGATCAGGAGAACGCAAAACGAACGCTGGAACCGGCTGACAAAGCGGGTATTGCTTGGATGTACGCGAACATTCCCGAGAGCCACATCGATCTGGCGCTCGTGATTGATGGTTCGTCAACATTCACATCCACCTATGCTGCATTCAGCCAGTCAATAAACAGCGCAGAGGAATTGGTTACCAAGCTCCGGTTCGGAGATCGGATTACGATATTCCAGTTCGGGGCAGCCGGCAGCAAGTATCAGGCATTCGTCGGGCTTCCAGGTGCCGATGGTTCTCTGCCTGTTGCGATAACAGGCGCTATCACATACCTCAGGGGGATGGTGCCAAACGGCTCCACGAACCTCACGAATGCTCTTCTGGATGTCGGGACGCTCCTGAGCACATACGGAGCGGGCCAGACTCCTTTGGGGCTGAAAGCGGCGGTCATCTTCAGCAGCGGCGAGACCAGTAATCCGGAGGCGGCGCTTGCAAATGCACAAGCGCTTTCAGGCAGTGTGCGTCTCTTCACGATGAGTTTTGTCGGGAGCAGCGGACAGGTTTTGAGCAGCGCAATGGCGGGGGTCACGGGGGGAGCATATTATCTTGCGGAGAATACGACCATCAACCTGGCCCTGAAGCAGGTGTGGAATGAGTTGACGGGATTGCAGCTAGTTGCGGCAGGCTCTTCCGTGGCCGATGCCGGCAACTGGGCTGGTGCCGGCAACTGGGCTGGAGCTGGCAATTGGGCAGGTGCGGGCAATTGGGCTGGCGCAGGTAACTGGGCTGGTGCCGGTAACTGGGCAGGCGCAATCGACCCGGGGACATCGACCATGATGCCAGCAGCCAACTGGGCCGGGAGCAGGTTCATGCTTTTCCTGATCCCACCGGGTGTTGATGTTCCGACCAATATTGGACCTGCAGGGCCGCAGGCCCCGATTGTTACACCATTCAACGTGGGGCAGCTGTACCCGGGTGGGAAGTATATCGAAGGACCCACCTATGCCTACTACAGCATCCCCGGCCCGCCTCCGGGCATTTGGAACTTCCACCTCGAAGGGGCCAACACCGAACCCTTCACGGTCCCGGAGACCTTGTATTTCAATCTCGTGTCGACAGGGAATGTGTCGATGGATGTCGTGCTGGGGAAACTGACCTACGCCATTGGTGAACCCGTGGAGATCAGTGCCTCGCTCGTCCAGGGGGGCGGTGTACCGGCTGACGATCACACGCTGTTCACACCCACCTCTGGAGTGCCGGTGGAGAATGCAACCGTGACTGCCTTCATCACCTTGCCCGGTTCGCTTGTCCCCGAGTCAATTCCACTCACGCATATCGGGGGTGGGAAGTACCAGGGGACATTTGAAAACCGGACTGTGCTTCCGGGCAGCTACGATATCAGAGTCTCTGCAACCGGGTCACTGCCCGACGTCCCCGAACCCTTCACGCGGGAAAATCGGCAATCAATCTTTGTGAATCCGCCGTCCGGCCAGTCGACCATCGTCCTCCTCGGGACGAGAAGTGTCAACCTGCAGAGTAATTCCAGCATAACCTCTGGCGATGTCATCGTCAATGACAAGCTGACTGTTCCGAACCCACAACTGTTTGTAGATTCGGGCGTCTCATTCTGGTCCGGCAATTCCAACGTCTATGTGCTCGGCGGCAACTCGATCGGGTTGAGCGCATCAGCAACGGTGAATGGCCAGGTGTATGCAAACACGGTGAACGGGCAGCCATGGGACAAGAAGCTGGACTACTTCCCGCTGGCCTGGATGCCGGCATTCCTGACAGCATCACCATCAACCGATCCCGCGCAGGATGTGGGAATTCCAAACGGCTCAGTGAGCACGACACTCGCTCAGGGATCGTATCGCGATGTCGCTCTTGAACCACAGTCCGCTCTGACATTCACGGGCGGTGTCTACCACATCCGGAACCTCCGGCTGAAGGCGAACTCCAGTCTCCTGTTCAGCGCAAAGTCGGAAGTGCGAATCTCGGGGTGGATTAACGCGGACAATGCTACGGTGATCGGTCCGTCGAGCTCAACGGGTTCTGTGACCTCATCAGATATCGTCCTCTATGTTGGGGGTAGCGATGATGCAAGCAGCAGCTCGTATACTGTGAACATCAGTCCGAAGTCATCGGTCCGTGCCAACATTTACGCCAGGAACGGAACTCTGCTGCTCAATCAGGAAACTCAAGCGACCGGCGCATTCCTGGCGAGGGACGTTATCATTGGGCAGAAGGTCACGGTCGCCTTGAAATCAGCGTTCACAGGGATGGTGCCACTCTTTGGGGCCACCGGATCATTGGCGCAAGGTGGGACACCTGCTGGCCGGTCCGCTTTGACCGAGCCCGTATCGGAAATTCCGGACAGGTACGTAATAGCCCAGAACTACCCGAATCCGTTCAATCCGACGACGCAGATCCGGTACGGTTTGCCTGCTCAGGCTTCGGTGAAGTTGACGATCCACAATGTGCTCGGGCAGGAAGTAGCCACGCTTGTGGATGGGATTCAGCCGGCCGGATACCATGTGATCCGATGGAACGGCACGAGCGCAGCCGGTGCTGCCGTTGGATCCGGCGTGTATTTCTTCCGGATTCAAGCGGGAGACTTCGTGGAAATGAAAAAAATGATGCTGTTGAAGTAGTTGTTCTCCGCTTCCGGCATCTCACACACCCAGGCTACCATGGGTAATGCACCTGTGGTAGCCTGGTTTTTCGCTTGAGGGAGTCTGATCCTGTCATGTGGTAGCCCTGGTTCTCATGGGCGTAATTTCGGAAAGAGTCGCATGGTGCGCAGAGCACAATCGGACATCACTGGAAGCGGCGCGCTGCACCACAGGCTCCGGCGCGGGCGTTTGCTTGTGGCCGGTGCTCTTTTCCTGTTCTCGCTGGCTCTCACCCCGTCGTCTGCGCGCACCCAGGAATCGATACAGTTCCGTCACCTGACAGTCAACCAGGGGCTTTCACAGGGAAGTGTGATCTGCATTCTTCAGGACTCATTCGGGTTCCTGTGGTTCGGCACGCAGGACGGACTGAACAGGTATGACGGATACGAGATCACCATCTTCAAACATGACCCCGCGGACTCCTCGACTCTTATTGATAATTTCGTCATCACGCTTGCGGAGGACTCCAGTGGAACGCTCTGGATCGGAACGCTGAACAAACCGCAGAATCTCAGCCGGTTTGACCGGACGACGGAAACGTTCGCACACACACACCGTGACAGTGTTGATCTCAGGTCTGCACGCGTGGGATCGGCCTTCACGTCCTATGAAGATCCCTCCGGCGTGCGATGGTCCGGGGCCATCGGTGAGGGTGTCACCCGCTTCGACCGCCGGACCGGAAAGACCACCGTCTTCAAACATGACCCTTCAAATCCATCAAGCCTCCTCGACGATAGAGTCTATTCCGTCTTCGGGGACCGCTCGGGCACAATCTGGGTCGGCACACGTGAAGGGCTTGAACGGTTCGATCCGGAAACGGAGACCTTCATCCATTACCGGCATGACAAGAACAATCCCGCGAGTCTGAGCGACAATTGGGTCTGGCCGATTCTGGAGGACCGTGCAGGTGCACTCTGGGTCGGAACCTACCGGGGAGGGCTGAACCGGTTTGACCGCGTGACAGGCACATTCACGCGGTTCCGTCATGAAGAGACGGATTCGAGAAGCCTCGGCGATGATCGTACGTATTCCCTGTTTCAGGATCGATCGGGGATGATATGGGTAGGAACCGACAACGGGGTCGACCGATTCAATCCCGAGATGGGAGCATTCGCACGGTACAGCAAGAACCCCAGGGATCCGGCCAGTCTCATCGACAATAGCGTCTACTCCATCCACGTGGATCGCTCCGGAGCCGCGTGGATTGGCACCCTCCGTGGTCTGGATCGGTTGGACCGGACCACCGGTGCATTCACGCATTTCCAGCATGATCCGGCAAACCCGGCGAGCCTGGGTGAGAACATGGTTCAGAGCATCCTCGAAGACAGATCCGGCGTGATGTGGTTTGGAACCCAGAGCAACGGACTCGATCGGTACGATCGTGCCACCGGTCGCTTCACGCACTTTCGCCACGATCCTTCCAATCCACGAAGCATCAGCGATAACATGATCTATTCACTCCTGGAGGACCGGCAGGGCGTCCTCTGGATTGGCACGTACCATGGCGGGCTGAACAGGTTCGACCGCGCGACCGGGACATTCAGGGCATATCAACACAACGATTCCCTCCCGGGGAGTCTGGGCGCGAAGGGCATATGGGCCCTTCATGAGGACCGCAACGGTGTCATCTGGGTAGGGACGTACAAGGGCGGCCTTGATCGATTCGATCGTGAAATGGAAACATTCACGCACTTCAAACATGATCCGCTCAACCAGTCAACATTGAGCAACGATGCAGTTGTCTGCTTTCATGAAGACCGGACGGGAACGCTCTGGGTCGGGACGATGAGCGGTCTGAACAGGTTCGACAAAGAGACCGGCACCTTCAAACGCTATTCTGAAAAAGATGGGCTTCCCAACAGCTACATCGTGGGCATTCTCGAGGATGACCAGGGGAGGCTGTGGATCAGCACCGTCAAAGGTATCTCCCGATTTGACCCTCGGACGGAGACCTTCCGCAACTATGATCAGAGTGACGGTCTCCAGGGTGATGAGTTCAACACCAATGCGTTTGCCAGGGATGCCCGTACGGGCGAAATGTATTTCGGGGGAACGAATGGGTTCAATGTGTTCCATCCCGACAGAGTGCTGGACAACACGTATCTCCCTCCGATAGTGTTCAGCGGGTTCACCCGCTACAACACCGATGACGAAGAAGGCACGCCCATCGTCGAGAAGGGAATTGCCGCAAAATCAGCAGTCACGCTTTCATACAAGGACAATGTCGCGCATTTTGAATTCGCCGCATTGAGTTACTACAACACCTTCAAGAATCAGTATGCCTACAAGCTTGAAGGGTTCAGCGACAACTGGATCCAGCTTGGCACTGAGCGCAGGGCGACGTTCACGAATCTGGACGGAGGGGAGTATACCCTGAGGGTGAAAGGGTCGAACAACGACGGTGTCTGGAATGACGATGGTGCCGCGCTTCACCTGACGGTGACTCCGCCCTGGTGGAAGACGCGATGGGCATACGCCGGCTACGGCCTAATCGCTTTCACCCTTCTGTACGGACTCCGCAGATTTGAGCTCAACCGCCGTGAACAGAAAGCACGGATCCGCGAGTCGGAGCTCCGGGCCAAAGCAGCGCTTGCCGAAAAGCGTGTGCTGGAGGCTGAAAACGAGCGAAAAAGCAAAGAGCTTGAAGACGCCCGGCAGCTTCAGCTCTCCATGCTTCCGGGCGAGGTGCCAACGCTGCCGGGCTATGACATCGCGGTGTTCATGAGGACCGCCACGGAAGTCGGGGGAGATTACTACGACTTCTCGCGGGGTCCGGACGGCACACTCCATATCGCATTCGGTGATGCGACGGGACACGGGATGCAGGCCGGAACCATCGTGACGCTCATGAAAGGATTGTTTCTGTCCGATGCCTCCCGGCTCCCCATAGAGTCGTTCTTCCAGCATGCCAGCAGGGCCATCAAGGAGATCCGCCTGGGCCGCCTCTTCATGGCATTCAGCCTGGTCCGTGTGCAGGGGCGGTCTGTGAGCTTCTCCAGCGCAGGTATGCCGCCTGCGTATTTGTTCCGGCGTTCGGCCGGTACAACAGAGGAAATCTTTCTGAAAGGTATGCCCCTCGGGGCGATGAAGAATGCTTCCTATGCGGTGCGGGATGTGGCCATGGATCCCGGCGACGCGCTTCTGTTCATCACCGACGGACTCCCCGAGCAGAAGAACGGGAACAGTGAGATGTTCGACTATGCAAGAGTACAACAGGCCTTCAGCACTTCACTCCCCGGCGACCCTGACAGCGTGATTCGGCATCTGGTTGAGGCAGGCGATGCATGGATGAACGGCGCGGCACAGGATGACGATATCACACTGATGGTCATTCAGAAAACATCATCATGAAAGAACCTGTCGTGAACACAACCGTTGTCGATAGCGCGACGGACACCGCGGTGTCTCTGACGATCACACTTCCCCGCATCCCCGACATCGAGCTCGTCGCTCTTGAAGGGCTTGAGCGGCTGGCCCGTCATCTGGGGATAGGAGAGGAGAAGATCGGGGAGGCCCGGATTGTGGTGACCGAGGCCATCATCAACGCGCTCGAACATGCGGGGGGTGCACATCCATCGGTCCGGGTAGAGTTCACAATATCGTCTGGAACACTCGTTGTGTTCGTGCGCGACAGAGGAAAGGGATTCAATCCGGCGACGCTGGAGGATCCCGTCATACAGAAGAAACTCGGCACGCAAAGCAAAAGGGGATGGGGGATGAAGCTGATGAAATCCCTCTCCGACGATTTTCGCATCCAGACCGGAAAGTCCGGTACCACAATCACCATCACCAAACGAATGCGCTAGAGCCATGGAACAACCGTTTACACTCACCACGGAAGTGAGGGACGCCCGTCTCATCATCTCTACCTCCGGATACGTGAACAATGTCGGGGGTGAGGCAATTGCCAACGAATTCCAGAAGCACTACGTTTCCGGAGTGCGGGAGGTAATCATCAATCTTGCGCATTCCAAAGTCGTCAATTCCGTCGGCATGTCCTTCCTGATCGAAATCATCGAGCGTCTCAGCGAATCGGGCGGGCGCCTGATCTTCACCAACCTTGATCCGGCCGTTGAGAAGATGCTGGCGATCATGGGGTTGTTCGGGTATGCCGGAAAAGAGAAAACCGTCGAGGACGCCCTGAGCGCGCTCTCGACTCAATCCTAGGACTCTCCCGGCTAAACCATGACCTCAGAGACGATCAGCACCGGACAGAGCCGGACGGCTTTGCTTCTGCCTCCGGCATACCGGAATCTCGGAAAGAGCACGAGCCTGCGCGAACTGGCCGGCCGCTTCGAAGCGGGTCTCCGCGAACTTCTCGGCGATGTTCAGGTCGACCTCCTCCATCGTCCAGCGGTGAGCCATGCATGGATGAACCTCATCACCGGGGCTCCGGCGGATGATGGATCTCTTCCTGACGGTTGGAACGGGGAGGCCTGCGCCGTTCGCCAGGTCGGCGATGGCCAGAAGATGCATGCGCTCCATCGGCTCGGCGACGACTCTGAACTATGTCTCATCATGAGGCGGCACGTCACAGGCGTCGACACTTCCGAGAGCGGAATTGATTCACTCCGGCTTGCCGTGACGACTTTTGATTCTGCCTACCAGGCGTTGCTGCACAGGCAGCACGAAAAGGCACTCGCATTCTCTCTCAATCAACGGCTCCTGCAACTCAACAGCCTGATCGAGACCGGCATCGAAATCGCCGCACTGGACAGCGCAGTTTCTCCAATCCACCTGGCGCTCGAGCGCGCGGTTGCCATGACCAATGCCTCGCAGGGAGTCGTTTCGTTGTACAGGGACGAGAATGTCATCGAACGCATTGCCTTTCCGGGCGAATACAGGGACGAAGGGAGGACGCCCGGAGAGCGATGCATCAGCGCGGAGTTTACGTTTCACTCGGTACGGTATCTCTTCATGCTGATGGACAAGGAAAGCCGTGCCGGGGTGACGGCGTTCGAGGGGACAGACCGCCTCCTGCTCGATGCCCTGTCCCGCCAGGTCCATGCCTCACTGGAAAACCGGTACCTGCTCCGGCAGTCGCTGGAGAAACAGAAGATGGAGCAGGATATCGCTGTGGCTGCTTCCATACAGCAGCGCATTCTGCCGTCAGTCCTTCCCACGATCGATGGATATGATGCTGCCGGCATCAATATCCCTTCGAAATCTGTGGGTGGTGACTATTACGATTGCTTTCTGCTGCAGGATGGCAGAGTTGCCCTTGTCGTAGCGGACGTGGCGGGGAAGGGGATTCCTGCCGCCTTGCTTGTGAGCAGTCTTCAGGCGTATCTGACCGCATACCTGGAGAGCGCTATGCCTCTCGTGACAATGGCTGCCCGTTTGAACTCGGTGATCCACCGTGCCTCGACAGACGACAAGTTCATTACTGCGTTCATCGGTCTGCTGGAACCGCAGACGGGAATCCTGGATTACGTGAATGCGGGGCACAATGTCGTCTATTGCCGGAGAACCGACGGTACCATCGTGGAGCTCAGCGAAGGGGGGATTCCATTCGGCATGCTGGATCTGAACCTCCCGTACGCTTCAGGTCGCGTCACGCTGGACCGTGGTGACCGGTTGCTGCTGTACACGGACGGGATTCCCGAAGCGCACAACCCTGTGCAGGAATTGTACGAAAACCACTCGCCGCTTCAGGAGTTCGTTGCACGCGTGGTTCCGGAGAAGGCGGAAGTATTTATCAGGGATCTGATTGCCGATGTCAAACAGTTCACCGCCGATGCGCCCCAGGCGGATGATATCACAGCACTCTATTTGATACGCAAATGAACACTTCATGCCGACGTGGTGCCGGGGAACCGGGGGGATGCACATCCCTCACCGCCCGCAAACTCTTCACGATCCGTGCGTCATCTGGTCACCGTCTGGCGAGGTCTTATCGTGGCCACAGCCACCCGAATGTTCCTGCGGTAACCAGCGCGTACAGGAGGGCGTCGAACGTGTTCTTCAGTGACACGGAAACCGGGCGCTTGTACCAGATAGACTCCTGCCATCCTCCAAGGGCGTAGGCGACGAACGCTGTGACTCCGGCAAACCGGAACACTGCGAGATAATGCGCATCCGGTCCGAGAGCCCGGCCGGCGACGTATGCCGCGAAGATTCCCACGATAACAGAATACACGAACCATTGGAAGAGGCTTCCCGCCATGGAGGTGCTCCCTCCGGGCCAGATCGTCAGCATGAACGACGGTCCCTTCTTCACCCTGGCCTGAAACTCCGGCGAGTTCATGTCTTTCATGCTGGCGGCGCGGGGAGCGCTGTATTGCCCTCCACGGATGTTGAACTTCCGCAACGCGTCGATAACAGCATCTTCATCCGGAAGCTTGCGGTAGTCGTTCGCATGATAGCCCAGGAGCATATGGATGAGCGAGCTGACCACGAAGACAAAGACTGCGGACACCAGGATGGGAAGCCAGAGGGAGAGGATAGGGACCATAACGACCTCCTATGGATGAGGAAGAACGAGTGGGACGGTGAGTGAAGGTATGACATTTGTCGGGTTGAGGCAAGTGCAGATGCTACTCTCCTGCCCGGAATATGGCCCAGGGGTGCGATGCCCGGCTCCGGAGTATGCCGGTCATCCACTCAAACTGCGGGTGCTGAGCGAGAAACGCATCTGCATCGAAAGGTGTGCCGCATCCGGATCCCCACCGCGCGGCAAATGACATGTCCTTTGCCATCCTGGAGTCCACGACCTTGGCGTCGACAGTGCCGGACGGATCATAGGGCGGCTCTGTGGGATCGGTGGTTTCGTAGTCCCAATGTGCACAGAGGGACCGCGCGCCGAGCCGCTCTTGCCCGAGGTACGTGTCCACATGCTCCCCCTCAAACTGTTTCGCAAGATCAATCGTGATCTTTCCCTTGTGCTCTCTCATGAGCTGTTTCCAGCGGACCCGCCTGGCGACGTCGGATATTCGGATATCTGTTTCGCTGCTTTTCGTTTCATGGCGGAGGATCTGGAGGTTCTCGGCGATGTTGGATCCGACGTAGTATCCGTCTTTCGTCCGCTCCATTGCGACATGCCGCAGGCCCAATTCCAGCCGCGCGATCTCCCGGGTGTTGATGTCTCCGATGAGCCAGGCGTTTGCGTATCCGCCATTGTTCCCGTCGCGCATGATTGCACACCATTCGTCTATGGTCGAAGCGCGCTGGGTAGCACGGCGGAACCGCACAAACTCGGGGATCCCATTCTTGTCAAAGCCGGAGAAGCCGCCGATTGTGGTCTCTGAGCCGATCAGTCCGGCATCGGTGATGAAGAAATCCGTGCCGCTGTGGATCCAGCCGGGTGTCCCCTGCATGAGTATCCTGTGCCCGGCGTCGGGGTGTATATCCAGGATGATGTTGCAGTCCGCGGAAATGTAGGAGGTCATGGTGTTATGACCGAGCACGATCCCGCCGTCCGGCGTCATGCTCCCGGTCACAATAAAGCTGCTGCACATCTGCCGCGGACGGTCAGGTGTCTGGACGTTCAGCGAGTCCTTTATGCCCGGCCACCAGTAGCCGTCGAGTTCGATGATGCCGTTGTAGGTGATGATTTCAGCCCGGGTTGTCGCAACTCCTGCGGTCTTCAAGCCTTCCACGATGCCATCCAGTTCAGCGAGCGACACAGAATCGATCCGTGGAAGAAGGATTGCATGACCGTGATCCACAAGCCATTCCCAGGACATGCCGCTGTTGTATTCCCAGTCCTGGCGGGCTGCACGCAGCGAAACGGCAATCTCCTTTGCCAGAAGGTAGCCATGCTGGAATCCCATGGCCCGGGGTGACCCGTACACGCGCAGGTAGATCCATCCGTCGCGTTCGTGCCGCTCGGCTTGGGCCAGCCATTGCCGCTGCTGTGCAGACGGTTGTGCGTTCGTCAACGTTGAGCTGATAAAGAGCAGCAGAGCAATCGCGATAAAGTTGAAAATGCGTGTGTGTCGCGCCATGACAAGCGCTCCGTGGATTGGTGAGATGAAATCTGCGTCTGTTGAAACGCGCGTGAGATCGCCCCGCGTCGGCTGCAACCAGCCGGCCGGGGCATGACGTCATGCAGACTAAAAGTAGAAAAGGGCAGACTCAATTGCCAGGACGACGGTCCTGAATCAATCGCACCTGAGTCAATCGCTCCTGGGATGGTACCCTCGTGCCCTTTGCCGGCCCCGGGCAACGTGGCTTCTGGTTCCGGAGCTGCCCTGCGGCCGGGTCGTCCCGGGTCTGGCAGCCCAATCAGGATGTTCGTATATTAATAGCTACGCACACAGCAACGGTAGACCATGGGTATCAGAGAAGAAATCCTGCGCCGGCGGACGTTTGCCATCATCTCCCATCCCGACGCAGGTAAGACGACACTTACCGAGAAATTCCTTCTGCACGGAAATGCCGTCCAGCTGGCCGGGTCCGTGACCGCGCGGAAAAACCAGCGGCAATCCACCTCCGACTGGATGGAACTCGAGCGGAAGCGCGGGATCTCGATCAGCTCCACTGTCCTGCAGTTCGACTACGACGGGTACCGGATTAATCTGCTGGATACGCCGGGCCACCAGGACTTTTCTGAAGACACCTACCGTGTTCTGACCGCGGTCGATGCTGTCGTCATGGTCATCGATTCTGCCAAGGGTATCGAAACGCAGACCCGGAAA
>JAGDMK010000379.1 GCA_017860635.1 Bacteroidota bacterium
TCAAACTTGTCGCATTCAAACCCGACGCCGGGGAGAGGAGCCGGACGTGTGACCGAACCGTTGTTCGTGCTCCCGAAACGCATGATAACCCACCGGCCGGGCGGGATGTCCCATGTCAGCTTCCCGTCAGGCTGAAGGTATGATGTCAGATCGACGATGCTGTCCCTGTCAATGATGATGGTATCCGGCGCTGCTCCAACGCTTGCAGGCGCAGGGATGTATTCCCTCACACCCGGCCAGGAGGAATATGGAGATCGATAGTAGAGGGCCTTCTCTTCAAAATCGCCAACGTATGCGTCCGTTGCATGCAGACTGCTGTACAATGCCCGTGATGATTTCCGGCTGGCATTCGGGATGAATGATCTGGCCGCAGGAGCAGGATATGCCAGAACAGCCACATCCTTGTAGTATGAACTCCATTCCCTTTTCAAATCCTGCGTGAAGCTTCCCTCGCCAAAGAACGGGTCTTTCGGCTTCGGCCTTGGGAGTCTTTCTGAGAGCTTCCCCGGTCCACGCACCTCCAGCAGACTTGACACGAGGTGCTGCATGGACTGCTCGGGCCTGACCCATGGACCTCCGCTTCCAGTCCATCCGGGTCCGATCCCCAGCTTCATGGTCATGCCCAACCGCTCCGTTTCATTTCGTGCGTGCCTAAACAGATCGAGCCATTCGACGCTCATGAAATCAACTCTCCCGCGGGGGATTCCTACATTGACCTCCAGGAAGAGAACGCTGCCGATCCCTGCTTCTTTCATGGACTCCAGGTCGGCAGTCATGCCTTCGCGCGAGATGTTGCCGTCCATGAAATACCAGTACACGCCGGGCCTGGTGGAATCCGGCGGACTGGCGAACCCCTGCGCAAGCCGCTCCTTCACACTCTGCTCACTCTTGCCGCAACCTGAAAGGACGATAGCCGTCACCGCACATATGACCAACAGCGAAGATATGTGGTGTAGACTGATTCTGTGGGTCTTCATGATGCTGGCATGCTCCACGATGGCAAATTACGCAGACGCCGTTACAAAGTCCGCAGGCTGCTGGTATGACGCTAAAGGGCTTCTATCTCTTCTATAATAGTCTGGTAGTTGGAGAGCGTCTGTTCCGCGATCTCCCTACCGTAGGGTGATGAAGATGGCATCAGGACAAATCCTCTCCCCTCGCCGGCCGTGCCGTCTGCAATCGACTGTCTCACCAGTTTCCGGAACTCACCCGTGGGCATGCTTTCGATGTCCCGTATCTCGAGGTTCCCAAATAACACCAGTTCCCTCCCATACCGTTCGCGCACAAACTTCAATTCCACATCACCATTGGGAGGTGGTTCAATCGGATCAATCGCGTCGGCACCCATTGCCACGATCTGATCGAGCACCTTTCTGATCCGTCCGTGTACATGAATCCGCGCAAATCCTCCACGTGATTTGATGTATTGCACCATCGGTCCCGTATACCTCACCACGTACTCTTTGAAAAGACGCGTAGGGAGAAGCGGTTCACCGGCGTACTCTGGACCATAAATGCGCCACAGTCTGCCGGGGAACTCCCGCGCAACGGCCTCCGTCCGTTTATGAATAACCGTGGCATGCCGTTCCAGCAATCTGTGACACAACGTCTGTTCCGTAAACGCAAACACCGCAAAGGTCTCCAAGCTGAACAGACCGGCCACTGCACAGATCGGATCTTCCGTATCCACCATCACGATGCCACGGTCCCCGAGACTCTTTTCCTCGTCTCTAAGACGATCGATATTCAGGGTTTCCTCAAACACTTCATCCGGAAGTGTCAGATACAGTTTCGCATCTTCGGTGTTCTTGAGCAACGGTTCCAGCACCCACACGGTATCGATTGCTTTGTCCCTGCGGGAGAGGCTTGTCAGACTCTTGTCGCCGATCGTGTATGTCACGCGTGTGAAACGGCTGTCGTCTTCCTCCCACACTGCTTCTCTGACATAGTGCTTTCGCAGATCAACGTTGTCATTTCCGGCCCAAGCCAGATGGGATTGAGCCCGCACGGGGCTCACCAGTCGAATGATATCGGTGTGATCTTCTGCAAGGGTGAGCAGGGGCCGCCAGGAGGGTGAATTGTAAATGTTGTATTGATCTGGGTCGTCAGGATTAATCGAAAAGCCGCCTATTTCATAGAAACTCACAGCCGGACGGTCTACGGTCTCGCCCCGGAGAGTTGCCATCAAACGTTCGTGTCGTGTCATTCTTCGTGCTCAGTTGGATCACACGTTTGGACCGGTGAAGGATTTCTGTGCATTGCCTGCCCCCGTCAAGATAACAAATTCTTTCATTTGTGCACCGATCACCTTCCGAACCATGAGCCACCGGGGCAACGCTGCGGCACCAGCCGTCTCCACGAGTTTGACTCTCCGCTCCTCCGAGACTACATTGTACACGACCCACGGATTCACCGCTTCCCGGAATCTGGCACACGTCGGGAAATCTGCCTGCTCAAATCAACCAGCCCAGATCCTGGTAACGGAGGAGGTCCGGTGTTCAACGGTTAGAGAGAGTGGAAAAATCTCGTCAACCTGTTCCGTGATTTACGGGTTCTGGAGCGCCCTTCAACACCAGAAGGTATTCCTGACTACAGCGAGGCGACGCTCGGAAAGGTTCGCGAACAGCTGAAGCAGTGTCAGAACCGTCTTGCGGTAATCGATACCTCCGGCTGGTCCGTTGAGCAGCGAGTCGACTGCGAACTGGTCCGCGCCGAAATGAACGGTCTTGATTTCGATGTGCGGGTACTGCAGCCGTGGGCGCGCGATCCCGCTTACTACGCCATTCTATGGACCGAACAAAGCGATACGCCGTCACATGAAGGCCCGGTCTGCCACGCGGCCATCGAACTGTGGACCTACACATTCCCGCTTTCGCCCGAAGACGCCGTACAACTCGCTGCGCAACTGGAGGTCGTTCCGCCGTTACTCAGGCAGGCCCGCGTCAACCTGACTGGCAACGCTCGAGACCTGTGGATGGCGGGGATCAGGAGCATACGCGGTCAGGTCACGGACCTTGAAGATCTCGCCAGGCGGACATCCAACGCCGGAGCCCGGCTCACAAAGGCGTTGAGCGAAGCGACATCCGCGACCATCAGTTTTGCCGAATGGCTGGAACAACAAGCTTCGTTGAAAACCGGCCCGTCCGGAGTCGGAAAGGAACAATACACCTGGTACCTCCGCCATGTTCTTCTTGTCCCCTTCTCATGGGAGGAGGAAGTCATGCTTCTGAAGCGCGAGCTCGGACGTGCGTATGCTTCGCTGCAACTGGAGCGTCAGCGCAACCGAAATCTGCCACAGATTGTGCCTGCGTCAAGTCCGGAAGAATACGCACAACGCGCTGACCGGTCAGCGACAAGACTGATGGAGTTTTTGAGGAAAAACGAAATCCTCCCCGTGCGTGACTACATGGAGCCTGAGTTGCGGAAGCACCTGGGAACTTTTCAACCTGTGGCACGCCGCAACTTCTTCTTCAATGTCATGCACCTTGACCCGACCGTGCTCTATACACACGCCACTCACTGGTTTGAAATCGCGCGCCAGCGCATTGAACCAAACGCCAATCCCATACGCCGCGATCCCCTCCCCTTCAATATCTGGATGAGCCGTTCAGAAGGACTGGCGACAAATGTAGAAGAGATGTTCATGCACGCGGGCTTGTACGATGACAGTCCGCGGGCCCGCGAGCTGGTGTGGATCATGCTGGCACAGCGGTGTGCGCGTGGACTCGCCTCATTGTACGTTCACGCTAACGAGATGACTCTCCCTGAGGCCCGCGCATATCAGGTAACGTGGACGCCGCACGGTTGGACAGGAGATGTCAGTCTGGTCGGATTCGAGCAGCAGTTGTATCTCCGCCAACCCGGCTACGGCACAAGCTACGTGACCGGCAAACACCTGATTGACCGCCTGATCATGGACCGGAGCAGGCAGCTGGGCGACAGATTCCGGCTTCTGACGTTCTTCGATGATGTCTACAGCATCGGCATGATT
>JAGDMK010000177.1 GCA_017860635.1 Bacteroidota bacterium
TAGAGCCCGCCAAACAATCCGTGCCAGTACCCGTCATTACACTGACCAGCCCAGAGATGGTCAAAAACCTCCTGCGGAATCCGGTGCTCCCGCGCGACACCCCGTATCCGGGAAGCGACCCGGAGCATCCTCTTTTGCATCTGATTTGCTTCAGGATACTTTGCCAGGAACGTCCTCCAGAACCCTCCCCGTACATGTTCCCTGTTCCCTTCCAGGAGCCCGTGCGCTTCGAGGGAGACTTCAAACTGCTCGAGACCAAGCTGGGCCTGAGGTGGCAATGCCCACCGAGTCATCTCCCCGTAGCTGTCTGTGGGCAGATAGGTCCGCCCCAGAGGAGGATGAGCGTCGATGAGGTCACACGCCCGGACGGTCTGTATCGACGCCGACGCCCCTTCCAGGGCCTGACAGAAATTCTCCAGCCACCCTTCCGTGTATACGTGCGTGTGCGTCCCGGGCCAGACTCCGAATTTCTCTCCGTCGTCGGCGTGGACGATCGCCTTGCCGGGAAACCGTTTCGCCCGTTCAGTCAGATACTCGAGTGTCCGGGGGACTGTGTGAAACGGGATGGCATACCGCAGATGCCTGTCCATCGGCAGGACCTTCAGGGTCTCGCCAAGCTCTTCCGTGACGTAATATCCCAGGAGATCCGCATCCGAAAGTCCGGTGTGGCGGAAGTGCGAATCGTCCAGCATGACGTACTCGACCTCTGCACGCACAAGCGATGCGGCCAGATGCGGTTCCCAGACCCGCTCCGCGAGCCACATCCCCCGCGGCCAGACACCAAATGTCTTGTGGAGGTACTCTGTCAACTTCTGGATCTGACCAATCCTGTCCTCTTCCGGGATCATCGCGAGGATCGCTTCATAGTACGCCCCGGTCAGAAGCTCGAGCTGCCCCCGGGCCACCATGTCCTTCATCCGCTCGATCATCTCCGGATGGCGCCGGACAATCCATTCGAGGAGAGGCCCGGACCAGTGCTGCGTCGTCTTTATCCCGGGATGCCGTTCCAGCACATCTTGGAACGGTTTGTAAGCCTTGTCGTACGCCTCGACAAATACGGCTTCGAAGTTCCCGACTGGCTGATGATTGTGGACGGCGAAGACGAACGAGAGCGGTGTCATGGGGTCTGCTTGGCCAGGGCCGGTTCGGCCATATCCCAGAGCTGATAGACGATGGCATATTCACGCGGAGGAAACCGGATGGCCTGTACGCGTTTGAAAATCTGGAGCGTAGCCTTGACTACGAGGTGCAACGAATCCGACTCCCAGTACAGAATTCCTTTGTCGGTGGTGCGGCGATTCCAGCGAAGGACAAACTGCCAGTAGGCTTTATCCGTTACCATTCGATGGTCCCAGGGTTGCATGATTTCGAGCGTACGCTGGACCGGAAGGGTCAGCGTGTTGCCCACAATGAGCCCAGGCGTGATCAGGTCGGGCTGACCGTAGACGAGAGTATGTGTGGTACCCGAGAACTCTCGCAGTGAAAGGGTCACGTATCCCCTCACGAACGCCTCTTCCGAAAGGACTTCGTCATGGACGTTGCGGAGGGACAGGATCACGAAACCTCCGCTTTTCACCATGTCCCGTTCGACCCGCACCACGTTGCTGCTGAGCTGCATACCCGGGACCAGCACTATGGCCGGGTTTGACCGGGGAGGCAGAGGCTCTTCACATGACAGCCCGGAAAAGACTGCACAGAGGACGAGGACACGATGGCATTCCGGGCATCTCATATCAGAACTCCACTTTCAGACCCAGGCTCGTCCGTCTTCCGATGTGATAGCCCGAGGGATCGCCCAGCTCTCCTCCAATCCGTCCGTTAGAATCCATCCAGGCCACGTTTCGCTCGTTCAACACGTTGCGGCAATCCATATAGAGGGTCATTGCGGACTCAGGCCACCATGACGGCCGGAAGACATGTTCTACTCTCAGATCGACATTTGCATATTGCGGCATGCGTTCATTGTTCTGGACGAACACCCCGCCGTTGATCGTCTCGAAGCCGGTGCTGGTCGGATAGTGCGTGTACGGCCTTCCCGAATGCCACTCCAGGACCGAAGACACCGTAACGCTCGGCACCGGAGTCAGAATGAGTGTCCCTTTTACTGTGTGGCGCTGGTCCCAACTGAGCGGATACACCCGCCGGCCTGGAGGGAGTCCGTACTGCGCGACGTAGAACCCATCCGAAGAACTCCCACTGACTCCTTCGGCCACCATGTACGTGTAGGACAGCTCGCCGGTCACCCACTCGCCACGGTTGCGGGTGATGACAAACTCGAGTCCGCGGGCCTCGCCATAGGGATTGTTCACATATTCGGCGAAGCCGAAGCCGCCGGCCAGCTTGGAGTCCCCCGGCACGAAGGTCTTGGTGTCGACCAGATTCGTGCTTTCCTTTCGGAAATATGTTACGCTGGCCACAATATCGAGCGGCAGTGTGTACTTCAATGCCAGCTCCCACACCTTCGTCCGTTCCGGTTCCAGATCGGGATTGCCGGTGATGGCGCTGATCCCGCGTGCCAACGCAACCCGGTCCAGACCGGTATAAAGGTACTGGAAGAGCGGGTACTGGAAATACCATCCAAGGTTTACAAACAGGTATCCGCGTTCCGCTATCTGCAGCGCAGCACCGAGACGCGGGCTGATCTGCTGCTTGAACGATGCCGGTACCGTGCCAGTCAGTACAAAAGTGTACGCAGTGTCGGCAAGCGGGATGGCTTCTATGTTCGGTCGCTCCGCAGTTGGAGCAAGGAAATCATACCGGACGCCGGCATTCAGCAGGATACCCTCAGCGGGCACATCCGTCTTCGATTGAACGTAGACCGATCCGGAGCTGGGCCGGTACGCATAGGCACTGCTGAAGTTCAGCTGGGGCTCGTTGACCAGCGGCTTTCCGAAATACGTCTTCCGGGGCTCGTACTTGACAACGTCGGCTTCCAGATGGTACAGCGTCAGCTCCGCACCAAACTTGACCATGTGATCATTGTTCACCTTGAACGTGCCATCAAACCGTCCTGTGTACGACTCCTGCGTCGAGCGACTCCACCACGACCGCTTTCCATCTACGATGTAGCGCAGGAAGAAATCGTACTGGTACGGATCGGCGATCGCAAGTGAATCGATCTCCCCCTCGCCGATTTGCGACCGAAGGTGGTAGCGGCTCAGGCTTGCGGTGTAGAAGAACCCGTCGGAAACGGAGTGGGAGAGCATGACGGCCAGACGATGCGAGGTACGCACCTGCGGGGGGAGGCCATCCAGATTATAGCGCCAGGCGAATTCATAGTCGCGCCATCGGTGGTCGGACAGAAGCCCCTGGACGCTCACCCGGAACGACGGGGTGAAGAGGTAGTCGATTTTGCCGAAGGCATTCAGGGTTCGTTCGACAGGACTCGGCACCGCATGCTGAAACTCCTGCCACCACCGCGTATCGGCATACAGCCCCTGCACTGCGGCAAGGTAGTAGAGTTCGTTCCCGACCACCGGCCCTGAACCCGAGACCTCAAACTCGGTTGCCTTGCTGTTCTGCATTCCGCCAAAGAGGTGGTCATGGTCCCCTCTCGCGAAGAAACGGTGATCATCCGATCCGGTCCTCGTGACGATGTTCACGACGCCTGAAAGCGCATTGCCGTACTCTGCCTCGAATCCCCCCGTATAGATGCTCATCCCCGTGATGGAGCTGTTGGGCAGTTTCGCACTCAGCCCACCGCTCAACACATCCTGGACGGGCAGGCCATCGACAAGGTAGAGCACCTCGCTGGTCTTCCCTCCCCGGATGTTTCCTTCCGCAGTAACGCCCGGCTTAAACCGGAGTGCCTCGACCGCATTGTCAATGGGGAGAACATCGGTCTCTTCGACGGACAGCGTGTACGTTGTCCCCGTCACGTCTCTCTGGATGAGCGGTTTCTCCTGGATGATGACCATCTCTTCCAGCGAAACATCGGCCGGCTCGAGCAGGGCGTGCAGGCGTGTACGGAGATCGGGGTGGATGGTGACACCTCTGATCATCGCCGGCCGGTAGCCAACATGTGTCATGCGCACGTCGTACCGTCCCGCACGCACATTCTGGACGAGGTAATGTCCGGCAGTATCGGTCGTGCCACCGCGCTGGAGTCCGACAATCACCACGTTGACTCCGGGGAGGAGTTCCCCGGTGCGGCGGTCTTTGACTGTCCCTTCCAGTATTCCGCTGGTGCCAGCGTAGAGATGCATGGCAGCCCCCGCACAGAGCAGCACCAGTGAAATGAGCTTCATCGTTCCGGTTTCATCTGAGGGAAGAACATGACGTCTCGAATGGACTCCTGCCCTGTCAGCAACATGGTGATCCGGTCGATGCCGATCCCTAATCCCGCAGTAGGTGGCATCCCGTATTCGAGAGCTCTTAGGAAGTCTTCGTCCAGCGGCTGAACCTCCTCCTCCCCCCGCGCACGGGCGCGCATCTGTTCCTCGAAGCGCGCGCGCTGGTCCAGCGGATCGTTCAACTCACTGAATGCGTTGCAGATCTCATGCCCGTTGCAGATTGCCTCAAACCGCTCCACGAGTCCCGGGAGGTTTCTGTGCCGCTTTGCCAGAGGGGACATTTCGACCGGGTAGTCGGTGATGAATGTCGGTTGAATCAGATGGGGCTCGACTCTTTCGCTGAAGATCTCGTCGATGATTCTCCCCATCCCGTCCGTGGGGGCGATCTCCACGTTCAACCGCTTTGCTGCCGCACGCAGATCCGCCTCAGGCCACCCCTGCAAATCCATCCCGGTTCGCTCCCGGATGGCATCGAACATGCTGATCCGCTTCCAGGGAGGCGTGAAGTCAATGATGGTTCCTCCCATCGACACCTGCGGCGACCCGTTCACTTCCTGCGCCACGTGCGCCATCATCTCTTCCACGATGCCCATCATCCAGATGTAGTCACGGTATGCTGCATACACCTCCAGCATCGTGAACTCCGGATTATGGGATTTATCCATCCCTTCGTTGCGGAAGTCTTTGGAGATTTCGTAGACTCCGTCGAACCCGCCCACGATCAGCCGCTTCAAATAGAGTTCATCGGCAATGCGCAGGTACAGGTCCACGTCCAGCGCGTTATGGTGCGTCACAAATGGCCGGGCAAAGGCACCGCCGTACTGGGGCTGCAGCACCGGGGTCTCGACTTCCAGGAATCCCCTGGCATCCAGGAATCCCCGCACCGAGGAAATAATGCGTGCGCGTTTCTGGAACACCTGCCGGATATGGGGGTTGACCACAAGGTCAACGTAGCGCTGGCGGTACCTCAGCTCCTTGTCCGAAAAAGGATCGAACACCGTCTTGTTCCCCTGCTCATCCAGCTTTTCTTTGGGAGTCGGAATCGGGCGAAGGGATTTGGCGAGCAGCGTCAGGCTGCGCGCGTGAATAGAGATTTCCCCGGTTTTTGTGCGAAAGACAAACCCTTCGACCCCGATGATGTCGCCAAGGTCCATCAGGCGGAACGCATCGTAGATTTCGCCCAGGTCGTCCCGTTTCAGGTAGACCTGGATGCGCCCTTGCATATCCTCCAGATGGCAGAATGACGCCTTTCCCATGCGGCGGAGGGACATGATGCGCCCCGCAACCGCGACATCGCGGGGCGGCTGGTCCTCCTTGAATGCGGCCTTGATTTCCGCGGACTGGGCTGTCCGTGTGAAGGCATACGGATATGGCTGTACTCCCCGGCGCTTGAGTTCTTCAAGTTCTTCTCTGCGCCGGACCATCAAGGTGTTCAGATCTTCTGCATCCTGCAACGGCTCGGTCACGTCAACTCCACAAAGGGACGATGGGATTCTTTTCAGCTTTAAGTATACCCAGAAAGCCTGCGAGAATCAAGGATGCGATGTGCTAGGCTGCATCTCCCTCGCGCTTCTGCGCACTCCTGAGCAGATGACGCAGGTCGCCCACACCCTTGACCGAAACGACTACCGCCACCCCGAAGAACGTGAGGGCCGCTACGGCGAAAATCACAAGCCAAACAATCCCGGCTGTGTTCACAATGTGTCCTCCGCTGAAATATGTTTCGGGGGACATGTGCGCGCAGTGGCAAGCGACCCAACCACCATTCCCAACGCCGCGAGGACGAAGCTGAGAAGCCCCGCTACATTCACATCCCCCAGGAACCGGATATACCCCGGAAGCTCGTCGCGGAATTTTTCCAGGAAGAGAAATCCTATCGGACCGATGGCCCCCATGATGAGCGCCGCGTACGCCCCGACGCTGTTCGCACGGCGCCAGTAGAGTCCGGCCACGACCGTCCCCAACGCGCCAGCCGTATAGATGGCACCCGTGACAGACAGGTACTGGAACGCCGTGTCCGGGATCTTGTAGAAGAGTCCGAAGACAAGCAGAAACACCCCTATCACTCCCGTGGAGATGCGCGTGATCCTGACCGTCGCCTGTTCTGAAAAATCAACGCTCCGCGTGCACGCCAGGACATCCCGCACAAACACGGAACTCCACGCAAGCAGGTACGCGCTGTACGTCGACATCGATGCCGCAAGCATCCCCGCAACAAGGACACCCAGGAGTCCGCTCGGGACGACAGACGCAAGCAACCGGGGCATCGCCGATGCCGAATCCAGGCCGGGGCCGAAGTACGCCAGGGCGGCCACTCCCCAGAACATCGGAATCATCGCCCGTCCGGCATACGTCAACCCCGCATACAAAAAAACCTTCTTCGCCACGGCAGGACTCTCCGAGGAGAGCGCCTTTGAAGTTCCCGGCTGCCAGAGTGCAGCTGCCGCCACGGTGCTAAGGAGAATCCATATGAGGAACGTCCAGCCATAGCGCGGATTTACGAGCGGATCAAATCCGGCGTCCCCGAACGTTCGTTCGACAGCCGCGGTCATGTCCACCACATTCACGTTCCACAGCACGGCAACCGTCGCAAGAAGCGTCCCGGCTGAAAGCACCACGAACTGCATGAAATCCGTGACCACGATCGACACCATACCGCCGAGGACGGTATACAGGACGACGACGACCAG
>JAGDMK010000178.1 GCA_017860635.1 Bacteroidota bacterium
GGTTTGCGCAGTGCAAGAGTGAAGAAGACCGATCCTCCCATATCCGGGCTCTCGAAATCCACGCTCCCGCTTCCCGTGAGTGTGTGAATCCCGGCAGCATTTCCCGTTACGCGGCGGACAAGTTCTGCCGCGGGAACTTGCTGTGTGTCCAGCACCAGCTCCGATGTCGTCGGTGAACATGCCAGGAGCAGGCAGCTCATCACCGAGGGGATCGCCGCACGAATGACGAGCGTCATAGAGAGCCGCGCGCGATCTTGTCGCGGAGCGCTGCATTGTTCTCGTCGAGCTTCAGAGCCATATTCCAGTGTTCGATCGCCAGATCTGTTTGATTCAGCCTGAAGTAGATATCTCCCAGATGTTCGTACACCACCGCGTTGGCTTCGCCTTTGCTTATTGCCTGCTTGACGTACGTTTCCGCTTCCGTAAAGCGTCCGAGACGGAAGTAGATCCATCCGATGGTATCCAGGTACGAAGCGTTTTCCGGTTGTGCCTCAACCGCCTTGCGCGACATTTCGAGGGCGCGCTCCAGGCGGAGGTTGCGTTCAGCCAGACTGTAGGCGTAGTTGTTCAGGACGAGATGGTTTGCCGGATCCAGCCGGAGCGCCTCTTCGTACAGGGCGTCGGAATCATCATAACGCTTCATGGCGTCGTAGACGAGTGCAAGCTGCGCGATCGCATCGACTTCCTTGGGATTCAACTCACGCGCACGCTCCAGCACCCGCGCTGCTTCGATGTTCCGGTTCAGCCGGCTGTAGGAGATGCCGAGGAAGAAGTTGACCCGGAAATCATCAGGGAGGACTTTCACGGCAGATTCCAGGATGCGAACCACTTCCCCGAAATTGTTCTGCCCGAGAAATACCGATGAGAGATAGACCCATGCGTCCGGATTCCAGCTGGCGAGCTCGGTCACGCGGCGGAAGCTGCGCACGGTAAGCGAGTCGTCACGCGTGATGCTGCCGATCGCTCCAAGGAACCAGAAGGGGCGCCAGTCGTCGGGATGTCCTTTGGCGACGCGCTCAAAGATTGATCGTGTGACAGGGGCCAGGGTGCTGTCTTTGCCCATTTGCTGGAAGTAGAGTTCGCCGATACGCACTTTCACTTCGACGGACACCGAATCACCATCAAGAATGGCGTCGAACTCACGTGCCGCACGCGGATAGTCCCCGCGAGCAAGGTACACCCCCGCACATTCGGCCTGGATTTCGAGGTCGTCGGGATGAAGTTCGCGCAGTTCCGTGTACACTGCAAGGGCGGAGTCGAAAGCGGACGCATTCGCATATGTCTGCGCCAGCGTTTTCTTCAGCTCCTTGTTGCTCGGATCAAGCTGCACCATTTGCCGCAGTGCCCACGCGGCGCGATCATGCTTGCCCATCTTGCTGTAGAGGTCCGCCATCTGGAGCAGCACATCCCACTCCGGTCCGAACCGGTCGATGATCTGTTCATAGACCTCGAGCGCCCGGAGCGGCCTGCGCCCCTGATTGAGGCGTGCAAGGTTGTACCAGGCGTCCACCTGTGATGAATCCCGTTTGATCAGTTCTTCGAACTGCTGTGCGGCCGCGTCAAACTCGAATGCCAGGGCATACACATCGGCAAGATTGCGGCGGTAGATCAGTTCATCCGGTGCGCGGTTTACCGCCTCCCGCGCTGCTTCAATGGCCCGGGAGTGTTTGCTGAGCCGGGAGTAGCATTTGGAGATGGCGAAGTAAATCGCCGGATCCTGGTCGTAGCGCAGCGCATCCTGGTACTCCAGAACCGCTTTTTCGAGGTCTCCTTTCATCTCGTGGACGGATCCATCCACAAAATGCTGCATCGCTTTGCGCTCGCCTTCACCTTCGCCGGTCGGCGCGACCACGACCGACGGCGGTCCACTCGCCCCGCGATCCGATTGGGACCCCGTCCAGCAACCTGGCAGGGATGCAAAAACGGGCAAAATCCAGATTAAATGCGCAATCCTCATTCCAGCATGTCTCCTGAACCGTCAGAAATTGTAATGCAAAAAATATACCCATTGCCTCTCTGAATAACAAGCTGGCGGAGACCGGAGCGGAGCAACCGGGGATGATGAGTCTGGCACAGATTGGCCGGCAACAGCCCGCACAATGTTGACTTTGCCCCGCATGTTTGATACATTTACGCCACACCGAACACAACATCCTTTAAGGAGGAAGCCCAATGAGGAGCAATGCACAATGGTTTCGCTGGTCAATCGGTCTCTTGCCGGCCGCTGTTCTGATTCTCTCTCTGACTGTGTTCGGCTGTGGATCGTCAGAGGAATCGGCCGACGAGTGGGAAACCGCTCCCGCAGTTTCTCCCAGCGCGCTGGCGGAGTATCGCCTTGACAGTCTTCAGAATGAAAACCGGCGGATGAAGGATCAACTCGAGGCAGTCGCCGCAGAGAATCGCAACCTGACAGCACGGAACGCCGAGCTGGAAACGAAGCTGGCCGACATGATGGCCGCACCAAAAGCAGAGGTCCCCGCCGGTGAGACTGCATCACATGTTGCCGGAGGGTACGACGGTGCACTGGAGAAGTTCCAGACACGGGACTATCAGGGCGCCATTGCTGATTTCCAGGCGCTATTGAACAGCGGCATCGAGGCAAGCCTTGCCGATAACTGCCACTACTGGATCGGCGAATCGTACTACGGCCTCCGGGAATACGGCCAGGCGCTCAAGAGCTTCCAGGATGTCCTTGGCCTTCAGCGGTCCGGGAAGAAAGCCGACGCGACCCTGATGATCGGGAACTGCCATCTCGCCATGGGGAATGCATCTGAAGCCAAAGACGCATTTCAGAAGGTCGTGTCCGATTTCCCGACAAGTCCGCTCGTAGAAAAGGCCCGCGAAAAGCTGTCGAAGCTGAACTAACGCGCAGCCGTATAGCCAAAACAGAGACACCCTGCGTGCAGGTCTTGCGCCTGCAGCAGGGTGTCTGCGTTTCCGCCCAAAACCGCCGGTAACCAGTTCTCTCCCCCCGTCTACACCCGTTTTCCGCTCAGGAACTCCTGTGCGATAGACACATCGTCTACACTCCCGATAAAGAGCGGCGAACGCTCGTGGAGGCTGGACGGCTGGATGTCCAGCGTCCGGATCCGGCCGTTCGTGCTTGCTCCTCCGGCTTCTTCCACCAGATAGGCGAGCGGATTGTTTTCGTACATCAGCCGCAATTTTCCGTTCGGGTTCTTTGTGTCGCCGGCGTAGAAGTAGATTCCCCCGTACAACATGGTCCGGTGCACATCTGCAACCAGCGACCCGATGTAGCGTGCCGAATACGGACGCCCGGTCTCCGGATCTTCCTTCTTCAGATAGCTGACGTACCGCTGCATTTCCGGGACCCAGCGCCCCGTGTTCCCCTCGTTCGTGCTGTAGATCGTCCCCTTGCGCGGGATGCGGATGTTCTCATGGGAAAGCAGAAACTCCCCCACGCTCGGGTCGAGTGTGAACCCGTGCACTCCATGGCCGGTGCTGTACACGAACATCATGCTCGAGCCGTACAGCACGTAGCCGGCTGCCACCTGCCGGTGTCCGGGTTGCAGCACGTCTTCCATCTTTCCCGGACCCGATGCGGTCACACGCCGGTAGATGGAAAAAATGGTTCCGATCGTGACGTTTGCGTCGATGTTCCCTGAGCCGTCGAGTGGATCAAACAGCAACGCATACTTGCCATTGGGATAGTGCTCGGGGATGTGCAGCAGATCCTCATTCTCTTCAGACGCCATCACACAGAGATGCCCCAGGTGATCCATGGCTTTATAGATAGTCACATCTGCAAACTCATCCAGTTTCTTGATCACATCGCCGCTGATATTCATCCGGTCGGTCTTCCCGAGGATATTCACCAGTCCGGCTTTTGTGACTTCGCGCCAGACAAGCTTCGCCGCAAGAGATATCCCGTGCAGCAGGCCGGAGAACTCACCGGTGGCGCCTGGGTGGCTGTGTTCTCCTTCGATGATGTGGCGCTCGAGGGTGATGAGCTTGTCCGGAAACGGTGTTCGTGAGCTCATGGTTGCCTTTCAGGTTGACCGTTGGAGGGAATCTACCGAAGCATGCCATGACATGCAACATGATGAATCACTTACGCTGCGCGCAGAGTGCATTACGCGCGCCGCGGGACTTCCTGATCCTTGTACTGCAGCTGGTACAACCGGTAGTACAGACCGCCGAGTGCCAGCAGCTCCTGGTGCGTTCCGCTTTCCCGGATTTCTCCCTTGTGCATGACCAGGATCTTGCTGGCAGACTGGATCGTGGAGAGGCGGTGGGCTATCACGATGGACGTGCGTCCATGCAGGAGCTTCTTGATGGCCTGCTGGATCAGCAATTCTGTCTCGGTGTCGACGCTGGATGTGGCTTCGTCCAGGATGAGAATGCGTGGATGCACCGCCAGTGCGCGGGCGAACGAGATCAGCTGCTTCTGGCCCACCGACAGTGTTGCGCCGCGTTCTTTCACCTCCGCATGATACTGTCCGGACATCTGCTCGATGAACCGGTGGGCACCGACAACCCGCGCGGCGGCACGGATGCGTTCTTCAGGAATTGCATCATTCCCCAGCCCGATGTTTCCGGCAACATCTCCTGAAAAGAGGAAGACATCCTGGAGCACCACGGCCATGTGCCGCCGGAGGTCGGCCTGCGTGACGTGCCGGATATCTACGCCATCGACAAGAATTTCTCCCCGGTGGATGTCGTAGAACCGTGAGAGCAGGCTTGTGATCGTGGTCTTGCCCGCACCTGTGTGACCCACGATTGCCACGCTCTCACCTGCCTTGATCGAAAAGGAGACGTTTTTCAGCACCCATTCCGGTTCCTGTCCGTCGCGCGCGGGGGTGTAGGAGAACCAGACGTTTCTGAATTCGATGTCTCCCCGGACCGTCGTCAGCGGCACGGGATGTTCCGGATCCGGAACGATCGTCTGATCGTCCAAAAGTCTGAACACCCGTTCCGAACTCGCCATCGCGGTCTGCATGATATTGTACTTCTCGGAGAGATCGCGGATTGGCCGCCAGAACATCTCATTGAACTGCAGGAACGCCATCACCGTCCCGATCGTGACCGACCCGTCCAGCGCATCCACACCGGCATACCAGATAATGAGTCCTATGGCAATTGCCCCGATCAGTTCCACGCCAGGGTAGAATACGGCATAGTAAAAAATGGACTTGATATTCGCGTCGCGATGCTGGGCGTTGATATTCGCAAACTGCGTGAAGGCCTTCTGCTCGCGGGTGAACACCTGGTCCACCAGCATTCCCGTTATGTGTTCCTGCATGAAGGCGTTGATGCGCGCGATGTACAGCCGGACCTCCCGGTACGCCTCGCGGGCTTTCCGGCGAAACAGAAACGTTCCATAAAAGAGAAGAGGGAGCACGCTCAGGGAGATCAGAGCGAGCTGCCAGTTCATCGAGAACATGAAGTACAGGATGCCGATGATCGTGAAGACATCGCTGAAGACCATCACGATCCCGGATGAGAACATCTCATTCAGCACCTCGATGTCGTTGGTCACGCGGGTGATCAGCCTGCCGATGGGATTCCGGTCGAAGTACCGCAGGCCCAGCCTCTGGAGGTGCTCGAAGACCTGCATGCGGAGATCGAAGATCGTCCGCTGCCCGATCCATTGCGTCAGATAGATGTTCACGTATTGCAGGAAGCCGCGGAACGCCATGATGCCGAAGAAGATCGCAGCGGTAATGAACAGACCGTGGGCATCCCGTTCGGCGATATTCACGTCCACCGCGACCTTGGTGAAGTAGGGCTGGATGGCCTCCGAGGCGGACACCACGATGCTGAGCACGACCCCCGCCACCACATGCCAGCGGTATGGCTTCAGGTACTGCAGCAATCGCTTCATCAGCGAGCTGTCGTATGCCTTGCCGAGGATTTCGTCTTCCTGCATCAGAGGTGCTCGATCTCTTCTTCCAACAGTTGTTTGCGGTGAAGCTCTGCATAGATGCCGCCCTGCATCACCAGCTCATCATGGACTCCGCGCTCCACGATCCTTCCTTCGTTCAGAACAACAATCAGGTCGGCTTCCTTGACGGTGGAGATCCGATGGCTGATAAGGATGCTGGTCTGCCCTTTCATGACGCCGCGAAGCCGCTTGAGGATTTCTTCCTCCGTGTACGTGTCCACGGACGACAGTGCGTCGTCCAGGATCAGAATCTGCGGCCGCCGCATCAGTGCGCGCGCAATGCTGGTCCGCTGTTTCTGTCCACCGGACAGCGTGATACCCCGCTCACCGAGCATGGTATCGTACTGCTTCGGGAATTCTGCGACGTCTTTCTGGAGCTGTGCGATCTCCGCCGACCGCCGGACATCCTCCGGATCTCTCCCCTCACCGCCGTACCGGATGTTCTCCGCAATCGTTTCCGAAAAGAGAAATGTCTCCTGCGGAACATAGCCGATCCGGGAGCGCAGCACCGCGAGAGGGATCGTCCGGATATCCACGTCATCGATCAGCAGCTCTCCTTCCGTAACATCCAGGAGCCGTGGGATGAGGTTGACAAGTGTGGTTTTGCCCGAACCGGTATACCCCACAACCGCCAGCGTGGTTCCGGCAGGAATGGTGAGCGTAATGCCTTCCAGCGCATTCCGCTGCGCATTCTTGTGCCGGAAAGAGACGTTCCGGAACTCGACCTTCCCGCTGAGGCCGGTAATGTTGTGATCGGTTGACGGCCCGTCCTTGATCTCCGGCTCGGTATCCAGGATTTTTGCCAGCCGGCTCATCGAGGCGGCGCCCTGCTGGAGGATATTGATCACCCAGCCGAAGGCAATCATCGGCCAGATCAGCATGGCGAGATAGACGAAGAAGGCCGTCAGCGTGCCCACACTCATGCGGCCGTCGATCACCTTCAGGCCGCCGAGGTAGAGTATCAGGATGAGGGAGAATCCCACAAAGAGAAACATCAGCGGCCACATGATCGACTGGATCCGGGCGAGCACCAGGTTCTTCTTGAGGTAATCCCAGCTGAGGGTGCGGAAGAGTCCGACTGCTCCCGCACATACGACTTCACCACCCTGATCCCCGACAGGTTTTCCTGCGCCCGTGTGGTAAGCTCGGAGTACTTCCGCTGCCGTTCTTCGAATTTTCTGTGCACGAGCTTGCCGAGACGGAATACGATGAATGACACGAACGGCATCGGGACAAGGCCCAGCAGCGTCAGCTGCCAGTCCAGCGACAGCATCATCGCCAGCACCATGACGAACGTCACCACCGTGTCGGCGGGATACATAATCCCCGGTCCGAGCGCATTGCGGACCGCCCCGATATCATTGGTGGCATGCGCCATCAGGTCGCCGGTGGGCGTATTCTGAAAGAAGGAGATGGAGAGTTTCTGAATGTGGGCAAGGAAATCATTGCGCAG
>JAGDMK010000037.1 GCA_017860635.1 Bacteroidota bacterium
GAAATCCCGCGTTCGTTCTCCTTCCCTGGATTGCCGGCACTGGAGTGGTCGACATGGAGCCGGCTGATTCCCGCCGGATTGACCATCTCCCTGCTGGGAACACTTGAAACGCTTCTGGCCTCTGTTGTGGCGGACAGCATGACGGGCGACCGGCATAACAGCGAGAGGGAGCTGATCGGACAGGGAATCGGCAACTTTGTCGCGGGATTGTTTGGCGGAATCGCGGGGACCGGCGCGATTGTGCGAACAAATGTCAACATACGCGCCGGCGGGACAACCAAGCTCGCTGGCATGATCCATGCCCTGGTGCTGGTCGCCATCATGATGGTGCTCTCTCCCTGGGTCAGCGTCGTCCCCCTCGTCGTGCTCGGCGCCGTGCTCACGATGACAGCGATCGGCATGTTCGAGTGGGAACCGCTGCGGCTTCTTCCCAAGTCGCCTCTGCCCGACGCCCTTGTCCTTCTCCTGACCATGGTTATCACCATCATCGCCGACCTGATCACGGCCGTACTGGCCGGCTTCGCACTCGCAGGCTTTCTCTTCGTCTACCGCATGAGCGAGCTGGGTGTTACGAACCTGCTCACGGCAAACCGGACCGGATTGTTGAGCCCGCGCGATCTCGAGAGACTGCGACGGCACCGCATCATGGCGTACGACATCGAGGGGCCACTCTTCTTCGGTGCGGCGCGAAATTTCGTCAGAGAGATCGAACGGGAATCCAGCTATCGGGTCATCATTTTGAACATGCAGAGTGTTCCTGTGATCGACACGACGGGCGCACTGGCGCTCGAGGATATCGTGGACCGGGTTCGCCGGGACAGAAAGAAGCTGATCATCGCGGGGCTGAGGAAGGAAGTCCGTACGGTTCTGCACCGGCTGGGCGTCTCACAGAAGATCGGTGTCGGGAATTTCGCCGGCGACCTGCGCCGCGCTATCGACTATGCCGAGGCCTATGCGACCGGACAGGCTGAACGGATGCACCTCGGGACCTACCTCTCGCAGGACCTCATGCTTCTGGACGTGGAGACCAAATCCAAGGAAGAACTCTTCGCCCTGATGGCTGCGAAGGCTGCGCGCGAGGATTTCGTCACCGACATCGACGCATTTCTGAAAGACCTCTGGGAACGCGAAGAGGGCGCATCGACCGGCCTGGCGAACGGCGTTGCCCTGCCGCACTCCCGCTCGGGATCAACCGGACGAGTAATCGTCATCGCCGCTCGCCTGAGCAAGCCCATTCCCTATGAAACACTCGACGGGAAACCGGTCCGGCTTGTGTTCATGATCGCCGCATCCCAGGAGAACGACGTCTACCTGCATCTTCTTTCGCTCCTGGCAAAGGCCGTCGGCAAAGCCGGAGTTATCGATGCCCTGATGAACGCCGGAACGGCCCATGACATGTATGACATCCTAGCACATGAGATAGACCATGAAGATCACCCCTAGTCTTGCGAACACGTATGGCTACATCAGTATCGCCGTCATGGTGCTGCTGCTCATCGCCGTGTTGTTAGAGCTGGTTCCGCGTTCGTGGTACTACCCGCTGTTTGCGGTCGCCCTGACGCTGTACATGATTCGCATCACCATGCGTCTCGTGCTGGCGCGGCAGGCGCGTCTGGAGAAAAAAGCGGGGCAGGAAACGGATGAGGAGAAAGATGAGCCGGAGAAGCCGGAAGCAGGTGCCTGATCGGGTTTCAGGGCGAGGTTTGATTCCCTGTGCCGGCTGCTTGTGCCGGCCGTGAGAGGGGGCCGGTGACTTCCCACCAGCCCGCCGCACAACCTCCGTTACTTGGCAGCCGAGAGATACCGCACTTCTTCTTTGCCGATCATTTCGGCCGAGTGGGAGGTATTGGCCGGAAGATCCAGCCTGTCGCCGGGCTTCAGCAGCCACTGCTGCGCGTCGGTGATGAGCTTCATCTTCCCGGTCACGATGACGATAAAATCGTCGAACGGGTGCTTGTGCCTGCCGTACTTCGTGCCTGGGCGATCTGAATACAGCTCGTATTCAAGACCCTGTGCGTCCAGCAGGTGCTGAAGATCTGCAAGGGTCGGTTTTTTCGGCTTGTTCCATCGTACAATTTCCAGCATATCTACGCTCCTTGTTGTGCTTCAGGTCGCTGCGCACTCCCGGTAGTACTCTTCGTACATCGTGACGATCTTCTTCAGATCGAACTGCTCCACTGCCCGGTTGCGGCATGCCTGCCTGAACAGCGCCATCTTCGTGTCGTTGCCAAGAAGTTCAATGGCGTAACGGGCCATCCTGCCCACATCGCCGATCTCGGCGATGTATCCGGTCTGTCCGTGCACCTGGAGCTCGGGGAGCCCTCCGACGCTGGATGAGATGACAGGGACACCGCAGGCCATCGCTTCGAGGGCGGCGAGCCCGAAGCTTTCCGACTGGCTCGGCATCAGCATCAGGTCGGCCGAAGAGAGGATCTGCACAAGCTCCGTCTGTTTGCCAAGAAAACGGACCCGCTCCTGAATTCCGAGCTCCCGCACAAGCAGCTCGCAGGAAGAGCGGTCGGGCCCGTCGCCAACCAGGATCAGGTGAGCCGGAACTTTCTGCTGGACCTCGTTGAAAATCCGGATGACATCGGCCACCCGTTTGACCGCCCGGAAGTTGGAGATGTGCACAAGGATCTTCTCATTTGCGGGGGCAAACCGCTCCCGAACCTGCATGCATTCAACCCGGTTGTACTTTTCGGTGTCCACGAAGTTCGGAATGACCCTGATATCCTTGTCGATGCCGTAGTTCGTCAGCGTCTTTTCCTTCAGGAACCTGGAAACTGCGGTCACCCCATCGCTCTGCTCGATGCTGAATTTCATGACCGCCAGAAAGCTGGGCTCCAGTCCGACGAGTGTAATGTCCGTCCCATGCAGGGTGGTGATGACCTTGGGCGATCCGCCAAGTATCTGCCTCGCCAGATATGCGCTTGTGGCATGGGGGATCGCATAGTGGGCATGGACCAGGTCCAGTTTCTCGAACTGGGCAACTTCGACGATCTTGCTCGCCAGCGCCGGGGTGTACAGCGGAAAATCAAAAAGGGGATAGTTGGCCATCTCTACTTCGTGGTAGTAGATGTTGCCTTCATAGGAAGCTAGGCGCATCGGCATGGCGTAGCTGATAAAATGGATCTGATGCCCGCGCTCTGCCAGTCCCTTGCCCAGCTCCGTGGCGATGACCCCGCTCCCGCCGTAGGTGGGGTAACAGACGATGCCAATCTTCATTGTTCGGTTCATAGTGCGAGGAAGATAATCAAGGTGGAGGTAAGCTGCAAGGACTTTGAACAGAGCCCGCCAACGGGTATATTCCAGCATGGACGACACGTATACGACGATCGAGCATCGTTGCCGTTGTGAAACGAAGGTGCAGGGTTCGCGGTTTATTGCGGACGTGTTCCCGGTGGGAGAAAGGGTGCAGGCGGAGGAGGCTCTTGAAGATATCCGCAAAACGCTTCACGATGCCACGCACCACTGCTATGCATACCGGATCGGGAAGAAGGGCGAGATGTACCGTCTCCATGATGACGGGGAACCGGGGGGCACGGCTGGCCGGCCGATCCTGGCTGCAATAGACCGGCACGGGTTGACAGACGTGCTGGTCATCGTCACGCGATACTTTGGAGGAACGAAACTGGGTGTGGGGGGATTGGCGCGGGCCTATGGAGATGCTGCAGAGCAGGCGCTGCGTGAGGCCGGCGAGCGCATCTGCTACCTGACGGAACCCTGCACCGTGAGGTTCGCGCATGCACACACCGCAGCCGTCATGCGCATTGTCTCACAGCTTCACGCACGAATCGTCGAGACGAAGTACGACGAGCAGGTCCTCATGACCCTGGAAATCCGCCGCTCCCTCGCCGCCCGTCTCAGGGACGAGCTCACCGGGGCCCTGCGGGGCCAGGTGGAATTCGATCCGGTCTAGAACGAGGTGATGGTTACGCCTTCTTCAGTGCGTTGACGATCTCCATCGTGTCCAGCGCAATCACCAGCTCTTCGTTCGTCGGGATCACAAGCACGGCGGTCTTTGTGCCTGCCCGGGAGATATTCTTCTCTTTCTCCTTGGACAGGTTCTTCTCCTCGTCCACCTCGATGCCGAGGAACCCCAGTCCTTCGCAGGCCGCTGTGCGCACATCCGTGCTGTTTTCGCCGATCCCTCCGGTGAAGATGACCGCGTCCACGCCTCCCATCGCTGCCGCATAGGCCCCGATGTACTTCTTGACGCGATACGAGAACACATCGAACGCATAGCCCGCTTTGCGGTCGCCGTTTTTCATCTCGGTGACAATTTCCCGCATGTCGCTGCTGATTCCCGAGATGCCCTGGAGGCCGCTGTGCTTGTTGAGCAGCGTCCCCGCCTCGTTCAGGGTCAGCCCTTCCTTGCCCATGATGTAGAGAATGATCTGGGTGTCGAGATCCCCCGACCGGGTGCCCATCAGGAGTCCCTCGAGCGGCGTAAAGCCCATCGTGGTATCCACAGACACACCCCTGTCGACGGCGGCCATGCTGCATCCGTTGCCCAGGTGGGTGGTGATGAGCCTGAGCTCGGAGAGATTGCGGCCGAGCATGCGCGCGGCGCGGTCAGCGACGTACCGGTGGGATGTGCCGTGGAATCCGTACCGGCGGATCTTGTACTGGGAGTAGAGGGCGTAGGGGATGCCGTAGAGGTACGCCTTCTTCGGCATCCGCTGATGGAACGCGGTGTCGAAGACCCCGACCTGCGGTGTGCCCGGCAGGTTGGCGTCGCATGCCGAGATTCCCCGGAGGTTGTGGGGATTGTGCAGCGGCGCAAGTTCTATGTTCTCCTTCAGCGTCTTGATGACTTCCGGCGTGATCAGGACCGATCCCGAAAACGTCTCTCCGCCATGCACGACACGGTGACCGATGGCATGGATGTCGGATTTGTCGCTGATGACGCCGTGGTTGCGGCTCAGCAGGATCGCGAGGATGTATTCGATGGCCACCGTGTGGTCCACGATCTCGCCCGCGATCTTGATTTCATCCCCATCATACCGGACGTTGGAAAGCGTTGCGCCCGACATCCCGATACGCTCAACCACTCCGCCCGCGAGTTTCTTCTGTTCGGCTCCGTTGATAAGCTGATACTTGACGGATGAGCTTCCGCAATTCAAGACAAGGATATTCATACCCGTTTGCCATCCTCGTTATATTTGAAATATCCCTCACCGACCTTTTTGCCGAGTTTTCCTTCACGGACCATACGGCGGAGAAGAGGACAGGGTCTGTACCGTGGCTCTCCGAGTTCATGCCACAGGGTTTCCATCCACGCCAGGACCTCATCCAGGCCCATTGCGTCCGCCATCTCGAGCGGACCGAATTGCATGCCGTACCCGAGCCGCATGGCGGTGTCGATGTCCTCGGCGCTTGCTATCCCTTCCATCAGCGCATGCATGGCCTCATTGAGCATGGGCAGAATCGTCCGGGTGGTGATGAAGCCCGGATACTCAAAGACCTCGACTGGAGTCTTCCCGATTCTCTGTGCAAACGCCTTGACGATCGCGAACGTCTCATTGGACGTCTTCATCCCGCGGACCACCTCCACGAGGGGAATGAGCGGGACGGGATTCAGAAAGTGCATGCCGATGATCCGGTCGGGGTGCTTGGCGGACTCCGCCAGTTTGGAGAGGCTGAGCGTGGCCGTGTTCGAGATGAACACCGCGGTATCCTTTGCGACGGCGTAGAAGTCGCTGATGAGCCGGTGCTTCAGGTCAAAGTTTTCGTCCACTGCCTCCACCACGATCTCGCAATTCTTCAGGTCGACCATCTGGATGGTGCCGCGGACGCGTGAAAGGACCGCCCGCTTCTCCGACGCGGTCTTTCCCCAGCGCCTGATCTCGATGTCCATTGCCCGGCTGAGTCCCTCCAGGCCGGCTTTCAGGGAGGTCTCGTCTTTCTCCATCCCGATGACCTCGATTCCCGCACCCGCAATAGTTTCTGCAATACCCTGGCCCATGACACCGAGCCCTATCACGCCGACCGATTGGAAGCGGTCATCCCCTTTCCGCTTGCGAACGATAGGTGATTCCAGGTCCTCGAATCTCAGTTTCTGCGCCATACGATTTCCTTGGCTTTCATGGCAATGTGTTGTGCAGGCTCTTCCCTCCACGGCCGATTGCACACGTCAACACCGTTACACTGGATCAGGGAGAAAACGCGTAGGCATTCCGGAGGAGATCAAGCAGTACGATGGTACTTCCCGCGGAGACCGCCCAGACAGCGCCTGCAATGAGGACGGCTTTATGTTTGTGCACGCTGCAGAGAACAGAAAGAGCCCATCCCACAGTCCCAACATACCATAATGTAAACATATTTATTGAGGTAAGCAAAAGAGTTAACGCATAACTTCCGGTGGGGCCTGTCAAGGCGAGCAGAGACCACGGCAGGATTACTGCCTCCCCGGCTCCGGCGCCGGAGATCCCCGCATACACGGCTTGCACCAGCCGTTCGATGATGTCGATCCCTCCGCTGCCGACGGCGATGCTCATGAGATGTTTCGTACGGGGAGGAACACCGGTGCCGAATGCGTGAAGCAGCAGTGTGAGGAGAATAGCGCGGACAGACCAGGCAGCCAGGTGCTGCAGGGGAAGAATCGCCGCGCGGAGAGGAAGCGTCGAATCGAGATCGGCACGCACGACCTCCCGTTCCTCTGCCGTGGCAGACGAAGGAAGATGCGCGAGTGTCTCACTGACATCACGGGTGTGCGTGACGAATTCAAGCAGCACTGCTGCTGCTGCCAGGATGCAGAAACTGAAGAACCATCGAGGAGCGGACCGCAGCACCATGCCGGCCAGGGCGGGCCGGAAGGGGAGCAGCAAAGGACTGAGGTGCTCAGACATAGGAAAGCCGGGGATGTTCCGCATCACCCGTCACCAACCGGAGAAAGAGATCTTCCAGATTCCCCTCTGTTGCATCGCCGAGCACCGATCGCGCAGCCTGCGCAAGCTGGTTTGTCGGGCATGACAGAACTATGCGGCCTCGGTGGATGATCCGCAAATCCGTGCAGAACCGCTGGACCGTGTCGAGCGCGTGGGAGGTGAGAAAGATCGTGGAACCGCGGCGTGCAAGGGAGAGGAGTACGTCCCGGATGTACCGGGCCGACGCTGCGTCCACGGCCTCCAGAGGCTCGTCCAGGATGAGAAGTTCCGGTGCATGGATGATCGCCGCCGCGAGCGAGACCTTCTTCTTCATGCCGGTCGAGAATGTCCGGATGAGCTGCCCCTCATCACCCGGGAGACTCAGCACATCCAGGAGCTCATCCGTGCGCCGGGCACTCTCGGTTGCCCCCAGACCCTCCATGCGTCCTATCCATACCAGGTATTCCCGGGCCGAGAGCCAGTCAAAATAGAAGGGGTCGTCAAGGACAAACCCCATCTTTCGTTTGACCGCGGGGTCCTGAAACGGTACCCGCTCGCCCAGCACCTCTACCACACCTCCATCCGACTCCTCAAGTCCGCTGATGATCCGGATAGTGGTGGACTTGCCGGCCCCATTCAAGCCGATAAACCCGCAGATGGATCCTGCCGGGACGGTGAACGTCAATCCATCCAGAGCCCGTTGTCCCCCCTCGTATACCCTGACAACGCCGGTCAGGGAGATGACGTCCGCATGGTGTTCCATAGATCCGGTATCTCTTTCTGAATGTGCCGCGCCGCCCTGGGGATGAAGACGAACCATACCGCCGCGGCCGACGCCAGTATGTATGCCGGAAGGATGATGGTCGCTCCCGGTAGTGGCGCAATGATGATATACGGAATGGACAGCAGACCGGCGAGAACCATCATCATCGCTCCCGCCGCCGCATCGTCAAGGCTAAATCCGATTCTCCCGCGGGGTTGTTGTCGCGACAGAAGCGTGCCGGTCGCGAATAAAGGAATGTGAACAGAGAAGAAATACAGTACGCAGTCTGCCATCTCCTTGAGTGTCGGCGGAACGGGCTGGAAGAAAGATGTCAGCGCGACGAGGATAGCTGCGGCCCCCGATGCCACGACTGTGTTCGCGATCAGTTTTGCGCGCAGGATTTCCTCCCATCGCGAGGGCAGCAGGGCATAGGAAGTCAAGTGTCCAGGCCAGAGTTGCAGCATGTTGTGGTAAAATGGCTCGAGCGCCAGAAAGGCGGCGGCGAATGCAGGAGCGAACGGCGACCCGAGCTGAGGCCAGAGTGAAACCAGCGGCGCCAGGGCGGCAACGGCGAGCAGCCGTACGACGTTTCGCATCGACGCGGAGCCGCGAAGCTCAAGCATCACAAGCGCCGTGTCAGGCATGACGGCTCCCCCAGTGTACACATGCTGCCGATGGCAGAACCAGGAGACAGGCCATGAACGCGGCCCTCCCAAAATGTCCAGCCTGCGCGGCACCTATGCCGTCCACGGTCCACCGGATGGGTAACACTGCGGCAAGGAGGTGCTCAGCAGAAGAAGTGGCAGACCAGAACACCATGCCGAGGATGAACAGCCCGGTGATGGCTATGATCGGGGTCCCCCTGGAACGGAACAGCGCGGGGACCGTGAGCACGGTGCAAAAGCAGGTGAGGAGCAGAGCGCCCAGGAGAATGCTGAAGACCGTGCTGGCGATGATGGGAATCCACCCGATCGGACCGATCACTGCCAGCGCGAAGACCGTTGTTCCCCATAAGACCAGGATCGCCGGGTGGCGCAGCATTCCGGTGAGCGTGAATTGAAAACGGATTCGCCCCGGATATGGAAGGAGCGCGGTCTTCCGAAGCAGAACCTCCATCTCTCCCAGATAAACCGCGGCGATTGCCGTCAGAAGGATTCCGGACTCCACTGCAAGAAACGGCAGGAGCGCGGTAGTGTCTCTTGCGTCGCCGGTGAATCGTTCCATGTATGCGCAGAAGAACAGGTTCGCCACACCGAGCACAGCGGTCCCGACGCTCCATCGTATGGGATGGTCTCTCCGCCGGAGTTTCAGCGCAGAGAAGAGGAGGCCCCGTGCGTCGCGTCCACTCACTTCCGCCATGGGTTCTCCGGAAATCTGCGGTCTTCGATTAGCGGGAACGACATCGGCGGGGTCGAAGGAGGGGCAAAGATCTCGAGGCGGGGATCCCCGGAGGGCGGGCCCAGCACAGGGACCGTGACCATGAGGGTGTTCTGAGGGAGATAGATGTCGAGCTGGGCCTTCGTCCGGACCATAGCAAGAAATGCACCCGGCCCGTTCTGCCGGAGGAGTTCGTGCAGGATCGTGGCGTACCCGCGCCGCTGGAACTCCAGCCGGCGGGCCTTGCGTTGCTCGAACTCAACGGACGTCAGTCGTCGCACTGCGGCATGGAACGCCGCAGCGGCGCTGTCAGAATTCGCCATGAGCGCTCTGGCCCGGGCTTCACCCTGCGGCGAGTTGAATGCTGCGGCATCACTGTCAGAATTCGCCATGAGCGCCCTGGCCCGGACTTCACCCTGCGGCGAGTTGAACGCTGCGGCATCACTGTCAGAATTCACCATGAGCGATCTGGCCCGGGCTTCACCCTGCAACGTGGGGGAGTCCTGCGTGAATGCAGGAGGGCGATACGCGAGGAACAGAGCCAGGAAGGTTATCAACGCGATCCCTCGCTGGCTGCTCTGCATCATGCCCCTCCAGTTGCACGTCAGCATTCGATCCACGGTCTCGATTCGCTTCCACGCCTCACTCAGAAATCTCTTCGCTTCAGGATGACTGCCGCAGCGAGCAGAAACACGCTCCCGGAGAGGAAGGACTGGAGGAAAGGTTTCCAATCCATCTCCAGGCCCATAATCTGCTTCGCGGCGTTCTCCTGCATGGCGGAGATCTGCGGAAACAGATAGTAGAAGCCGTCGACAATGGTCCGGTAAATCGTGTTTTCTGAAATCAGATACAACGAGAACTCGCGGTTCTGGAGGATCCCCCCGAGAATGAACAGGTAGAGGTACGTCAGAATGATGGTTGCTGCGGTGCTGCGTGTCCATGTGGCAAAAAAGACAACCAGGGCGTAGAGAGCGGCAAACATGAAGATCATCGTGAGGGATGAAGTGAGCAGCGTCGGTTCCCACACACCGCACTTCAGTCCGAACACAAGCCAGGCCCCGGCGAGAAAATAGAGGATGTTGATCGCGATGGCTGTGACTGCCCCCGTGTATTTGCCAAGCAGAAGCTGCCAGCGTGAAATCGGCTTTGAGAGATACAGATCCACAGTCCCGCGCTCGAGCATGTCCGGGATCACTCCAGCCGTGGCAAACACGCCGAAGAGAATGATGCCGGTGAACAATCCGCCTGCAAGTCCCGCCTGCATCTGCTGCACGACGCGCGCAAGGTCTGCGGCGGGGACGGGTGGACTGACCTGCTGCCCGAAGAGCATCAGCGTCTCGCCGTCGGCGCTGGATGTCACCGACACGGCAAGGGCGACGCCAAGGAGCACGACGGTGGAAATTCCCGCGAGGATGTACATGGTCGCTTTGGACGAAAGCTCGCGGAGTGTCAGCCGGATCAGCACGAGGATGTTCATTCGGGTATCTCCCTCTTGATCAGGCTGATGAACGACTCTTCCAGTGTGTTCCGTTGCTGCCCCACGGATGTGATCAGCACCTTGTGCTTCCGGAGCAGGTCAATAAGCGCGTTCAACGATGCCGCATCGGAAACCCGGGCAACAATGCCTTCGGAAGAGATCACGATGTCGAGAACACGGGCTGCCGCTTCGGTGCGGAGCGCTTCGGGGATGCTCCCTTCATAACCGATGTGATAGGATTCTTCTGTGGTCGTCAACTCCTGAACTGTCCCGACCTTCAGCAGCTTGCCTTTATCGAGGATGGCGACGCGGTCGGATACCAGCTCCACCTCTGATAGGAGGTGGGAGTTCAGGAATATCGTCTTTCCCTCATTCCGGAGATTCCGCAGGACATCGCGGATTTCCTTCCGGCCGACGGGATCCACGCCGTCGGTGGGCTCATCCAGAAACACGATGGCCGGATCATTCACCAGCGCCTGCGCCAGCCCGAGGCGCTGCATCATGCCCTTGGAATACTTCCGCACTTTTACATCGCGCCATTCCTGCATGCCGACGAGTGTCAGAAGCGAATCGATGTGGCTGCGGAGTGCAGGCCCTCTGACGCCTGAGAGGCTGCCGAATGACGTGAGAACCTGCTGGCCGGTCAGGTAACCGGGGAACCGGTGGTTCTCCGGGAGGTAGCCGACTTTCCTCCGGACACGGGGCTCTGTGATCGGACGGTCGAGGACGAAGGCTCTTCCGGATGTCGGATGTGTGATGGAGAGAAGGATCTTGACGAAGGTGGTCTTTCCCGCACCGTTGGGTCCGAGCAGGCTGAAAATCTGCCCCGTTTCCACTGCGAGGGAGAGGTCTTGAAGTGCCTGGACTTCGCCCTTCTTCCTGAAACCGCCGCGATAGACTTTGGACAGGTGTTCACACTGGAGTGCTGGCATGCAATAGGTCCTGGCTATCGGATACGTGACGTGGCTTCGATGAATCGTTCCCGGAGCCGCGAACCGTTCTTTGTGGCCGCGAAATGTTCGTCCACAAATGCACCGGTTGCCTTCGCGCGCTTGCTGAGGTTGTCGGGGGCCATGTAGCCGGGATCGAACATATCGGGCTTCTCACGCGGTATGCGTGCCACCTTCTCCGCAATCCTCACCAGCCCGTACGGGTCGTATCCGGTGCGTGCGAGCAGGACGGCCGCGACCCTGTCAGCTTCCAGTTCGTAGGAGAAAAGCCGGGGAGCTACGATCTGTTCGTACGTCTTGTGAACGAGTTCATCCATTTCCGCTTCGTCGGCCGATTTCTCTCCGGTGTCCTCTTCCAGCTCGGCGAACGCATCATCAGCTTTGATGTGCACCTTCCGCTTGCTGATTTCCTGGACGCCGTGCTTTCGCGTGACATGCGCCATCTCATGGGCAATGATGGCGGCGGCCTCGGATTCATCGGCGCACATCTGCAGGGCGCCCTTCGTGATGAAAATGTACCCGCCGGGCAGTGCGAACCCGTTCACTGTGGAGTCATCGAGCACGTAGACCGAGAAATCCCAGTCGTATGCAGGAGACTGCTCCGCAAGCGCCGCGGCGATCATGTTCACATACTGGACGAGTGCCGGCGCTGTCACAAATCCCTTCGTGCTGAGCCGGGCTGCGACGCCGAGCCCGATCTGCTGCTCGCTGATCCCCGCGTCATAGACCGGCGTGGGAAGGTCCAGGTCCTCAAATGTCATGACGTTTTCCAGCGCGGCCCTGGGAGGAAGCAGGGGCTGTCTGAACGCAACAAACTCCGCCTCGCCGAATGTCTTTACGGAATTCTTGAGCACGTTCTCGACACTGCCGGGAGGCGTCTTGTCGCGTTTCTCCGCGAATCCGCGTATGGCGGCTGACACGCCGGCCCTCGAGGCCTTGGGTGAGCTCCAGAGCTTCTCCACGGCAACAATCCGCGCAGAAGCGGGCTTTGTCTCTGTCAGGCTGTTGGCCGACATCCACCCGCTCTTCTTGTCGGACAGGTGAACCTTCAGCCAGTTCGCCTTGCTCTCCTGAATCGTGACTGCGGAGTTCTCAGGAACCACGGCAATCAGCGTGAAGTACGATCCGGGTCCTTCCCGGACGTAGTTGTCGGCACGTTTCGTATAGGCCGTCTCCGCGGCTTCAGCGCTGCAGAACAGAAACAACAGGCCGAGAACCACCATGATGTTTTTCATGTCGCGCCCCTCCAGGTTATTTTGATGTCAGCGTGTACACTTTATCCCAATCGTCGGGGAGATTCAGTTGCTCCAGCTCCGGACACCGCTTCACATACGTTGACGAAGGTCCGTCCTCAGGGTCGAGCGCCAGGACCTTCTCGAACAAGGCGGCTGCGCGGGAAAAAGCGCGCTCGCTGTAGAGCCGGAGTCCCTCCTCGAAGAGCCCGATCTTTTCCATCACCCCGGCAGGGACGTCACCCTTTGCGCCGACCAGCTCGTAGATGCGCACGGGGATGGCCTTCCCCTTGACACGGAGGAAGTCCAGTTGACGGGCGACGATCGACTCTTTTGCCTGCTCGTATGTGGTTTCACTGATGATGATGCTGGTCCCGAACATCTTGTTCACCCCTTCCAGGCGGGAAGCGAGGTTCACGGTGTCGCCGATGGCGGTGTAATCCAACCGGCTGCTGCTCCCGATATTTCCGATCACCATCTTTCCGGTATTCAGACCGATGCGCGTGATGAAGGTGGGCATCCGGGGATCCCGGTCCGGACGCGCATGATGTGCAGCAAGCGCAGTCTGGATCTCAAGCGCGGTGAGGCAGGCGATCTTTGCGTTGTCGGGACGGGGAATGGGGGCGCCGAAGATCGCCATGATCGCATCGCCGATGTATTTGTCCAGCATCGCCTCATTCTTGAGAACGATATCGCTGGCGAGCGAGAAGTACTCGTTCAGAAAATGGACCAGGTCTTTCGGTGCGAACTTTTCGGCGATCGATGTGAAATCCTTGATGTCCGAGAAGAAAACGGTTGCCTCGATCGTCTTCCCGCCAAGCTCGACCTGGCTGGCATTGTCGAGGATGTCGGCCACGACATTCGGACTGAAGTACCGGTTGAAGGCTCTCCGGAGAAAACGCTTCTGCTGACCCTCCACCGCATAGCTCATAACTGCGGCAAGGGCATACGTACTGGCCATCCCGAGGATCGGCTGGACGAACGGGAGCCAGAGGGTTTGTGAACGGAAGAGCCAGTACACCACGGCGGTGTAGGCGAGCGCCGCGGCAGCAACCAGGAACGTCGAAAGAACTATGTGGTGCGACCGGAAGAAGAGCCACGCGGTCAGAAATCCAAGCAACAGCGTGATCAGTGCGCCGATTGACCAGGGAACTTGCCGGACCCCGTGACCGTTCAGCAGGTTGCTCAGGACTGTCGCCTGGATTTCCATGCCGGGGTACTGTTCGAGAAACGTGAACGGCGTCGGCTTGAAATCGTAGAGACCGGCGGCAGATCCTCCCACGACTATCGCCTTCCCCCGGAAGAGCTCGGGCGGGACATCGGGCGGCAGCCCCTGGCGCATCTTTGCGGCGGACACGATCAGGGCGTGAATGGAATAGTACCGGAACACGCCGTCGGGTCCGCCCCTCCCGTACCAGTACACGAGCCGGTTGCCCTGGGAGTCGCTGAGCTCCTCCTCCAGCGGAACCGGGCCGGGCCGGCCGCCGGCATCGTTCAGCACTCCATAGCATGCCCATGCGAACTGAGGAACAACTCCCCCCCGGTACGCATATGAAGGCGGGGTACGCCGGGCGATGCCGTCGTCATCCGATGCGAAGTTGGTTGCACCAAGCGAGGCTGCGGAAATCTGGAAGCTCAAGAGAGGGGCGGTGGCCCGGCTGTACGGCAGACCCCGGGATGCTGCGGAGGACGCCGGCCCTATGTGTTTCGTGAGCACGGAATCACCCGGCTGATCCCCTGACTCCTGCACGTTCAGATTGACGCCCAGCACGACATTGCCCGCGCGGGCCATTGCATCAGCAAACAGCCGATCGGATTCCGCGCCATCCAGCTCCAGCCGATCCACATCCCGTTGTGAAAAATCGTAGTCGAACGCGACAAGGCGGGGCCCGGCATGCTGGAGGTATTCCAGGAGGAGTCCGTAGTATTCGCGGGGCCAGGGATACTTCATTCCCCACGCGCGCTCTATGAAATCGAGGCTGTTCTGGTCAACCGTGACCAGCACGATGGATGTGTCGGCCCATTCCGCATGCGCCCCGTAGCGGAAACGGAGATCCAGCGTTTTCAGCTCCAGCGTGTTAAACAGGGAGAGGGCGGAGAAGCCCAGGGCGATGCCGCTTCCCAGAAGGAGAACAGTCAGTATCCTGGCGGTGCGGGACTTCTGCAGCGCGTCCGCGATCAAACGGAGAGAGATCATCAGGCTCAAACATACAGTATCCATCGAAAAAAGGCAAGTTTGTCATGAGTTGCTTGTTGTGCCGGAATCCTGTACATTCTGCGAAAGAACTGGAGTGCTGTGCACTTCAACAACACACACACAACACTGTGAGGGAGCCCATGAAATTTGCGCCAGTCTGTCTCGCGCTGTGCCTTGCACTCATTGCCGCCCCGGCACTGAGCCAGCAACAAAAAGGTGATGTGGAGCTGCAGTTCCAGGGATACTACTTCACGACGGTCGGATCGGACATGACGTTCGGCATGGGAACCATTACAGGGAAGATCGGTCCCTATCTCACTGACAATCTGCAGATCGGCATCGGACCGACTTTGAGTATTACCACAATGACAAGCGTGGATTATACGGTGGGACCGCCTCCGACGTATACGCCGATCGTGAAAGAAGAGACAAAGACGACGACCACGTTCGGATCAACGGCGTTCTTCGTCTACTCCTTCCTTACGCGGAATGCCAAGCTGGTCCCGTATTTTGGCGCGCAGTACTTCAAACAGGATTTCTCGGACAGCGAGGATAAGGGGAGCATCGGTGTGAACCTCGGTGTCAAGTATTACTTTGCGAAAAAGGCCGCGTTCGACTTGAGCGGGAACTACCTGTTCACGCTGAACAAGGATGAAGAAGGGGGAATGCTGTATTTCGCAGTCGGCCTCAGCTTCCTGTTGTAGGAACACCGTTGCATGGGTGTGCGGCTGGCCGGAAGGTTGCGGCGTTCGCCCCTCCGGCCGCCCGCCTGTTTATATGACCAGGGAGCTCTCACCTATGTTCATCTCGATTGATTCCCGCCGCTGGGCGGCACTTCTCCAGTTGTTGCGGTGCGCGCTGTGGACTATACTGTTTGCCCTCTCCGCGGGGGAAGCGTACACACAGGACATGCGCGTGGCTGCACATGGCACCATGACCATGGAAGACGCGAATGACGTCGCCGCACTGGCCTTCTCGGGAAACGGCAACCTCCTCCTCTCCGGCGATGTGTCGGGAAGGATTCAATGCTGGGATCTGGCACGCCGCGTGACAACCGTCTCTTCGCAGATGGAGAATGCGGTTCTCTTCCTGGCCTTCCTGGCCAACGATCAGAGCTTCGTCGCCGTGGACGAGCGGGGTGCAGTGGTGATCTTCGATCTCCTGAAGGGCGCTGCCGGGACTTCGTTCACCACAAAAGGGACGCCGGTGCGAGTTGCGGTGGATGCCGGCAAACGGTATCTCGCCGTGGCGAACAGCGACGAACAAATCGAGCTCTTCGACCTGAAGGCGGAGGTTGGGGCGGGGACAATCAAGGCCACAGATAAACTCGAGGATGTGCTTTTCCTGGGCTTCGACCGTCTCGGACAGCAGATCGTCGCAGTGCTCCCGTACGGCGATGTCCACACATGGAATCCTTCGACACTGAAACCGTTGCGCAGCGTGGTGCTGGCCGGAGGTGAGCTGCACGGGTCCAGAGCCGTGGTCCATGCTGCGGCAACCAACCGCGCCACGAACGTCTTTGCGGTGTCCCTGGAAGAGGTCGCTCTTCCGAAGGGAGGGATCCAGAGCGGACGCGATCTCGAACGGCGCTCCATGCTCATCGCCTACGACTGGGCAAGCGGCGACGAGATCAAGCGCGTCAAAATCCCAACGACGGTCGAACGGATGGCCATGGGACCGGGCAACGACCACCTGGCCGTCTCGGGTGATGACGACAATACGATTACGCTCGTGGACCTGCGGAAGGGGGAGCAGGGGAGCGTGGTCACCATGACTGAAGCGCCGCGCGTGCTGGCCGTCTCCGATGACAATCGCTGGCTGGCAGGCGGAGGAAAGAACGGAGTTGTTGCGGTCTGGTCCCTCCAGTTCAAAGGAGAAACCGGCACGGCTGCGTCTTCTCTCCCGTCGCTCTCCGGCCGAATCCGCACGCGCGGAAGCAACCAGCCCGCATTGAAGGAGGGAGAACCGGTCAAGATGGCGATCCTCTCTTTCGAAGGGAAGGGAGTCCCTGCCGAAGTCGCCGATATCACGCTGAGCTCCGTCTCCAATGCGCTTGCCAATTTCGACTACATAACGCTGGTCGAGCGGAAACAGATTGAAACGATCCTGAAGGAACAGCAGTTCCAGTTGAGCGGGTTGACCGAGGAGGAGGGCGTGAGCGTCGGCAAGATCCTCAAGGCCGATGTCGTCCTGCTCGGCAGCGTGGGGAAACTGGGAAGCAGCCTGGTGTTCTCTGCGCGATTGATCTCCGTGGAAACCGGGAAGGTGATGAAGGGACGGGAAGTGATTTGTGAGGAGTGCCGGGACCAGGACATCTATGATGCGATAAACATGCTGGTCTCCACCATCGCGCGGTAGAGGTTTCAGTGGACTGATTTCGGTAGCCCGGTTTTGGTGTCCGGTTTTGGCTGGTCCCCGGTGCAGGAGGATTGGACCGGTCACTGCTGAGTCCGGAACTCAGGAGATGTCAGGAGCACGGAGGACGACAGGGTCGGTGTTCCCGGAGCGAGATTCATGTGCCGGGTCTTTCACAGCGTGACACATAGGCCAGTGTGTACAAGAATGCGATGATACCCATGCCTGACACAACCTCAGCATTTCGTGCGATGACAGCGCTCGCTGTCTGCCTTTGTGCGCTCCTGTGCAGTGCGCCGCTCTACGGTCAGGACGCCCCGCGGTGGGCATCCGATCTTCCGAATCTGCCCCAGCGGACCGGCTGGTATCAGGGGCTGGGCATCACAAAAGTCACCGGCGACGCGACTGCCGACTGGAACGAAACGCTATGCAGGAAACCTCGTCGGGCAGTGAAACGAATGTGGCCGCGGCATTCGCGTCGACGACGGAACAGATCACAACGGCGACGCTCGAGGGTATTGCGCTGGAACGATGGCTGGACGAAGACAACGGTCTGCTGTACGCATACGGGGCCATCTCGCAGGCCGAAGTGGAGCGCCGGTTCCGGGAGCGCATGGAAGACGCGGTGGCTTCCGCGCGGGTCTACCATGCAGGCGCCCGGAAAGCCCTCGATCGCAACGATCCCTACACAGCGTTCGGACAGCTCTTTGAGGCGATGAAAGTCGTTTCGCTGGCCGAAGCAGCTCTCGACCGCACGCTCTCCGCATCGCTGGATGGCACAGGCGCGGCGGTCCCCCTCATGCCGGCCCTGCAGACGCAGATGTGCGGCATGCTGAGTAAACTGCAGTTCGAAATCCTGGGCGGAGACAACCAGGACGCCGAACGTTCGAAAGCCCTGCCGGCTCCTCTCCGCGGACGCCTCTCCTACCGGTCAGAGCAGGGGTCACTTCCGGTCAACAACGCGGTCCTCGCGGCAAGCATCGTCCCTCCCGCATCCGGCACGATTGTGAAGGATGTGCGGACTGGCTCTACAGGGGAGTTCACCATCCCGGTTCAGGAGATCCTCGGAGGGGAAGCGGTCAACAGAATCCGGGTCACCCTGTCTCTCCAGGGAGTCGACGTGATCGCCGCCCAGTCTCCGGAACTCACCCGTTGCTGGTCTACGGCGTATGTGGACTACACATTCAAGATGCGGAGCAGAACCAACATCGCGGTGGCCATACGGATTCTGGAGACCAACATGGGCTCGCCGCGAGCGAAATCGACCGTGCAGGAACAGATACAGCGGCAGCTTCTCGGAAGCCGCTACAGTATCGTTGAGGATTCAAAGGCGCTCTCCGGCTTGACGCCGGGCCGGATCCAGGAGGTGCTTGCGTCGGGAGAGTACAATGAACTGGTTGCGGCACTCGGCAAACACGCCGATGTCGCAATCCTGGGCGAGGTCAGCACGTCCCAGCGAAGCAACCCCTTTCCCCAGATGTATTTCAGCTCCGGACGCGCGATCGTGCGGGTCATCGACTGCAAGACGGGCATGCTCCTGGGGAACGTCAACATTGAAGACGGAAAAGAGGGAGGCGCGACATACGAGCATGCAGGAAACAAGCTGCTCGACAAGATGGGCAAGAGCGTGGCGGAATCCGTCATCAAGGAAATGAAGAAAGCGCTTGAGTAGCAGTCGTACATCAGCAGCACCACAGATCACGATCACATTCTGATGGAGGTGCGTATGCGTCTCATAGTGTCGGTTGGAAGCATGGTTGTCTTACTCCTGCTCATTGCGGGATGCGGAGGCTCTCCGGAAACGCTTCAGGCGACAAAGACCGGAGATATTCCGGACTGGTACCCCAATGCCCCGCAGGAGGCGCTGTTTGTGCGGGCCGCCAATACTGCCGTCTCGCAGGACCTTCAGGTGGCCGTCGACAAGGCCACGACCGGTGCCAGGGCCGAGCTCGGGCGTATCCTGGATACCAAAGTGAATGCCCTGCAGAAACGGTTCGAAGAGGAAACCGGTACAGCGGAAGAGGCAACACTGCTGCAGCAGTTCACACAGGCTACAAAACTCGTCGTCTCTACAAACATGAACGGCAGCAGGATGAAAGACCAGCGCACCGTGCGCGACGGGAACAACTGGCGCGCGTATGTGCTGATGGAGCTGCCGATGGGCGCGGCAAATGCCCAGCTCATGGATGAGATCAAGAAGAACAAGGAACTCTACACCAGGTTCCGGGCATCCGAAGTCTATAAGGAGCTGGACTCCGAGGTTCAGAAGTACGAAGAGTGGAAGAAGGCTCAAAAGGAATAACGCTGCGCAACCGCCGGGAGCGCCTCCATACGCCCTCGCGGATCTGACACTGGCTGTTCCGGACTACTGCATCACCGGCCACCGTGGGGTTCACCACCAGACCCTGCCGTGGCCGGTGGCATTTTCCTGATGAAGTTGGTATGTTCTGTGGTGAACTGTGCCGCATGACTGATCGCCCGAAACAGATAGCCCACCTCGACCTGGACTGTTTCTACGTATCCGTGGAACGGATCAAGGACCCCTCATTGTGCGGAAAGCCGGTTGTCGTCGGCGGTTCGCCTCAGGGGAGAGGCGTGGTTGCCTCGGCATCGTACGAAGCCCGGGCCTTCGGCGTCCGGTCGGCGATGTCCGCCGCCCAGGCCCTCCGGCTCTGCCCGCGGCTGATCCTGGTGCGCGGACACCACCATGAGTACGGGGAAATCTCCGACCGGCTCTGTGAACGCCTGCAGGAGCTGGCGCCCGTGGTGGAACGAGCATCGATCGATGAATTCTATCTGGATCTGACGGGGTGCGAAGGGCTGTACAAGAAAGACCTGGTTGGATTTCTGCGAAACCTCCAGCAGCTCGTCCTGTCGGAGTTCCAGCTCCCCTGCTCGATTGCGCTCGCCACGACCAAGACGCTGGCGAAGATTGCGGTCGCGACAGTCAAACCTTCCGGACTCTGCCACGTCCCTCCGGGGACGGAGGAGGAATTCCTTGCCCCTCTCCCGATCGGCGTGATTCCGGGCGTGGGGACAAAGACCGAAGCCCGGCTCGTGGCACGCGGGATCCGGACCATACGCGACATGCAGCGGCTTTCGATGGATGACGTGACCACGCTGATCGGCGCGCACGGAGTCTGGCTCTATGATGTGGCGCACGGCCGCGGGAGCGAGGAGCTGATCACCCAGTGGACGCGCAAGAGCATCAGCCGGGAAGAGACGTTCTCGCACGACCTGCTCACTCTTCCCGAACTCGAGCACGAACTGCACCTGCTGGTGGAAGATGTCTGCGGCACTCTGAGGGGCAAGGAGTGGCGGACACAGACCGTGCAGGTGAAGATCCGGTATCATGACTTCTCCACACACACCGCGGCACGGACCATCGAAGAAACGAACGATGACCCGGTCGTTTTCCGGGCCGCCTGCGAACTGCTCCGGCATCTGTACACCGGGCGCCCCGTCCGCCTGCTGGGCGTCCACCTCTCCAATTTCACGACAGGGGAGCAGCTCAGTTTCAGGTTCTCTGACCGGGATGAACATCGCGAGCGGATGCTGAAGGCGGTGGATGTGCTGCGCGCGAAATTCGGGGAAGATGTGATTCACGTGGGGCACGCATGATCGGTCCCCTGGCCATCGTGGACCTGGAAACCACCGGCACGAGCGCCACGTACGGCCGTATTATTGAGATCGGCGTGATCCGCGTCGAGAAGGGCAGAGTGGTAAGGGCATACGAATCGCTGGTGGATCCGGAATGCTACATCCACCCGATGATCGAGCAATTGACAGGGATCGGGAACCGCGACGTCAGGGGCGCTCCGCTGTTCTCCGAGATCTCCCGCGAGGTTGCGGAACTCCTGGACGGGGCGATCTTCGTCGCGCATAACGCACGCTTTGATGTTGGATTTCTGAAACAGGAGTTCGCGCGCGTCGGACGCGCTTTCTCGCCCCGGTGTCTGTGCACGATGAAGCTCTCCCGGCGGCTCTATCCGGAGCACCGCCGCCATGATCTGGGCAGTATTATCGAACGCTACCAGCTCGATACCCGACTGCCGCCGCACATCGAGCGCACGGACGTGCGGGTGCTGCCGGACTCAAGCGGCGTCTATCTCTTCTATGGAGCGCAGGGTGAGCTTCTCTACGTGGGCAAGAGCAAGACGATTCGTACGCGCGTGCTGGGACACTTCGGGGACGACGCGCGATCGCCCAAGGAGATGGAACTGAGCCGGTCTGTCACCCGGATCGAGACCCG
>JAGDMK010000179.1 GCA_017860635.1 Bacteroidota bacterium
GTGCGCAGGGGGCAGAGCGTCATGGAGTCAGTGGAGGCAACCTATGACACGCTTGCCGCCCCTCTCCGTGCTTCCGCGCCGCTCACGCTCTTCCGTTACCGCACGACGATTGTCCGGAACGACACACTCCGTGCGCCGGGCGGCGAATGAGAATGGTTTTTCCCATGGTCATGATGGTAGTCTTGCGTGCATACTTCACTATGTAAGGAGGTTGGTGTGAAAACCCTGCATGTGTTCATTTTGCTGGTGCTGGTGACAACGCTGGCGCTCGGACAGGTCAACATCCGTTTCGAACAGTTCGACCTGCCCAATGGCCTGCACGTTATCCTTCACCAGGACCGGTCTGCCCCTATCGTTTCGCAGGTCGTGGCGTACCATGTCGGCTCCAAGAACGAGCTGCCCGACCGGACCGGATTTGCGCACTTCTTCGAGCATCTCATGTTCGAAGGATCCACCCATATTCCCCGCGGCGAGTTTCAGAAGATGGTGCAAAACGCGGGCGGGAATCTCAATGCGTTCACAAGCTTCGACCAGACGGTGTACTTCATCACGGTGCCGTCCAACCAGCTCGAACTTGCGATGTGGATGGAATCGGAACGGATGCTTCAGCTGAAAGTGGATTCCGTCGGGGTAGAGACGCAGCGGGGTGTCGTAAAGGAAGAGCGGAAACAGTCCCTTGACAACCGTCCCTACGGATCGCTTCTCGAAAAGACCATGGAGAACTCCTTCAAGGTCCACCCGTACCGGTGGACGCCGATCGGCTCCGTGCAGTACATTGACAAAGCGGCGATCGATGAGTTCTACCAGTTCTACAAGTCGTTCTATGTTCCGAACAATGCATGTCTGGCGATCGCAGGTGACATTGACATTCCCCGTACAAAGGAGCTTGTAACGAAGTACTACGGAGACATTCCCCGCGGAAGCAGTGAGATATTCCGCCCGAAAGAGGTTGAGCCTCCCCAGAAGGCTGAAGTCCGCGATACGGTGTTCGACAATATCCAGCTTCCGGCGGTGATCCTTGCGTACCACATGCCGGCGCAGGGGACCAAAGACTATTACGCGCTCAGCATGCTGACCACGCTTCTGTCGGGCGGCGAAAGCTCGCGCCTCACCAAGCGTCTGGTGGACAAAGACAAGCTGGCACTCGCCGTGCAGGCTATTCCGCTGAGCCTGGAAGACCCGGGTCTCTTCATCGCGTTCGCCATCGCCAACTTCGGCCGCACGCTCCCCGAAGTGGAGAAAGTGATTCAGGAAGAGATTGACCGCGTGCAGAAGGATCTGATCAGCGAGAAGGACTTCCAGAAGATCCGCAACCAGCGGGAGTCGGAATTCATACAGAAGAATTCCACCGTGCAGGGCAAGGCCATGCAGCTCGCGAACTATTATCTCTTCTTCGGCGATGCGAATCTGATCAACGGAGAGATCGACAGGTTCATGCAGGTCACGCGTGAGGATGTCCGGCGCGTCGCGCAGCAGTATCTGCGCAATGAGAGCCGGACGGTACTGTACTATCTTCCCAAAGTGCAAGGACAGTAAGGAGCCATGATCATGAAACGAATACCTGTATTGGTGCTTGCTGCCCTTTGCGTTCTGGCAGGGGAAACGGCTGCGCAGCTTGACCGCAGCAAGATTCCCCCTCCCGGACCTGCCCCGGCAGCGTCATTTCCCGAGTACGACCTGGTCACGATGCCGAACGGCATGCGCGTGATCATCGTGCGGAATACCGAACTCCCGACGGTCACGATTCGTCTCCTGATCGACCGCGAACCCGTTCTGGAAAAAGAGACCGTGGGCGCGCTGGATCTGACGGGACAGCTCATGCGGTGTGGAACGACGAAGCGGACAAAAGACCAGCTGGATGAGGAAATCGATGCGATCGGCGCTGAGATTTCCGCTTCGGGAACGTCGGTATCCGCGAACGGGCTTTCCCGTCACACCGAGAAGATTCTGGCCTTGCTTGCCGATATCACGCTCAGACCGTCATTCCCGAAGGATGAGCTCTCCAAACTCGTGATGCAGACCCAGTCGGCGTTGAAAATGCGCGCGACAGAACCCGACGCGATCGTTGATGTGGTTCGCAAGAAAGTCCTGTACGGAGAATCCCATCCCTATGGCGAAGTGGAGTCTGAGGCATCGGTCGGGCGTGCAACCGTCGCACAGTGCCGGAAACTGTACGGTACATACTTCAAGCCCAACGCTGCGATCATGGCTGTCGTGGGTGATGTGGACAAGAAGAACGTGGTCTCGCTCGTGGGCAAGTACTTCGGGGGATGGAAGAAAGGGAAGATCCCGACGCCGAATTATCCCGCGGTTGCGCCTCTGCCGGGGCGGACTGTAGCGCTCGTGGACCGCCCCAGTTCTGTCCAGTCGGTGATGCGCGTTGCTCAGGGAGTCCCGCTTCTGCGCACGTCTCCCGATGTAACGCCGGTGAAGGTTATGAATACGATCCTTGGCGGAGGGGGGTTCCGGTTGTTCCTGAACCTCCGGGAGAAACATTCCTTTACCTACGGCGCGTACAGCTCCATGGGGCCGGACGAGCTGATCGGCGCATTTGCCGCATCCACATCGGTGCGGAACAGCGTCACGGACAGCGCGCTGACAGAGATCTTCTCCGAAATCAACAGGATACGGGACGAAGAGGTGACCGCAGCCGAACTCGACCGTGCGAAGAATTCCCTGAGCGGCGGATTCGTGCAGAGTCTCGAAACTGCCGGCACCGTGGCGAACTATGCCATCGAGATGGAACGATTCGATCTTCCGAAGGACTACTACAAAACCTATCTTCAGCGAGTCGCCGCAGTCAACCCGAAAGACGTCCAGAGGGTGGCCCGGCAATACCTGACGCCGGACAAGATGCTTGTTGCGGTTGTCGGTTCTGCGAAGGACGTGAAAGAGAAGCTCGCCGCATTCGGACCGGTGACGCTGTATGACGAAGAGGGGAAGAAGGTGGTCGAGAAACCGACAACGGCTCCTGCCTTGAGTGCCGATGAGATCTTCGGGCGCTACATCGAGCGGACAGGCGGGAAGGAGAAGTACGCAGCACTGAAGGACAGGACGGTCGAGATGAGCGGCAAGATTCAGGGCATGGACATGAAGGTCAAGCTCGTTCAGAAGGCGCCGACGAAACTCTACCAGGAAATGGCCATGATGGGGATGGTTCAGAAGACCGGGTATGACGGCACGAAGGGATGGGCGTCATCACCGATGGGTATGCAGGACCTGGAAGGGGATCAGCTGGATGCGATGAAATTCGAATCGCCCATCGATCTCTACAGCCAGTACAAGGATGTCGGACTCAAGGCCGAGGCGACGGGAACGAAGGAGATCAAGGGGAAGGAGTGCTATGAGGTGACATTCAGCAGTGCATCGGGAAGCCCGATGCGGCACTACTTCGACACGAAGGATTTTCTCAAGGTGCGTGAAGTCAGTGTCCGCCAGTCGCCCCGCGGTGCGATCGAAACAGTCACGGACCTGTCTGACTACAAAGACTTCGGCGGCTATCTGATGTCCTCGAAAATGGAGCAGACCGTGATGGGGCAGTCGTTTGCGATCACAGTGGACAAGTGCGCGGTCAACACCGGCGTGCCTGATTCGATATTTGTGAAGCCCGCCGCGGCGCCCGCGCCGGCCACCAAGTAGGTTGGCCGCAGGTCTGTAGTGCCCGGAAGAGGGAGGAGGAGCGTGAGCAAGCTCCTTCTCCCTCCGGGCAGTACGAGTAGTCCTCCCTGGCCCCACTCCTCTCCGGACTGCATCGCCGGTTACTCGACGCGCCGCAGTCTGGTCCCCTGCGTTCTGTTGGCCAGCCAGTAGTAGAGCTTCCGGGGTATGAACCGCGCGGCAAGGGCGATGAGCTTGTACCGGAAACCCGGTATGCAGACGACCGTTCCCTTCTCGATCGCCTTCAGGGATGCCTTCACAACATCGTCAGCGCTCATGAAGTGGCGGAAGAATTCGCCTGACGTGTCCATGCCCATGCGCGCATGGAAGTCGGAACGCGTGTACCCGGGACACAGGGCCTGCAGGCGTACGCCCGAACCGGCGAGCTCGAGGTAGAGAGATTCCGTGAAGCTGGTGATGTACCCTTTCGTGGCGCAATATGTGGCGCTCTTCGGGCCCACCAGGAAACCGGCGATGGATGAGACATTGATAATCGTGCCGGAGTTGCGCCGACGCATCCCGGGCAGGACGGCATGTGTCAGCCGGATCGTGGCATTGACATGCGTGTGGACCATCTCTTCCTGCGCTTCGATGCTCCCGTTTGTGAAACTCGTGCTCAATCCGTAGCCGGCGTTGTTCACGAGGACTTCCAGATTCGGAATGCTCCGCAGCTTCTGTTCCAGCGCAAGCACACCGTCTGGGCGTGACAGCTCTGCAAGTACAAACTCTGCCTCGATGCCGTGCCGGCTCTTCAATTCCTCACACAGAGCTTCGAGCTTCTCCTTTCGACGGCCGTGGAGGAGGAGGGAATATCCCCGGGCAGCGTATTGGCGGGCGAAGGACTCGCCGATACCCGACGATGCACCCGTGATGCAAACGGTTCCTTGTGCGCGCATTCGATAGATTACCTTTTCTTCGACGGACTATCGTATGTAGAGCATGCTGCGTGTGATGTGAGCCCCGTCAGAAACCAGACGGCAAAAATACACACCACTGGCCACCGGGCGATCGCGTGTGGCTTCGGGTATCCAGCCCGTCGCACCGGGGCTCCACTGAAATGTGTGAACGCCGGGCTCCAGAACACCGTTGTGCAAGCTGGCGATCTGTTGCCCGAGGATGTTATGGATGGTCAAAGAAACGCGGCTTCTCCTGGGATTCTGAATGGCGAGCGTAGTTCCCCAATTGAACGGATTGGGGTAGTTCTGTTCCAGAATCGGAACATCAGCCAGCGTCGGATTGGGGTTGCTGACCTCGCGAAGGATCCACTGTTCGGGATCCACTTCTGCACGCTCGGGCTTGAACGGCAGCGTGACGGTGAACGATTCGGAATTCCGTGAATTCCAGACGACGACAGTCGTGTCCCCTCCGGCCCCGCTGAACCGGATGTCCACCGGCATGACAAAGACCGGCGGCGTTGCTGTCCCTGTTTCCTGATCCAGGCGGGCCTCAATCGTCCAGTGTGATCCGTCCCCGGTTGCATCCCACCGCAGCGTATACCGGGGGTACTTTTCCCCATAGACCCACTGGTTGAAGAAGAAACCCAGAGATCTTCCGTAGGCGGTCTCACAGATCTCCTGAAAGTCGGCCGTGCGCGCGGTGCCATAGCGGAACCTGGGATCGCCGGCGTACGTCCTGAGCGCGCGGAAAAAGAGCGTGTCGCCCATGACGTGCCTGAGCATGTGCAGGACCGATGCGCCCTTTGAGTAGACGCGGCTCCGGGCGAAGAGAGCGGAGACGCTCGTTGTGTCGATCACAAAAAGAGACCCCTGTGCCGCAAGAGCATCCGACAGCCGGTAGCGTATCAACGCGCGATAGTAGTCGGTGCCATACTGCGCCTCGCGATACAGCGCCTCGCTGTAGGTGGCGAATCCTTCGTTCAGCCAGAGCTCCTGCCAGGTCTGACAGGTGATCATGTCTCCAAACCACTGGTGCGCAAGCTCATGGGAAATGACGTCTTCAGCAAACGTCGATGTGGACGTCATGGTCTGGTGCTCCATCGCGCCGCTCCATCCGAATTCGCTGTGACCGTACTTCTCCTTGAGAAACGGGTACGGTCCGTAGAGACCGGAGAATATGCGCAGCATATCGACGGTTTTGGGGAGCGTCTCCTGAGCCTGGGTCAGGTGCTGGGGGAGGATGTAGTTCAGCACCTCGAGGGAGTCTGACGGCCCGTATTTGTACCAGTTGCTGAATGCCACGTATGGCGCAATCGCAATCGAGACGAGGTAGGTGCTAATCGGATACCGTTCCGCCCAGGTGTGCGTGGAGGTTCCGTCTGCGTTGTCGCGGACGGACACGAGGCGTCCGTTGGAGCCGGCCTTCAGTCCGTTTGCGCATGTGACTACCACGTCAACGGAATCAGCCTTATCGAGCGGATGGTCCTTGCACGGCCACCAGTCCCGCGCGCCGTACGGCTGGCTCAGAGACCAGATCCAGGCTCCCTCCGGGATTGAGGCGAACACGAAGCTGCCGAATCCCGTTGCGCCGGGGGTCCCGTGGTAGTATACCCGCAGAGAGAACGCCTCTCCTCTTCTATAGGTCCGGGCGAGTTGGACCGTGAAACTGGATGGGTAGCGGGTCAGGGGAAGGAGGGACGCTTGCTGGCGTACGGAGTCGATGATCATCGTAGAGCTGAGATCCAGAGTGACCGAAGCCAGCGAATCCACAAGCGAGGCTGCCACGAGGTCCACTGCGCCTCTGAGGGAGCTGGTCTGGGTTTCGACGCGCAGATCCAGCCGGTAGTACGAAACGTCGATCCGCTGGTCTCCGGCGGAGGCCGCCTGCATCGTCCGGGCGATATACCGGCCTTTCGACGAACAGCCATCGTCGGCTGCGGCACCAGGTGTGAGAACCGATGCCAGGCCGGCCTTAGACCCAGGTGTGAGAAGCGATGCCAGTCCGGCGGCCCACAGTGCGCACTTCCAGCGTTTCATACTCTGAAGATACTAACACCCCCTTCGACCTGCAAATACCCGTTGCCTCCTCAAAAGTCTCTGTCGAATGCAGGCCGGGCCGAATGTTGTAAATCCGGGTTGAACGGTGCAATATTGACTTTTCGGCGCGTTGTTGGTAATTTAATACAACGTACTCACCACCTTCACAATCAGGGACTCTTTCGAATGCTTAGCAAATCGATGCAGGATGCAATCAACGAGCAGATCAAGAACGAAATCCAGTCTGCGTATCTTTACCTGGCCATGGCGCAGCACTGCGAATCCGTGAACCTGCCCGGCTTTGCCCACTGGCTCACGCAACAGTGGAATGAAGAATTGTCGCACGCAATGAAGTTCGCCGCGTACGTGAATGA